>JBOFGF010000218.1:0-9979 GCA_051649005.1 Thermoguttaceae bacterium | reverse complement strand
AAGACCAGATTTCCGGTGGTTTGTCGGTCATTGTGAAACGCTAATTGATTTCGTTCGTTTATTTCAGAACATTTGTTTATTCAGAGAACGAATTTGAACCGCCGGTCACACGCAAGTGATGATTCGGCGGTTATTTTTTGCGCAAAAACAAATGCCAAATGAAAGCGGTATTGGAAACAGAACCACAGTTAAATTTTGCGTAATTTATTTTTATGGACACGCATATACATTTGTTGTGCCGTCAATAATCCGATTCCGGCACAAACGAGAAAAGCGACCATCGGCAAAATGGTGCAGAGCAGGAGTCCGAAAATGGCACTCCAAAAGAAAGGGAGTGGAGATATTTTGCGAAGTGGATGAAATCCAATAATCGAAATAAAAAAGCAACACGTCATTGTAGTTTGAAACCAGAATAACGTGTTAAATTTTGCGTGCCATCGATATGGATTTGGATGCGTCTGACATCGTAATTCTGTGAGAGGTCCAGATAAAAATCCACTGAGCTGAACGCTATTTTTAGCGGTTTGATTTCGTTCGAGCGTCATAAGATTTGCCCAATAAAGCAGAGGAGCAGAAGTTATTTCGCCTTCTTTTTTCAATTTTGCCTTTTCGAGTTCGTCGTTCCAGCGAGCTTGGAGAGCGCGGAAAGCAACAGAGCTATTTTGCGCACCGAGGAGAGTGACGTGTGAGTCGATTAGTGCATTTTTTTCGTTTGGCACAATGATAAAAGGGAGTACATCGACCATTTCAGGCGATGCCGATGGGGATTTTTCGTTACTAATGTTGATTTTCGCAGTCAGTGAGTTCCATTGATTTTTCCAATGTTCTCCCCATCTGTAGTTATCGGCTTGTTTATTTGCGAGTGGTGCGGGGAGGGATTTTAGTACAGCGAGCAGATTGTCCATTCTCAATAGACACATTTTTTGGCTTACCAGTTCCGCAAGTTGGCCTGTCGTTGGACGATGAATTCCCAAATAGACTTCATTTACTCCATAAAAAGCGCGAATTGAATTAAGAATGGTATTGTGGTCGGGATGTGAAAAATCCTGTTTGGCAATCAATTCGATTGGCGGGATCGTGTTTTTTTCAAGAGCCTCGAAAGAGATAGTCCAAATCGTTTCATGTACTTCGACATTTTCTAACTTTGGCAGTGCAATAACACAGGCATATTGTCCATTGACAAATGTTTGAAGCGAAATGTTGTCGTTTGGGTCGGTGTTAGAAGTGGCCCGAAATGTTGGAGAAAGTTGGCTAATTCCTTTTAGATGTCCACGAAATATGATTTCTAATCGCACTGGATAATCACTGATTCCAATATCGAGTCGCCATTGATTTTCGCCTAATTTTGTTCCTTTTGAAACGATGTTATACCAAGTGGTTTGTAATAATTCGAGACTTGGTGGAAGTGTTAATACAATTCCGTCCTGTCCAATATCTTTAATATCAACAGTAGCAATTCCGAATAAAGTTCCATCGAGTTGAACAAATAGATCAACATCATAACAAGTGGCAACAGGAAAAGCATTTGCCTGAATCATTGTTGCACTATATTGTGGATCAGCGACATGCAAAAGCCACTCTGTTTGTGGATTCCAAAGGAGATCGGGTTCGTCATTTAGATTTGTCATGGCAGCAGGCGGTGCTGAAAGGGGTTCTAAACCACTCCATTTCCAAGTGAGCAATTGGCCCAGATCATGTTTTGGCAGAATACAGAAATTTTCGATATTTGCAGAGACATTTTGAGGCCACTCGATTTCGAATTTTGGCATTCGCACAGTTCCACGATTCGGATGCAAAGTGGTTCTAATCTGAATGCGCTGAGAATTGACGAGTGGAGTTTCAGGGAATAAAGTGAGATAAGAATGTCCTTTGTGTTGCTCGATTTTCCATGGGATATTCGGAGAAATAGATTCCACGTCTCCATTATTGTCGTCCCAAAGAATTCGGATGATTTCGATTTCGCCATTCTGAATGTTCCAGTTTAAGTCAAACACAACTTCCCAGGAATCAATGTTTTCATTTCGACGGAGCCAAGTTTGATGTTCACCGTCAACTTTTGGATAATTTTGCACTAATGCAAACTTATTTTTTTGTAATTCATTTGGGTGAGAGATTCCAAATTTCGTATCATTTGAGTCATCGACAGATGGCGATTTTGAATCAGGAACAACTTCGGTCAACTCTAATGAATTATCGACAGCAGGCGTTCTCACCCAAGTTCCGACAGGAAAAAAGGTCCCAATTGGCTTTGATGATATTGGTACTGCTCTTAGTTTTTCCCAAAGTGATGAGGCGAAAGATAAATTGACCAGCACAGATGGTGCCCGAAAAACATGGAGCGTTTGCCGATGACATTGTGCATCTGGAAAATAAGGACTCGGCAGCAAACGGGACTCACTTTCATTTGTATTTTGAAGTGAAAATGATTTTTCTCGCAGGTGACAATCAATGTTGTACAGGAAAGAACCGGAAATGGGGCGATGAAAAAAAAGTAAGTATTCCTTCCAGATTGATTTGTCAAACTGTTGGGAAATTCCAGTTTCGTTCCAGCGTGTTTCGATCAGATTCCGATTCAAGTCTCTCACTTCAATGGAATCAATTTCGACCCACTCAGGAAGATAAAATGATTGCTGCAAAATGTCACTTTCCGTTTTCATTTCTTCGATGAACGAGACCGTCGAATGAAATTGGTCAAAATAGAAAGATTTAGTTTCATTGTAATTCAATGTTGTAGATCGTGCGCGAATTCCGATTGTCCAATTTGAATCAAATTGTATGACATCATATTCAGCCAGAGGTGGTAATTCAAGTGGTCCTTTTAGAAAAAGCGACTCCCATGCAGGGGAACGATCCCGCATGATTGATTGTGGGGGCAAATCCAGTTCTAAACGAGGGTCTGCTGAAATAGCCAATTGTGTTTTCAAAATTCGTGAGTTTGTGGCATGAATGTTTGGCAAACGAATACGTCCCATTCCATTAAAATTTTTCAAGACAAATCCAGCTTGGATCGTCAAAGAGCCGTTCACAGGATTTTGCAAAGTGATTCGTGTAACTTCTGCGGAATCGAGATATTCGTTTGACATCATTCTCTCGGTGGTTTCAATCGAAGCGACCGGGGTTTCTTTGCAATGAAAACGACCTGACAATTGCCACCGAGCATCTGTAACTAAATCAATCGAATGAATAGGTTCGCCTTTTAATTGGTACTGAAAAGTCATCCAAATTTCGACTTGACTTGGTCTCGCCTGCAACCAAAAAAATTGTTCGACCTGATTTACATCGGTTTCGC
This sequence comes from Thermoguttaceae bacterium, assembly GCA_051649005.1. Classification (GTDB taxonomy): domain Bacteria; phylum Planctomycetota; class Planctomycetia; order Pirellulales; family Thermoguttaceae; genus WRKP01. Next base: position 6,690 of record JBOFGF010000218.1, on the reverse strand, counting down.
GTCTCTGAAATTCATTCGGCCAGGAAATACTGAGAGTGTCAACAGAACCGAGATGCGCTAAAAATGTCGGAAAAAAAACAGAATTTGGAGTCACCGCTCCTTTGGCATTATTTACACTGAGAACAGGTGCGTCTGGTGTCGTGACTAAACGGAGAGTTGTATTTGGCGTTTGTGGAATATCGAAGCTGATTCGAGACTCCGCATCATATCTCGTCAATTGTGGAAACAGGCTCATTTCCAAGACATGAACGCCGGGCGTTTCATTTTCGATTTTTAGAATCAATTCGCGTTGTTTTGACGGCACTATTTTGGCATCAGAAGATAATTCAGTTGGTGAATCGACCATCAAATCCTTGATTTTCCAAGAAGGAAGCAGTGGCTTTCCATTCCAGAGAATTCCGTCAAATCTGACCGGCATATCCGGTAAAACCAAAGTGGCATTGTCATTCTCTAATAAAACATTGAAAACGACCTTGAAATCGTTCAGTTCAAACTGTTTAGCGAGCGTGTTGAATAACAAAGCTCCCTGATACTGTGCTTGAATGAAGTGATATGTTGTTCCGATTTCAGGAAGTCCTGATGGCGATGTCCAGCGACCTAATACACGAAAGAATTCTTCTGGCAGCCAGACGGTATTTCCGACTATTCGATTTTGTTCATCAGTGGGAAAAAAGACACGAAATGGTTCTCGATTTTCGGCAGACGCTCCAAGTGAGTTCGCAGCAGAAGACGATTTTTGATCGGCGAAGTCGTTAATGTCATGGATTGGTACTCCATTTGTGGTGTGATTCGGAGGTTCAGCCGCAGATGCCGAAGTGTTTCCACTATTTGATAAAATTCCCAATAACATTATTGTTATGAATATGGCCATTTGCGCAGACTGAGCCGTCGCTTTTAGTATAACTGAGTCGTCAGTTGTATTTATTTTCAGTGGTGCGATGCCATCTAACAATGGAGACTTTCTAGTACAATAATAAAAAATCGACAGAATTGAAGTAACCAAAAGACCTAAAAACGCACCACAAATAATGTATCCATAATACGATGACACCAAACACGAGAGGAAACCGGTAAAAAAGAGAAGCGGAAATAAAATGGCCGGCGAAAACAATGGTTTTCTTGTTGCAATTAGAATAGTTACTAAAAAGGTATACCAATAATATGATGTCATCACATCAGTGGAGGTGATATAAATAGTTTGATTTGCTTTCAGCGAAGTTTTGATGGCCGACCAATGTCCCGAAATTGAAGTCCATTGATTTCGGAAAGTTCGCGGGTTCCAAACAGTCGTCGATTCTGTGGTGGAATTTTGCCAGTCTTTGCATAATATCCATTTTGGTTTTTGTTCCGATAACTGTGACGACGATTCAGCAACTTCAGTAAATTGATTTTGCAATACTGGAGCGTGCAAATATCGTACATTATTTTCGGAATCGGAGGAGTCAAATTGGTGATATAATGCCGCACTCTGGATTGATGTTACATAAAAGGTGTATTCTTCGATATTATTAGATGTCGTGGTTTGCCCCATTAAAAGTATCAATCCATTTTCCTTAAAAAAATCATGTACATTGAAAGTGTTTAATGTCGTGGCATCAATTTCAATCTCTTTTGTCGGAGTGATTCCGAGTTGCACAAGAGCGTCTGCATCGACGAAAATAGAGACCGATAATGATGCAAGTGAATCAATTTCCTGCGACGACAATGCAGGAGTGCTTCGTTGATGGAGCAAAATTTTATCTTTCAAGATGTTTTCGACAGCAAACAAATTTCCCCAAGTCGGCTTTGTTGCCTGCTCGTCTCGATCACTGGATGGCTCTAATCGTGTGAGTGTCATTCCAGTCGCCTTTCGTTTTGTAGCAATGCCTTTCCATTTCATATCAATTGCATCAAAAAAAAGTTGGCTGATATTTTGCATCATTGCCTGATGCTGTTTGGATGCGAACCAATTTGTGCCTCGATTGAATAAAGGAAAAATTGGTTTAAGAATCATCCGCTGCAATAAAGTCCAAAATGTGTTTCCGTCTGATCGTGGCATCGTTTTTGAATCCACATTCCACAGGACAGGCTTTTGATTGCTGATTTCATATCCTTTTGGAAACCAAGTCATCCACTGGGCATCTAAAATGGGAATAGATGCAGATGGATAACATGGGATAATTTGTGTGCGTTTATTCAGCGGCGTTTCTTTTATTGTATATTCAATGGAGACACAAACAAACCGTTTTCCCTCTGGAAATGGCACTTGCAAAGAGAGATTCTGCTGTTCTTTTGAATCGGTTTCATCGTGATGAAGTTGCCATATTGTAACAAAAGACGGATCATCAGCGATGGAAGTATCCTCCGTTTTTTCAATCGCATATATTGGAAGTCGTTGGTCATTGACCCACACGGCAAGAATGTGCTCTCGCTCAACAGCGGCTGGTAAAAAAACCGAGAATGATTCTTGTCCGCGATTTTCAATATGAAAATCAGCTGTGTTTTTCACTGCGCCGTCCGCTTCATAAATGGAGTCAAGCTGCAAAGACCAACACCACGTCGATGGCGGGATTTCCTCTGGCTGCATACGTTTTAACGACAGCGACGGCGATGCACTCAATTCCTCCTGACCAACTGTGTCATATCTAAATGCTGCCCGAGTTGTAGGATAATGAAAATTGTCTGAAACAGGAAGCAACAAAGATTTCAAATTTGATTCAATAATGTGATACGGAAATAGTCTGGGAGCATCAAAGTAAACATCCGATTTTTGTGCGACTGCCAAAGGAAAATGTGTGAGGGGAATTGCTATTTCTTCATCAAGCGGCAATGTAAGCGCAGCTTGTATCGTATAAGCATGAGACTGAGGAGTGCGCAAACGAACTTCCCACCAATCCCCTTCTTGATTCGTTTCGATCTGACGAAATTCATTTGCAGCAAGGGATTCTATTTGCTCCGCAGAAAGGCGTTTGACCTGAAATGGGTTACTCGTATTTTGTGATGTCCATTCAATCGGAATCGTCGTCGGAAGCTGCTTGAACTGAATCAATACACGATCAACCGCAGAATCATGGGGATAAATTGTAAATGCAGAGATAATGCGGAGGCGATCACGCTCCAGTGTCGCCGTCGTTTGCGAGGTCGTATGATAGTTCGGCTGCAATTGCTTCAGTCGGAATAAAAGCGATTGTGTTTGGTCTGTCAGTGGCACCATGTCTTCTGCCGCCAATTCGCTCAACAAATCGGTTAGTATTGATTTAGGAACAGAATCGACCGATGAAATATGTGGAAATGGAGCCAAGTATTGAAGCTGAAAACGGCTTTCCCAGAGAAATGCGATGTGATGAGTTCCCTCTGGACGTGTTGGAAAACGGAGTGGCACCAAGTCGCCAAGATGCCATTCTCCTGAATCGCCCGCAAGAAATCGACCTGTTATCTGGAATCGAATTGGAATCGTCGTCGGAATAGGATGTTTGAGACGAACGATTAGCAGCGATGTGTCAGCTGCGTGTGTATTAGAGTTTTCTTGGATACGATAATCGTTTTGTGTTACAATTTCCCAACTCATTATATCCTTCATTGAAACAGCTGAATCCTGATCTTCAATAGGAGAGAGCGCGTCGATTGTCCAATTTGGAGCGACTGGAAATTCGAGCGAATACCAGTCTTCCCCGTCTTTGTTACATTCGACCACCATTGTTCCGCGAATGTCGTTTTGCCCCCACTGAATTTGAGTTACACTACTTATTGAAACAGGAGGTGTAAGTGATGTCACATGAAGTCCAACTCGCGCATTTTCTGCAAAAAACTGGAACGTAAAAATTTCCCGCTGTGTGCGGTCATACGACGTTAATGGAAGCACTTGTCCACCACTTGAACATGAAATTTTCCGACATATTAACGGCGTATTTATGACCACACCACATCTGGTTTCCGTCCAAAAACATTGTGATGCGGCGAGTTGGATTCGAGGCAATTGCCAAAATGCTCCTTCTGGCAGTGGCGATTGTGCGATTATTTGTATTTCACGTTTTCCCCGTGAAATCAAAGTGCGAATATCCACCACTACTTCCAATTTTCCTTTTTCTTCTCGCACATCTGATGAAAAAGGACGCACCAATGCTGATGACGACGCTGATGATGCAGCGTTTTCTGGCACGCCACTCGATTGTGTGGTGGTTTCTGAAGACGAACCTCCTTTTACTGACCAAGAAAGCGATTCTTCGCCGGCACGAATGTCAATAATGCGAAGTGGTGAATCAACGAACAACGAAAGCTTCTCTGGTAATGATCGTGTTTCGTCAAACGTGATTTTTGAGGTGACTTCCAGACCTTGTGGACGAACCGAATAAAGGAGCGTTTGTTGATAAGATGCGAGTGGTGTTCGCTTTTTTTCCGGCAAAGTCGGAACCAATTTGATTTGACGCACAGGCCCACTGCCACAAAGAATATGCCACCGTTTCTGTTCCGAAGAAGATGCCGAATCTGAGGATGTCCCTGAAACATTGTCCTGCCGCAATACAAAACCAGTGGGACTAAAAGGAATATAACTTTCTGGAAGATCGAGAATCACTTCAAAACTTGCCGCAGAAGGAAGCTGAAAATCGAAAAGCAAATCGCCTGAAAAAAGGAACGTCGGTCGAAGCGTCCATTGGAATGAAACACGACGATTAGTCGAATTTGGGCCGGAATTGGTCGCGTCGGTTTGTGAATCAGTAAAAAACAGTTGAAGGCTGCCATGAACATCTTGGGCGATAATGGCAGGTTTGTCATCGTCGAATCGTGGATTTGTGATCGGCAATTGCCACGGAGAAAGTGGAAGTTTTTTCGGATATTGCCCCGATGCCTTATCTGTGGATGAATCAGAAAATACTTCGAGCAAATCGTCTTGAAATTCAAAAAAACCTTCGCCGGAAACCAATTGTTTGCCTTCCAATCGGCCACGAAGAACAATGCGAGTCAAATTTGCAGCAAATTGTGAATCACCTGAACCACTTTCTTTTTTTCGGAGAGTTGACTCCCACTGCTCGAACAGATCGCGCTTCATTTGAACGTATTTGGTCTTTTCAAATGGCCAGTTATTCAAATGATCGACTGGGGCGAGCCAGCGTCGATATCGAACCGTACTCGGAATCGGCGATTTGCCATCTGACACGGATGTCGGGGACAAAAATTGATCCAAAGATGTTTTATCGAATGAGGTGGCACCCTCATTTTGCCCACTTACTTTTAGAGAAAATGGGATTAAAAAAAGTATCAACGATATAAATAAACAACGTGATGTCATGGAATCAATCATTCGTGTTAAAACAGGCTCGATTATTTTTAAGATGCCCCATATAATTATACGCCAATATGACGCGAGATAAAAGTGGCCGCCACGAACGTAAGTTGGCGGGTTTGTTTAGCCCGCTTTCGTAGAAAGCGGTTGTTTCGTAAACGCTCAACCGCCATTCGTAATTTTTCTATGGTGCCAAATCGTAGCCCCTTCACACATTGCACAGTCAATGCCGACAATTCGTTCTCCGCGACGTTCAACCGATACATTGCGGAAAGTGTCACGAAAATTCAGAAGGCGACTGCTTTTGGCAAGTGGTGTCGTATCACGGACATCACCGCTTCTGGTGTCGAAATGTTTTTAACGCATCTGCGAAATGAGCAGGGGCTTTCGATCCAGACGAGTAATCATTATCTCAAAGTTCTCAAGACTTTTTGTAACTGGCTTGTTGCAACGGACAGGCTTGTTAAGTCGCCGATTGCAAGAATCAAAACGCTCAATGCGAAAGTGGACCAACGACACCACCGCAGACCACTTTGCGACGAGGAATTTCACCGCCTCATAGAAGCGGCAGAACGGGGCGGACCTGCTGTTGGATTAAGTGGTGCCGACCGTGCCATGCTCTATATTTTAGGGGCTTGGACAGGTTTTCGCAAAGGGGAACTTGGAAGTTTGACACTACGCAGTTTCGATTTATCCTCCTCGACACCAACGGTACGCATTCAAGCGGCGTACTCCAAAAGAAGGCGGCACGATTCACAGGTTTTGCATCCCGACTTGGTGGACTACTTTTTGAACTGGGTTGTCAAAAAACGGTTCGGCGGCGTTGTTTCGGAACCAGATTTATTGACAGCTTTCTTGAAAATGCAACAAATGGTGTCAATTGCGTCGGAGATTTTATTGCCTGTCTCCGGCAAGTCCGGCGGCGTTGACCGCGACACCGCTGCAATGATAGAACACGACTTGGCAACAGCCCGCAAAAAGTGGATTGCCGAAGCTGACACCGAGGAAGAACAGCAAATGCGAGAGCAGTCAGATTTCTTACGATATTGCAATAGCGAAGGGAAATTCGCTGATTTTCACGGTTTGCGGCACACATTCATCAGCAATCTCGGCAAAGCTGGTGTGTCGCCCAAGACGGCTCAAATTTTGGCACGACATTCCACGATTGAGTTGACAATGCAAGTTTATATGCACATTGATGAAGCGGCACAGGTTGAAGCAATTCACTCACTTCCGAGATTACGAAAAAAATAATTTTGAGAATTTTGACAAAAGCCGCTGGGTGATTCATTTCGCCGAGCGGCTTTTTGCGTTTACATGCCTTTTTGGAACTCGTCCAGCGTCTGGCAATCAAGAGCGAAATCAAAAAGCTCGTCTAATTTGTCCAAGTCAGCAATTTTGAGTAATGCGTCGTTAAGTTGGCTCGGAAC
>JBOFGF010000217.1:0-8666 GCA_051649005.1 Thermoguttaceae bacterium | reverse complement strand
CGTGACTTGCCTCGTTTTGCCGCTTCTCGTGATTTGTACAATTATTCCGTTTTACCGGATTTATACGCTCCCCGTCGTCGATCTCGGTTATCGACTCGCCGATCCGAGTCTGCTCGATCAACCGCCCCGATTTTCCGACAAGGGTTATGATGACTGGGTGCTTGAAATCGCACGAAGAACCGATGCAATACTGAAACAACAAGAGCCGCGTTTTGAAAATGCGGAAATCAATCGACTGGCGGTCCAGCAAGACGTTTCTCGTGAAATGGCGCAGGAATTGCAAAAGCAGGCATTACTCAACGAATCTCGATACTATGCCCATTTGGGAACTGTCCGGCGGCAAAGTATCACGCAGCTTCTCCCGCGCATCGAAAAGCCGAATGACACCCGAGATGAGTGGGAGAAAAGAAATGACCCGATTGATCTCGAAAAGGTTGATCTGCAATTTTTGAAAGATGGCATCCGTTTTTTTGAGTCGCAGAAAATTATTCTGGACGATCAACAACGAGCCATTGAATCCACCTATCAATTTGATCGCCAAATTGCCAAATCCGGTTTGCCGAAAGATGCCCCGAAATGGGCGCACGAGGAGTATGATTTAATGCTCGCCATTTTCCGGTGGTTGCCGTGGGAGCGGACGCGTGTTTTGCGGCACCTCGACAATTGGTTTCAATTTAACTCACATCGTGCCGAACAAACGGAAAAATTATTGCACGACAAAAAGGGGAACTGGAAAGAAGTGAAAGATGCGGTGAATCAGATATACAAACAGCTGTTGCCGGGGCAACGTGGGATGAACATGCACTTCGCACTGACGAGTCAGCTGGGCAACTCTTCGGCATTTCTGGATGTCATGTCCGTGCAAGAACTGGAACGTCGCGGGGCGATCATCGAATTGGCACTGATGTTGTACAAAAAAGAGCACGGCCAGTTGCCGAAACAGCTCGACGAACTTGTCACTGCCGAGATTCTTCAAGAAGTACCGCTCATCCCGATTCTCGATATTCCGTTCTATTATGTGCCATTCCTGGACGGGACGGAAAAGATACCACGATGGCGGCCATCGGACCAGCGCGCTCCCTATTTGGCCTGCTATTTCGATCCGATCAAGGGAATTCCTGAGTGGTACGCTTGGTTGACGTTTTGATTTTAGTTCTCCCGTAAGTTGGCGGGTTTGTTCGGCGATTTTTTTGGCGATTGTTGCCAAAAAACCCGCCAACTTACGTTGGCGGCTCGCCGAAGAAAACAACAGTTTTCTACGAAAACCAGCTAAACAGCTACGAAAGCGAGCTAAACAGGTCTGGGGGGGGATTGACTTTTGCCGCACATACAATACAATTCTCTCTGCTGCGTGGGTTTATCGGGGCGTAGCTCAGCCTGGAATAGAGCGCTGCGTTCGGGACGCAGAGGTCGCTGGTTCGAATCCAGTCGCCCCGACTCCTTTCATTCCCTTCAAAACAAGGACGCGAGAGGGATTCTGTTGTTAGAAAAAAAGTATCCGTTCACGGGTTTTGTGTGTAAAACCCGCCGACTAACGTCGGCGGCTCGCCGGTGTAAATCGGATAAGGAATCATGGAATGACGGCGACAGCTCCTCCAACTGCGGCGGCTTCAAACAAAATCGCTCGCACTGAAATCGGAAACGGATCGAGCATGTACGGAGCACAATTTCCCACCCGATAATATCCGAGTGTGTAAACACATTCGTTCGGTGGATTCAATCCCATCTTGTAAGGAAGCATTGGAATTGTCAGGAAAAAGCGTGCTCCCGAAAAAATGGGCTGCAATGTCGGACAAGCAGAGTGTCCGTATCTTTCCAATTGTGCGTTCTCGAAATATGCTCCTTTTGTCGCAAGTGCAGATGCGGTCCACTGGAAGCAGGTGCGATTGAAATGGCGACCAAGATATTGTGTCGTAATAAGTGGACATTCTTTCGGAAGTGTTCCAGGCATCGGTTTAATGTCGAAAGAAATATCTTTGATCGACTTGAATCCAGCCGTGTCAGGACAAACGATATCTTTCGTCGATGGAATCAGAGCACCAATTCCGCGTCCTTCTGGAAGGCGCTCCGCTGGAAGTGGTGCCGCCGGAATGTTTGGCAATGAATCGTTTTGGAGCGAACCAGGAGCCGGAACGAGAGACTCATTTTCGGCGTTTTCAAGTTGCTTCGATGCTTCCAATAACTCTTTTGGCATTGGAATTGGCGAACTAGACGGCGAAGGTTCATTTATTCCAGAAGTGATATTTACTGAACCAGCCGGCGGAGTGTTGCTCGTCGGTCGGCCTTCTGGGAATATTAAGTCCTGCTGCGCTGGTGTCATTGGAGCAGGCAGATTCGGCGGTGTAATCGCTCCCGATGAAACTGCTGGGGCCGGAAATCGCGGAGCCGGAATCGGCTGATTGTACTGAACCTGCTGGATGTGATTCGCCTGCTGGATGCGATTTGGTTGTAGACCAGCAAGTCGAATTGGTTCACGCAATTCGCCAATTTCTTGACTTTTATCTTTTGCAGCAGTCGCGCCCTGACTTGATTTTGTTTTCGGCTGTCCCCATTTTAATTCGGAAGATGCTGAGGTGGCCTCTGTCTGATTTTTCCACTGAGCTTTTTCCGCTCCCAGTGCAAAAGCCGGAGCCAAAACGGAGAAAGTCAGCGATGCAGTGAAAACTGCTGTCAATGATGCGGCAAACAAAAGATGTCGTGAAATCATAGTAATTTTTCAGTGGTTAGCAGTCAGTGGTTAGTTGTCAATTGCTAATGAAGAATTTTTGCTAATGAGAGACATTCGTCGATAACTACTCACTAACAACTGACACTTATCACATTTTACTATTCACTACTGTAATTTGGTGCTTCCTGCGTAATAACAATGTCGTGTGGATGATTTTCCCGTTCACTTGCGGGAGAAATTCGGATGAATTTCGCTTTCGTGCGAAGTTCTTCAATTGTTGCCGCTCCACAATATCCCATTCCGGCCCGAAGTCCACCAACTAATTGGTAAACAAATGGTCCGAGCGTTCCTTTGTAAGCAACACGTCCTTCGACTCCTTCTGGTACAAGTTTGTCTGGAATCGTTCCTTTTTCTTGTCTATATCTTTCACTGGAACCTTTTACCATTGCCCCCAGTGATCCCATTCCTCGATAACTTTTGTATGTACGACCTTGATACAAGATCAATTGGCCCGGACTTTCTTCGAGTCCCGCCAAAAGTCCTCCGAGCATAACAACGTGTCCACCAGCAGCAATCGCCTTCGTAATATCCCCTGAATATCTGATTCCGCCATCTGCGATGACAGACACATCACTTCCGCGCAGTGCTTTTGCGACATCCGAAACAGCGGTGATCTGCGGAACACCGACCCCCGAAACCACTCTGGTCGTGCAAATGGAACCTGGCCCGATCCCGACTTTGACGGCATCAACTCCCGCTTTTTCAAGAGCTTTTGCGCCATCAGCGGTCGCCACATTTCCGGCAATTACATCAATATCAAATCGCTTCTTTAATAATCGAATCGTCTCCACGACATTTGAAGAATGGCCGTGCGCACTGTCCACGACGACCAAATCAACATCCTGTTGTACGAGGCGTTCGACACGTTCTTCATCGAATACACCGACGGCGGCTCCCACTCTCAATCTTCCTTGCCCATCTTTGCAGGCGCGTGGATAAGATCGCATCTTGTCGATGTCTTTGATTGTGATTAGCCCCGTCAATCTGTAAGAATCGTCAACTAAGAGGAGTTTCTCTACTTTTTTTTCCATTAAAATCTTTTCAGCCTGATCGAGGGTCACATTTCCGGTCGCAGTAACCAAATGACCGGCGGTCATAACCTCAGAAATTCGGATTTCCCGCGATTCAAGAAAGCGCAGGTCTCGCCGCGTCAAAATTCCGCACAATTTTCCATTTGGTTCGACAATCGGCACTCCCGAAACATTTTGCTGCTCCATAATCATTTGAGCTTCGTGAACACTCGCAGTCGGAGGAAGTGTCGCTGGATGTCGAATTATACCATTTGCGCTCCGTTTGACTTTGGCTACTTCTTCGGCCTGATCTTCGATAGAAAGATTTTTATGGATAATTCCCATTCCGCCTTCCTGAGCAAGAGCGATGGCCATTGTCGATTCTGTGACTGTGTCCATCGGTGAACTGATCAGTGGAATATGGAGAGCTATATTGCGCGTCAATTTTGTACTCAGATCGACCTGTGATGGGACAATCTCGCTGTACTGCGGGACGAGGAGCACGTCGTCGAACGTGATCCCCATATCTGAAAAATGATGATCCATGAGAAATGCTCTGCTTTGTCAAAAGATTGATAGAAACGATAATTTTTTTGATGTCTATCAGGATAATTATAGCATTTTGCACCATCTCGGCAAGACGAGTATTTCATGTGGAGCAATTTAACCGTCAATGCGGTGCTTCGCACCTCCTTTCCGGCTTTTATTTTGCCAATTTCATTAAAAGCGAAAACTTGTTACTGGTCTGAATTCCCTTCCGATTCGTCAAAATGCCATATTGCATAGTTTCATTGCATGTGCTAAAATCGAAAATTATGGTGCTGACAAAAAATACTCTGCATCCGAAAAACATTACAACAATACTTCGGACGAGTATTTCTTTGGCAATTCTTTGATGTTTATTTTGATCGAGCCTCTCATATTGTAATGAAACCACTTGTTTTTTTATCGATTCCTGGGCTTCGCCAGCAAGATGTCGCCGCACTTCCGAGTTTGTGTGCCATGACCTCCGCCGGAAAAATGGCCCCACTCGTTCCCAGTTTTCCCGCTGTTACATGTCCTGTTCAGTCGAATATGACGACCGGAAAACGACCCAATAAACATGGTGTCATCGCAAATGGTTTTTATATTCAGGATGCTTCTCTGTTCAGAGGTCGCCCATTCTCAATTCCCAAAACGGTTTCAGAATCGGAGCAATCTGACCCGTGCAATGTTCCGCCAATGTGGCCCAAAAAGGAACGAATTCCTTATGTTGAAATGTGGACTTCTCCAAATTCGTGCATCGAATCACCACAGATTTGGGATGTCATTCGAGAGGAATCACAGAAAACAGGAGAGCAAATTGTGCCGCGCAGTGCCGTTTGGTTTGCTCTTTTGAGTAAATACTGCTCCGCTGATAATGTGTGCAATTTTGCCCCAATTCACAATCCAGATGGGAGCGAGTCACTCTGGTGTTATACTCGCCCTTATTCGTTTTATGGCAAATTGCGAGATTCGCTCGATCACTTTCCAGTCAAACATTATTGGGGGCCAATTGCCGGTCTCCCCGCCTCAAAATGGATTGTCGATTCGGCCATTTTGGAAGCAAAAGAATTTCGGCCAGACTTCTTGTTTGTGTACATTCCACGTCTCGATTATACGCCGCAGAAATTTGGCCCGAATGTCCCACAGTTGCAAAACGATCTCGCTGAGCTGGACACCCTTTTGGCTTCCATGCGGCAACAACTTTCGGCGATTTACGACATTGAACCGACGTGGCTGATTGCTGGTGAGTATGCGATGACCGAAGTTGATTCGGTCATTTATCCGAATCGCATTTTGCGCGAACTCGGTCTTCTTTCAATCGAAGAACAAGATGGCAAAGAAATGTTTCGGCCCGAAAAAAGCAGGGCTTTTGCACTGTGCGATCACCAATTTTCTCACATCTTTTTTAATGACAATTCCCCGCAATTGATTGATGCGGTGGCAAACCGATTTCGTGCGGAATCGGAAATTGACGAAGTTCTTGTCGGAAAAGAGGACTTGGCTCGATATGACTTAGATCATCCGCGCAGTGGACAAATCGTGCTCATTTCAAAACCCACAAGTTGGCAATCTTACTATTTTTGGAACGAGAATGACAAAGCCCCAGATTATGCAAAAACGGTCGATATTCATAGAAAGCCGGGATATGACCCAGTTGAACTTTTTTTTGACAGAGCCACGATGTCCGTTCCACTTGATGCGTCGTTGATTCACGGTTCACACGGTGCTCCTGTGCGAGACTCATCGCAAAAAACAGTGGTGATCTCCAGTGATGCTTCATTACTCAAAGACAAAATGGAATTTTCAGACTGCGACATCTTTTCCATAATGCAAAAAGCAATGACTCGGTAATTCATGATGACTTTTCCTGTTCTGTCAGACGATTCTTCGCAAAACGACGCATCCATCTGGAACCGGCAACTTTATATGCTCCGTTTGACTCCAATTTACAAACAAAAATTGTGGGGAGGAGATCGACTGTGTCGTCTTTTGAATCGGACCATTTCAAAATCACACAGTCGAATCGCCGAGTCGTGGGACGTATGTGACCATCCACATGGATTCAGCGTAATTGAAAATGGTCCGCTGCGCGGAAAATTATTGAATGATGTTGTTCGACACAAACCATGCGGATTGTTCGGGGCTAATTTCGTCGATTCTACTGAACCTCCAAAAAGATTTCCGCTGATTTTCAAATACTTGGATGTTTCGCATCCACTCTCGATTCAGATTCACCCCGATGATAAGTTTGCATCTGAAATCGGATTCGATGAACGAGGAAAATTAGAGGCGTGGATTATTGTCGATGCAGAACCGGAAAGTTTCATTTGGCTCGGACCAAAAACATCAATGCCGAAAGCAGAAATTGCGACACTCATTCGAGCAGGCAAATTTGAGTCATTTTTGCATCGCATACGAGTGCAGAGCGGCGATGTCTTTTCACTTCCACCGGGCACGATTCATTCGGCTGGACCAGGTATATTGATTGCCGAAATTCAAACCAATAGTGACATGACATTCAGGCTGCATGACTGGAACCGACTGGACGAAACAGGGCACCAACGTCCACTGAATATCGAAAACGGTCTCCGTGCATTGCCGGATATTGTGCCAGAAATTACACGTTGTCATCCATGCGATTCGGTTTCCGCAGAATCAGTCTCGCTGCTTCATTCGCCCCACTTTTCATTGAATCGAATAATAATAGACGATTCATCTATTTTACATTCTCACAATCAGTGCCATATTTTGTCGGTGCTCAGTGGAAGTGTGAGAATAACAGCTTCGCATAATAGTTCGAGACACGATGACACTAAAATTCAGAACGAAAAGTTGAATCGCGGTGATACATTATTGATTCCGGCAGAGATAGAAGCAATTACCATTTTTCGAGAAAGCGATGACGGGGCGACGTTGCTCGATATTGTGGTCGAACCGCCGGCGTTTGGCGAGCCGCCGGCGTAAGTCGGCGGTATTATGACATTTCTCACATCCACAAACCACACATCACGGGGGACACTTTTCAATGAACCATTTTATGAAATTGATTCCATACTGCTGTTTATTGCTCTTATTTCAAAGTATCGGCATTGTCTTTTCCACACCCATGATACATTGCTCTGAAAACGAATCGGCAGCAACAAGATCGACACTGCGGAAATTACTTCCTGATGTCTCATCAATTCTTTTCATTAAACGTCCGACTCTCCAGTCGTCTCATTATTATACCGACTTCATTGATGGCACCGTTTATTTCGGAAGTGAACTGTGCCTTCTCTCTCTCGAAGATGGTTCGATTCAAAATCTCGTTCCCGAACTCATTGAAGGCATCATCGGACGATGCAGTCTCTCTTTCGACGGCAAGAAAGTCATCTTTGATTACAAAGCGAAGCCCGGCGAAGGTTTTCGCATCTGGGAAGTCAACATCGACGGCAGTGGACTGCGTCAACTCACCTTTCCTCCAGACGACGAAGAAGCTCGAATCAGGAAATATCGACAGCGAAAAGAACCCAAACCGGGCGAATATATGCACCACACCGACGACATGCACCCCGCTTATTTACCAAACGGCGGATTCGTTTTCGTCTCGACTCGCTGCGAACATGGAATTTTGTGTGATGGGCCTGATTATCTGACAGCAACCGTTTTATATCGAGCAGACGAAAATGGTACTATCGAAAAATTATCGGATAATTCTGTTTCGGAAACTTGTCCGACTGTCATGGAAGACGGACGCATCTTGTATACTCGCTGGGAATATGTCGATAATGGCTCTGTAACAAATAAAGGTCTCTGGGCGGTGAATCCCGATGGCACGGCTTCAAGCGAGATTTATGGCACCAACATCTCATTTCCTTCCGTGTTTAATATGGCCAGACAAATTCCAGGTCAGCCGACAAAATTCGTCTGTGTTGGTGCCCCACACATGCCACTCGGTGTCGGAACTGTGCTCGAAGTAGATACGCAATTGGACCGCCGCACCGTCGATGGCGTTCAATATGTCACACCGGAAATTGATCAGCAATATCAGTGGGGATGGACAAAACCCGAGCAGGAGAAACCTTTTGTGCGACTTTTTGAACACGAATCGGTGAAAAAACATTGCCTGCAAACCGACTATAGTCGAGATGGGAGAGGAAATACGGACTCCGGCCCACTGTTTGCCGATCCCTTTCCACTCGGAGCAAAAACGGCAAGTGCGGAGGAATTTCTCGTTGCATTTAATCCAGATACGAAATGGAACACCATCAATGGATATGGATTATATCTCATCAATGCTGCTGGGAGACGCGATCTTCTTTTTCGTGACGAAAATTGGTCTGCGTGGAATCCAATTCCAGTGCGTCCCATTTCCGTTCCACAAAATCCGCGTGGTGTCATTGATGCTGAACTGGCGGAGGCGA
>JBOFGF010000216.1:0-2355 GCA_051649005.1 Thermoguttaceae bacterium | reverse complement strand
AATGGGACGATGACTTCGGCGGCTCGTTCAACGGAAAATGGCTCATCTCTCTTTTTGGCGAGACTGGCTTTTGCGGATAATTCGCCAATTACGCCTGAAATTGTCGAAGCAATCCATTATTCGATTTATCGACTCGATGATTTTGATGCCGCCGTTCGTTTTCCGATAGAATATCATCATTGTATTCCACTCGAATGTTCCGCAGTGCTTTCCAAGTCGCTCTTGAAAAACGAAAATTGGCCATTCGATGACGACGGATATAATTTCTGTTTCGCTCTCGACGACAGAGATGCACTGCCATTTCCAAAACCGAATCGAGACTATCTCATTATTGTTTCAATAAAACTTTCAAGTGACATTCCGAGTGTCATTTTTCAGTATCGTATAAAAATTGAAAACAGATGAGAAATTATGGGGCATCCATTCAATGTTTGGCGAGCCGCCGACGCTTCGAGCCGGTGCGTGAGCACCGGAATAAAAAAATACCGCCAACGTAAGTTGGCGGGTTTATTCGGGATTCGTTCCTGAACGCCGACTTTTTTGAGTTACTGTAACAAAAATTGCTCTGGTGTCATGGCATCAATCGTGGCATCACGAAAATCGCGTGTGTTTTGTGTGACAATTGCACCGATTCCATTTTGCGAGGCGGCAGCAACTTGCACGGCATCTTCAAAATCCGTCATTGGCAAACTCAATGCGCCCAAAATTGTTTCTTTGTCAATGGCAAGTATCTCTATTCCCATGCTGTTTACCAAGTTTTGCAGATGTTGCCTCGCCTTACCACTTCCTATGTACTTCTTCAGAACATAATAGATGTCTGTAATTGTTGTCGCAGAAACATACCCAATACAGGTTTCTGACTCAATTTCGTGGAAAACATTTTCAGCGTCTTCCCAGAATGATTCTCGTTTCAAAAATGCGTCCAAAATCACATTCGTATCAATAAGAACATGACGCATTATTTGTGTTTCTCCAATCTCGATTCAACTTTGGCAGATTCGAGTTCGTCCAGTGTCTTTCCTTCGAGAACTCCGGCTGCATGTTTCAGAAAAAAACTTATGGGACGTTTTTCAGATGGTTTTTCGCGCGGCGACAGTTCGACGACGACTCGGACGGTTTGATTCGTCAACGCCATTGCACCGCCCTTTGTACAAGGCAGCATAATCGTCCCGTCCGGTCTGACTGTCGTTTCAAATTGCAATAAGGACATTATATTTTGTATGTGGATAGTATATTTATAAGGCGATTTTCACGACATTCAGACGGTAAAATCCGTGAACGGATACATTATGGGAATGTGACCGACTTGCCATCCTCTCGATTTAATAGGTCTTGATAAACGCCAGTGCTGACTGTTTGCGGTAAAAAACGAACCGAAGCATCACCGACCGCGATATTGATACCGCCGGTGTGCATTCCATAAGCGGTCCGGCAAGGATCATCGGCATTGCTTGAGTTGCTTGCATTGATGATTAAAGCCCCGCCATTCGCTTGCAGCGAATATCCATAACTCGCATGAAAGACGTAAAAAAATGGATTATAAATTGCCGTTCCAGATACTTGGGGTCTAAAATGCGCCGATTCCAAAAACATGATTGTATTGGATAAACCATCAGTGACTGCCGCAAAATTATAACCACTTGCTCGGTGAAAAAGACCTTTTGTGCCACCACCAGTTACCTTCCGGTCGGGTAATCCATCTCCGATGCCGCCATTGCATGAATAGTCTTTGACAGCACCCGGAATGGAATGTGGCTGAACCGAAGGACATCGCAGCGAAGCAGGTGCTTTTGTCGAAGCAAGCTCGTTGGGTTTCGGATTTGGGGTTCCAGCGGCGGTTTTTCCGTTCCAATTACCTTGTACATTGTCAATTGGCATGAATGGATCATTATTGAAATCTACCAAGTCATAAACCTGCGTCGCCTCCATGAAAGGTAAAAGAAATGCAGGCCAACCGATCTGGATATTGTTGAAATCTCCATCTTTTTGATCGACTGTTTTGGGAATGAGAGCACCGGGCGCGAGTGCCATGTGAATATCATGATAATTATGCGCGGCAAGTCCGAGTTGTTTTAGGTTGTTCGTACACTGCATTCTTCTGGCGGCTTCTCTGGCTGCTTGTACGGCGGGGAGAAGCAAGGCGATCAAAACGCCAATGATTGCAATAACGACCAGAAGCTCGACAAGAGTGAAGGCCCGCGAACGGAGTTCGCGGCTCAAATTGCCCCCCCCCCCTATTTTAACATTTTGGCAGAGTTTTGCGATAAAATTCGTTGGCATTATTAGTTCCCTTTGTGAAAAATTTGTAAACAACCGTTTTCTGCGAAAACGGGCTAAACATCGAAATTGTAAACA
>JBOFGF010000215.1:0-5148 GCA_051649005.1 Thermoguttaceae bacterium | reverse complement strand
TATTTTGGGAAAAGTATTAAATTCACTTTTTGTCCCTGATGGGGAGGACCAAACACCGCGTCATCAGCAAATTGACGGCAAAAATCTTCCGCCATTTGAAGATGTGCGCGGCTATTTCGGGCCAGCCGGATTATTTGGTGTTTCCGAAGAACATGGATATTTCTTCAAAGGATTTCTTCTCGAAAAAACCGGAAAAAAATCAATAAAATAAAAAATTTGCCGCTTTCACAGATGTTTTGCACGTTGTTGCAGAAAGCGGTTGTTTCGTTCGGCGAGCCGCCGGCGTAAGTCGGCGGTTTTTCGGCGAGCCGAAGGCGTTCCAATGAATAATTAGAGGTGCCCCATAATCAAAAGTGATATTTTATGACTCTCCAATGTGCAAAAAAGAGTGGATGCCGAACATGTTTTGGTTTCACTCTCATGGAGCTTCTACTGGCAATGTCTCTTTTTGCGGTATTGATGGGAATTCTTTGGAATCTCATGTCTCTTTTTTCTCGCTCGCAAAATCAGGGGATTTTTTTAGCAGAGCAATCGCAATTGGTGCGGTCACTGGCACAGCTTTTGGAAGATGATCTGCGCGCTGCGATTCAAGACCCAATTCATCCAAATTTGAAGCAAGCACGCGGCGATGATGATGTGAGACGTTTCGGACTCAGTGGAAATGCCACAAATTTGCGACTCGATGTCCTCGAAATAAATCCATTTGTACCAGTGAGAACGACGGAGCCGGAGAGTGCGTTTTTTGGAGAATCACCTTCATTTCGCCCAAATGCTGCCGAATTAAAAACTGTTTTTTATGAGTTTGATTTTCAAACAGGATTAAAACGACGAGAAATAAATTTTGAAACCCTCGACTTGAATGCACCTGGGCCGGTCGGAAGTTTCATGCAGGCATCTGAAATTGTTACATTTTGTTTTCGTTACTTTGACGGCACAAATTGGAAAAATTCGTGGGACAGTCTGTCAGAAGAGGGACTGCCGATTGCAATTGAAGCGACTCTTCATTCGCTTCCACTCTCAGAATCAACAAAATTCCGTTCACGAAACATGTTGCCTGATATGATGGTCGAACAACATGCCGTCCAACTTGGTCTTCGTGTGCCAGCAATCAGACGCATTGTCGCTTTTTTGCCAACTTCCGCGAAACGATCATTTACATCATACAAACGCTCATCTCCAGAAACAAAGCCAACTCTTTCAGCTTTTGATATTCCAGCACCGGTAATTCCACAATTCGATAATTTACCGCCGCCAAACACGTCAGTCGAAGCAGATGTCTCCAATCCAACATGGATTCGTGGGCAATAACATTGATTCGTGGACAATAAGAAAAAATGGTAAAAAATAGATTCAGCACAGACTGAACCGTTTCAAAAAATAAATTTATTTTGGCGCACAAACGAACACTGTTCGGCGGCATTTCCATGTTCCACGACGGCAACACGCATTGCTGGCATCTATTTTGTTGCGATATTTATATTTATATTTATAAACGCTTATCAATGGACAATGAATCTACGAATTCGCAAAGAATCTACGAACCCGCAAAAATTTTTCATTATCTCGCATCCAATATCAAAAAATGCTCGGCTTCATACGCCGCTTTTTCGAAACGACATCTGTGAAATGATTCATTTTTGTTGCTGTTACTTCGTCTTTATTTTTCTGAATCATCGGGAGTATCGGTGATGGCACGTTTTTTTGCTTTTGGAAAGCGGAGTTTCTGTGGACGTGGAGCGGCATGAAAAGAAGACAAATCGGAAGAATGCCGAAACATTCCATCTATTTCTTCGGCAAAATCCTTTGCTCCAGTGAATCGTCTATAAACACTGGCAAATCTCACATACGCCACCTGATCGAGTTCATAAAGATAGTGCATAACTCGACTGCCGATAAATTGACTTTCGACTTCTGTTTCGAACGCTGAATCGATGTCAGCTTCCACTTCTGCCACCAGAGTCAAAATTTGTGATTCGCTGATCGGTCTTTTCCAGCAGGCACGTTCGATTCCTTCTCGCAGCTTGTTTCGGTCAAACAGAACTCGATTCCCATCTCGTTTTATGACTCGTACCTCAGTGGCTTCTGCCCGCTCATGTGTTGTATATCGTTTGTCGCATGCACAACAAATTCTTCGTCTCCTAACTACAAATCCATCGTCGCTGGTGCGTGTATCAGTCACACGATCATTGTCTTGGTGGCAATAAGGGCATCGCATATTTAAGTGGGGTGAAAAAATAGAGTATTTGTTCTATCGGCGGCCGGTAATTTGCCGTTCGGATTCCAAAACGGCGTTTTCGAAACAGTAAAATAATAAGTTCATTAAACCAGAGTTGTGTTCATATTGTTTGTGCGTCTGAAAGGAGAGAAATTTTTTAAGAATTTTAATTATTTTGCTGTTTATTGCACTCAAATTATTGACTATTTTGTTTTTTCAAATATGTCATTCAATTTTTTGCTCAGTTTTTCTCCGCGTGCATCAGAAAGAATCAATTTTCCATCAGGATCGAAGAGGAAAACGGATGGAATCAATTGAATTACAAAAGTCTCGCTGAGAGCGGGCATTCCTTTTGCCATCATCATTTCTTCCGAAATAATTGGCCATGAAATTTTTTCTCTTTTGACGAGTTCTTTTAATGCTTTGGGATCATCCTGCCCGACTCCGATTATGTCGAGTCCTTTGTCATGATATTTTGCATAGATTGCTTTTAATGCTGGAATTTCTGCGATGCACGGTCCGCACCACGTCGCAAAGAAATCGACTAGAACATATTTACCACGCAAATTTTTGATGTCAATGGATTTGTCATCGAGAGTCAATCCGGCGATGTTCCATTCGACTCCCAGTGTTCGGGCCACTATTGGGATTGATTTCGCCATTTCTTTCAAAGCTGGATTGCTCGAATTTTGTAGAATAACTTCGAGTTCTTTCGTTGTTTGATCGACTAATTCCGGTTTTTTGAGTGAGTCTGCTCCCAGTCGTGTCAAATCAATGACCGTGGAAATTATGTCTGGTGGAAAACCAATCGGTTCTTGCTGAACCAGAGTAAACATAGCATTTTTGAGTTTGACAAATGTTTCAATGGATGGCTTCGTTTCCAGCGGGGCAGCAATTCGTTGCAAATTAAGCAATCGAGCAATTTTGGATTCCTGAGAATTGGGGAGTACTCGGTCAATTTCCACTAAAAAGTCATCTAATTTTTCCCCTGCTCCCGGCTGGTTAGTGACAGCAAAATGAAGGAGTCCGCCCATTTTCATCATCATCACATTCGGAATGATTTCCTTTTCAGGATTCATTTTCATCGCTGCTTCGGCGGCATCACATGCAAATGCGGCACGTTTGTTAATGAATTCAAGTGCTTCGTCTCTATTTTTTGCATTTATCGGAACACGAAGTGCTTTTTCTGCATATTCGACTAATTCTTTTGCGGTTTTTCCTGCTGGTACGACAAGTGGATATGAATCCGCTTCATTTTTTGGAGTCGTTTGTGCCATGATTCCACTTGCAAGCAAAACAAAAATCAACAAAAACAACGAACGGTATTGGTGTCTAATAATCATAGCTAATCTCCAAAATTGAAAAATAAGAGGAAAAACGAGTTTGTTCACATCAATTACAGTTTCGTAATTGTAACTGTTAATATGTTATTGTACAATCCCACCAATCAGTATTATCAAAATTATCATTATTATCAAAATTTGTGGGTCATCTGGGGCATCAGCGATGATTTCGGTGCTTTATTGTTTCCACTGAATCGACCTGCTTGTTTTGAATCGACGAGCAACGATCCAAATTCCTAAACAAACGAGAAGGACGGCGGTCGTCATAAACGTCATCTTTTCTTGCGATTCCGGCGTTTTAGGTTTGGGTTTTGGATGCCAAATTGGTTGTCTTCCAACGATTAAAGGTGCATAATTCAATTTTGGCGTTTCTTTTCCTGCGTCGGTCGCCTCTGAATCGTAAATCCAAAGTTTATATGGAAAACCAGCGATGGTTACTTGTTCAGAAAAATCGGAATTTGAGCCGACTGGCATTCCTTCTGGCAGTGAAGAGACGCAGACAACAATTGGATTTCCCTGTGAATCGTCTGTATAAAGATAAATTTGAAAGTATTTGTCGATGCCATATAATTCTTGCACATTTCGGTCATCGACCAAAGTCGGAATGATTCTTTTTGCCACTCCACTCAACAAGACGGGTTTGCCACGAGTTCGCGCGGGATCATTAAATAGTTCGGCTGATGAAAAATGCTCTTTTCCGACATTTTTTTGTTCTTGGCGTGCCTCTTGTTCAATTAGTCCGGGCGGAGTCGCGGCGGCAGCTTTCAAAAGTCCATAAAATGGCTCCCAATCTGCCACTGAAAACTTGAATGCTCTTTCGATAATACTGGAACGTGGTTGTAATTTTAGGAATGACGGAATATCAAGCTGCTCGTTTTTTAAGTCGGCAATTCGGAGTGCTGGAACAAGTTCCAGCGATCCGACATCGAAACCGAGATGTCCCAAAAAGGTGTCTGGATACCAGCGAATTTGCGGAGAAACAAAAAGCGGAATGTTCTCCCTTTTTGTAAAGAGTTCGTCGTTTGTCGGTTCTGATTCTGTCATGTTTGTTGAAACATCTGTTTTGCTTGCAGATGTTTCAAATGCTTTCGGTGTTTCAATTTGCCCTGTTTCTTCTGACACATCCGAGCTGTTTTTGTGTGCAAAATCGGTTATTTCTGATTGTTGTTTCGTTTTTGCATCCGTGAAAAGTAATCCAGAATCTGTCGAGTTGATTTGTTTGATAAAAATTCCAATAGTCGCCGCCGATTCTCGAATTGGGGTGTTTTTCTGCCATATTGACGGAACAAAAGGAGTTATTATTTCGACCGGCTCCTTTCCAGCAACAAGAAATTGGCATGTGAAAAAAGAGGGAATTCCGAAGACTTTTCGTTCTGCTGGATTAAAATTATGCTCTTGAACGCCAACAACGATTCCTTCCAATTCAAAGGCTTTCCCTCGATATTGACTGGCATCATCAATCAAAACGGAAAGTGGCAAAGATGTACCACGCGGAAACGAAAAAGTAATTCCATCTTTCAAAAATCTTGGTGAAATGTCACTGCGAAGTCGGTGCATCATTTCGAGGACGGATTCTCGTTGCTGTTCAAT
>JBOFGF010000214.1:0-15572 GCA_051649005.1 Thermoguttaceae bacterium | reverse complement strand
GGCGGAGCGATTAGGACAAGTCAAAACGCAGTTTTTGGCGAACATGTCGCATGAAATTCGTACACCAATGAATGCGATTGTCGGGATGTCGGGGCTGCTCCTCGAAGAAAAAATGACCGAAAAACAAGAAAGTTATGTCGCCGACATAAAACGCTCCGCTGACACGTTGTTGACGATCATAAACGATTTGCTCGATTTCTCCAAGCTCGAAGCCGGAAAAATGGAATTGGTTCCAAAACATTACAACTTCGAGGAACTGCTCGAAAATGTTTCAAGTACGCTCGGATTTGTCGCCAAGAAAAAGGGGATCAGCTTCGAAATCGTTAAACATGGTGATGTTCCACAATTTTTATTCGGAGATGCTACTCGATTGAAACAAGTTCTGTGGAACTTGCTCGGAAACTCGATGAAATTCACCGATCATGGATGTGTCACTCTAAAAATTTCCGATCTCGGAGACTCCCTGAAATTTGATGTAATTGACACGGGAAAAGGTCTTCGTGAAGAGGACATTCCAAAATTGTTCCAAGCATTTGTGCAGGTCGATCACCAGAACAATGCACATATAAAAGGAACAGGACTCGGACTGAGCATCTGCAAAAACATTGTGGAGTTGATGGAAGGAACTATTGGAGTTTCCAGCGTGTATGGTCAGGGAAGCACGTTCACTTTCACGATCCCAAAAATGCTCGGTGATCCTTCGATGATTGATGTCGAAACAAAGTACGAATTGATTTGCGAATCAAATGCAAACATCCTCGTCGTCGATGATAATTTGATCAATCTGAATGTTGCAACAGGAATTTTCGGTTCGCTCGGCATCTCGATTACTACCACCGATTCTGGAAGAGATGCGATAAAATTGATTCAAGAAAACGATTACGACATCATTTTTATGGATCACATGATGCCAGAATTGGACGGAATCGAAACCACGCAATTGGTTCGTGCAATGGAAGGGGAATTGGCGAGCAAACCGATTATCGCGCTGACCGCCAATGCCGTTCAGGGAGCGAAAGAAATTTTTATCCAATCGGGACTCGACGATTTCATTTCAAAACCAATCAGTAAGACGGAGCTTAATTGCATACTAATCAAGTGGTTGCCCGAAGGAAAGTACAAAACTCGATTGCCACAAGATTCGACAGCTGAGGCGAAGAAGAAAAAAGAAGAAACACTCCGTGCTGCTTTTGATGAAAATGTACCCGAACTAAATGTCGAACTGGGTTTGGAATACACCGGTGGAAACTGGGACATCTTAGTTATGGCTCTGAAAATGATGGTGCTGGCAATTCCAGACGATTGTAAAAAAATGATTGCTCAAATGGAGAATCGCAATTTGGAATCCTTTCAAATTACCGTTCACGGCGTAAAAGGGGCACTCGCCGGAATTGGATGTGACCAAATGGTGCCAAAGGCCGCACAACTTGAACAGGCGGCACAAGAAAAAAATATGGCTTTTTGCGAAAAACATCTGCCATCATTTATAGCCGATATTGAGAACTTAGCAAAAAAATTGGCTTGTATACTTGCAGAAGTTGAATTTGGAGACTAAAATTATCTGATCGAAACAGTGGTTTTTCTGCTTGGTTGTGTCGAACGGTCTATATCAATTCATATTTTTTTCCTTGTCATCATGTCGTATGCCGCAATAATTCTCAATCAGTTCGATCTTTTCGATCTGTTTCTATTTTTTATTGTTCCGCTTGTTTGCATGTTGGTTTTCACCGTCTTCACAATTCGGGAAGGTCGAAGTTGGGGATATATCTCCACTTTGTGGGGATGTTTTGTTGTCTTGGTCGTCATCGGTTTACTTATGTTATCCCAGTCCATTATCATGGAATATCGGCATTGGATGGAACTTTTTTCCGATATTGCGAAAACTTACGCCACGACAATTCAAGAGATGGAACACTGGCAAATCAAGCAGGGCGACCCGCGCATCTTTTCAGACTGGTCAAAGCCACTCGAAATACCATCTGAAAACGTAAACATTGGGGAATTGACTATTGAATCGCCATTCAACTCACAAGACGCAGAAAAATTAGCGGTTCCCGGAGATTTTAGCATTTTAATACTCGACAATAATAGATTTCGTGTAAAATGGAACCGCGTTCCAGGAGCGACGACATATCGGCTCCAATGGACGCGGTTCAAAAATCGAATCCAAGAACTTGCCCAACAAGGCAAAACAAATTCGCAAAATCCAACGACTGAAAAGGCTCGTGAGGTGTGCAATCAAGGGAATATTTATGATACTGTGGAAGGATGGAGTACATGTTTCACCGGCGACAATGATGAGTTTGAATTTGGATTAAATCAGGATGAAATACCAAATGTTTTTCCACTGAGATTCCGAATTCGTGCTGAAAATGGAACGCCGACGACGCACCCAAATTATCGAACCATTGCTCGGTTCATTGAACGTTGTGTCAAACAAAGCCCATACACGAAGTACATTTATTCGGTTCGATACATCGACGATAAACATTCGATGTTTATAATGGACCCAGACCTAAATCTCACGGAAAAAGCTGACGATGTTCGGCGCATAGATTCGCGGTTTTGTGCTATTGGGGAGTGTTATCTCCTGAGCAGGGCACTAAATGAGACATTTCAAAATCACAAACTGACCATTCAGACCGAGGGAGTTTCAGATGAGTGGGGAAACTGGACCACAGTTTCTATCCCGATGTTCGAACCAGATGGAAGTTTTGATGCGATACTTTGCACCGACTACGACACACAATCGTTGTGTGCAAGTATCAACACATCTAAACATTATCCGACGCTTTTCTTCATTTCGACAATGGTTCTTTTCTTTGCCGGAGTGGCATTGAATATGCGGCTGCATTATTATGCCCATAGTTTGCGAGCGACATCTGATGTACTGAAGGCGAATAATGCCGAATTGATTGAAGCAAAGCAAAAAGCCGAGCGATTAGGACAAGTCAAAACGCAGTTTTTGGCAAATATATCGCATGAAATACGCACTCCAATGAATGCCATCGTCGTAATGTCGGGCCTGCTCATGGAAGAAAAAATGACCACGAAACAGGCAAATTACGTTTCTGACATCAAACGATCCGCCGACAGTTTGCTGACGATCATTAACGATCTCCTTGATTTTTCAAAGTTGGAGACGGGAAAAATGGAGTTATTTCCCAAACATTACCGCTTTTTCGATATGCTCGAAAGTATTGCGAGCACGCTCGGATTCATCGCCAAGAAAAAAGGGATTAGTTTTGAAATCATCAAACAGGGAACAATACCTAAATATATTTTCGGTGATGCCACCAGATTAAAGCAGGTGATTTGGAATTTGGTCGGAAACGCGATGAAATTCACAGATAGTGGGCAAGTAACATTAACTATTTCCGATACTGGAACAGAACTGAAGTTTGAAATTGCGGATACTGGAATCGGAATCCGCGAAGAGGACATTCCGAAACTTCTGGAGGCATTTGTTCAGATTGATCAACGAAGCTCTGCATCCAACAAGGGAACTGGACTTGGTTTAAGTATTAGTAGAAACATTGTGGAATTTATGGGAGGAAAAATCAGCATTAAAAGTGTTTATGGAAAAGGAAGCACTTTTACTTTTGTGATACCTAAAATCGAGGGGCAGCCGCCTGAAACAGTTGTTGAAGATAAACATGAATTGATTTATCAGTCCGATGCTGATATTCTCGTCGTTGATGACAATATGATAAATCTAAACGTCGCGGCGGGTGTTTTCGGATCGCTCGGAATCTCAATTACAACAGCAGATTCAGGAAGAGCCGCGATTAAATTAGTCCAACAAAAGGACTTTGATATAATTTTCATGGACCACATGATGCCCGAATTGGATGGCATCGAGGCGATGCAATTGATTCGTGCCATGGGAAATGAGTTTTTGACGAAGCCGATTATCACGTTGACTGCAAATGCCGTACAAGGCGCGAAGGAAATGTTTTTACGAGCTGGTTTTAACGATTTCATTTCAAAACCGATAAATAAGATTGAATTGAATGGCGTTTTAGTTAATTGGCTCCCCAAGAACAAGTATAAAACTCGAGTGCCGATGGATTCAGTTGTCGATGCCAAGAAAAAACGGGAAGATGATTTGCGGGCTTTGCTGATGGAACATTTGCCAGACCTAAATATCGAACATGGTTTGGAAAACACAGGAGAAGACTGGGAAATTTGGATGTCGGCACTTGAAATGTTGGTCTCGGCCATTCCTGATGACTGCCAGAAAATGCGAGAAATGCTGGAAAATCGAAACTTGGAAGGGTTTCAAGTTTACGTTCAAGGAGTGAAAGGTGCGCTGATGGGAACCGGTTTTGGCGTGTTTGCGTCGAAAGCTGCGAGAATTGAACAGGCTGCACGCGAAAAAAACATGGCGTTTTGCGATGAAAATTTGCCGCAATTGATACAAAATCTTGAAAATATCGTCCCAAAACTGTCAGCGATACTCGATGAGGCGAAATTTGGCGATTGAATAATTTTTTACGGTTTCTAAATCTAAATCCGGCACAATCGTTTTCTGTCAATATACGAGTTTGTGCCCGTCTATTTTACCCTTTCGTCACAAGGCGGTTTATTTTTGCAAAAAATCGAAAAAACTGGTCTAAATCACCTTTTTTTCAATTATTGGACTAGATAGAAAGCCGATTTTTTTGTTATAATTGGAATTGTGCCGACGCGGAGTCGGCATGACAGCATGGATGGTGTCATTTTCGGTGTCATGGAGAGTCATTGTGAAGCGATTGAAGAAATTTTTCTACTGCGTTGTTTTTGTTTTTGCCGCGATTGGACTTTATATCCTTTTGAAACCAGCACCGCAATTAGATGTCCCAGATGTTGATCTCGATTATTTGGCGGAAATTGGCATTTCGGTCGAAACGGGGACTTCGAATGAGTTTAAGCGTTCTGCTGTTCTTAATACAGTCGAAGGCCTTCCTGAATCGCTTGCTTCTACTGGAGCAACGTCAATTCCCAGCTCGCTGAGTGGTTCTAATTCGGCTCCAAGTTTCATGGCATCGGTCGCCAAAACTGAATCACCGATTTCTTCTGATTCAAAAGTATTTGACGAAGCACCGGCGTTTGTTGCTTTTTCTGCAATTGACGAAGCACCGGCGTTTGTGCCAGCTCCATCTGCGTCTCGTGTCGCACTGCAATTTGAGTCAAATGTACCCAAAAATGAAGATAAAAATGAAGGTACTGCCGATAAAATTCGCGCCGATGTGTCACCTACAATCGAGAATGTGCCCCCTGTTCCAGTTGAGCCACCTGTTCATTTAGATTCTCGTCCGCCTGATTCTGAAAAGAAAACTCTGAGTCACGAAAACTCACCACCAAAACATCAGGACTCGACTTTGCCTTTGGCAGTCGGGTCTTTTCCTTTTCCTGATATTGAACGGACTCCCATTCAGAAAAACCCAAATGGGACAATTGAAAACGCTGCTCCATTCCCTTCTTTGGCTCCAATCGAGCCACTGGAGGGATTTGACGTTTCGGGTCTAATTCGAGAAGCGACCGCTCGGCGAAATGATATTGGCGATCTTACAAATCAGACCGAGCAATCCACAAAAAAGAAAATTGTCTCAAATTTGTCCGAAAATGAATCTGAAAGTTTGGATGCGGCTTTCATTACTTCACTAAATGTTTCAGATAAACGTGAATTGCAGATGACAATTTACAACATTTTAAGCTCGGACGATGTTGCTCCAAAAAATGCCGAAAAAAAACATGAAATGGATCGACCAAAAGTCGCATCATTAAAAAAATTGCCCGCTCCTTTGGAGCAATCGAATGTCTGCCGGCTTCCCGAAATAGCATTTCCTGAAAATACAGCAATAGAATCAGCAATAGCAGAAGCATCGAACGGCGTTTCTGCTATTGGTGCATCACAAGTCGCATCCAGTGCCGCTCGATCAAAAAACGCCGTGATTCCGATTGAATATAAACCGACTGCCATTCGGACATCGGCGGGCACACCACCAATTTTTGAGCCGATTGGCACGCCATCAGAAATCGGTTCGATTATTTCTTTTCAGCCGAATTTGGGTTATTTGCCAAATCAGAAAGCAGCTCTTGATAATTCTGTCAGTGCAGTTTCAAGTGAAAATAGTGATGTCGGGGCGACTGCAAAAATGGAGACTCTCACATCGCCAAATTCCACTGACGAAAGTATTGCTGCTGTCGCGTCAGTGTCCCGAGATAATTTTTCTGCACTCACCAACAATTCTAATTACATATCAAGTTCGACCATTATTGGTGTTGAAACGAGCAATCAAAAAACAAACAATTCAATCGATTCTAATCAACGTCAATCTTTGATCAAAGATGAGAATATCAGAGCGGAAATGCACGAAAAATTCCCCAAAGTTCGTGAATCAGTCCGCGCTTCGATTCTTGAACAACGTCTGCTGATGGAATCAGGAGATATGAAGAAAAAACGAACGGCATTCATGCAACTGAGTCGTTTATATGATAATAGTAAATTGACTAATGAAGAACGTGATATGTGTTCATCACTGCTCGATATTCTTGCACTGGAAATTATTTATGCACAAGATACGCATGTTTTGGAACCAAGTTATCTTGTAAAACCAAAAGATACAATTGAGTTGATTGCCGAGAAATTTGCCATGACTCCTGCTTTGCTGAGAAAATTAAATGGAATTGATGCAATAACAGAACCGGAGATTGGTTCAAAGTTAAAAGTGGTTGTTGGTCGATTCGATGCCAACATTTCAACACAAAGACGTGAAATGACCCTCATTCTCGGCGGATTATATGCCGGTCGGTTTCCTGTTGCCATTGGCGGAGGGGTGTCTTCCTATTTAGGAGAATTTTCAGTACAATCAGTTGCGGGAACAGGAAGTGATCGAGTCGTCTCTCTCAGTAATGGCATCACTCTTCGATTTATGAGTCAGCGAATCACCGAAGATCAACTTGCCCTTTCTGTTCGTTTTGCCGACAAAGATGCCATCGAAATTTTCGACATTCTCGATGTCGGCTCAATTATTGTAATCGAATAAGTCCAGTTTCGCAAAAAACAGATTAGGAGTCGTAAATAAATAACATTGCCAATTATTGCAACAAAATTAGACATCGGCGGGATGTGCATCTGAACATCGTCGGGCGGTGCTTCTGAACTCCGGCGGGCGGTGCATTTGAACCCCATTCGGAGTTCTGGAATGATACTAAATGGATGCCCCCTCCAACAACTCCCCCTTTTCAAGGAGTGTTGCCCGGAAAGAGCGGGATGGTTTGTTATTTTATTTTACAGCTTATTAAATTGTCTGCGAGTGAACCTTCCGGCGCGACTTTATTGCCACGACTTTATTGCCATGCTCACTTTTTGGGGAACTCTCTCGGAATTGGATATTGATAAGTACGCGAGTATTCTAATTTTGCCTTCTTACATGTCTCATTTGCGGCGAGTGCCATTCCAATTTGATTTAAGTCAGGCGAATCAAAATGGACATGAACCGATAGTCATAACTTATCAGGGGGAAGGACGCATCGAAGAAATTCGGCTCTCACCGAAAAAACATGCTTCGGCATTATTGTGCAGCATCTGTCCGGCACTGCAACTGGAGCAGATTCAAATCGAACCATGTGAGTCAAAAGCGATGTGGCAGTGGAGTCGTGATTTCGGCCAAGAACAGATAAGTTTCAGATCAGTTCCATCACAACTACATGAGTCGTCGATGAAACACCTATTTTCACCGATCATGATGCGTATTTACTTTGAACCAATTTCACCTGAGCAAAAATCCGAAACTTCCCACAACTTCAAACCTGAAATCGGATATGTCAGCGTGTCAAAACGCGAATTATTTATTGGAACCGAGTTGATACAACACTATTTTGCTGCTTGGTTGGAGCAACTGACGGGAAAGTCTGACAGCTCTCTCGATCCGCTCCCGCATGTCGAACCAGTCTCCGGCGGATTCCGTTTTATCAGTAATCAATTCGGAGGCGAGTTGCTTTTACATGAAAATGCCACGTTCAAAAACTTGCTCCATTTTGCGAAACTTGATCAAAGTCTCCGGCAAGTTGCCGAGATTGTACGAATTCCATTTGATTCTAATGATGTTAAAATTGACGGTGATGGAATCCGATTTCGATTGCAAAGCAACGTGCCAGAAGAATAATATCAGTAAAAATAGTCATTTGGCATCATCACAAAAACAACCGATTTCAACAATTCATTTCAGTAATTTATTTCAGTTTCATCAGATAATACAAATAAAACATCAATGAATCGATATTCTTTGCGATCCAAATTGCTACTGGTGACATTGGTGCCTCTTATCATCGTCTATTTGGTATTTGCCGTCGTGCAACTAAATTTGGAAATTAAAGCAGCACTAAACCAAAATCATCTGTGGCTCGAAGAAGCTGTGGCACACCATGCTTCGGACTGCGAAACATTTTTTGCCACTGCACAAACTGCCGCCCGAGGACTCGCCAACTTTGTCGAAACAACACGACCGACTAAAAAAGAAGAAATAACAGAATATATTAAGCGGATGTTGGAGAACGCTCCATATATCGTCGGCAGTTCGGTCTCATTTGAATATGGCATGAATCCGGCAGAACAGGGTTTATTTGCCCCATATCTTTATAGAACCATCGAATCTCAGCCACTTTCCAGTGGTAAAACGAAGCAGATTGAAAATCTCGACAATGAAATAAATGGAGATGTTGGAGAGACGGGAGAGACGGGAGAGACTGGAGAGACTCTGAACACTTTTCATTACA
This sequence comes from Thermoguttaceae bacterium, assembly GCA_051649005.1. GTDB lineage: Bacteria > Planctomycetota > Planctomycetia > Pirellulales > Thermoguttaceae > WRKP01. The sequence continues at coordinate 6,809 of JBOFGF010000214.1, read as the reverse complement.
AAAACATTGCAAATGAATATCACTACATCGCGGAAGAGTGGTATGTCGTCCCAAAAACTAACCAAAAACCTGCTTGGTCTTCCCCTTATTTTGAAGAAATGGCGGGCGGTATTTTGATGTGTACTTATTCCGTCCCATTTTTTTACGACGATAATTTTGCTGGCGTGACAACTGTCGATTTTGCTCTCACTGAAATACGAAAAATTTTGTATAACTGGCAGACGGACAAAACACTGGACAATGACTACTATCTCCTAAATGAACATGGAGAGATTATTATTGCACCAAATGTTGACTGGGAAATGAAGGAAAATGTTTTGACTCTGGCTGATTTGTGGGGTTCATCGGAACTGAAAAAAATCCTTCCAGATATTCAGTCGTCACATTCTGGCCGGATTCGTATTTACAGTAGTTTGACGCAAGAATTTTATTATGTAATTTACGCGCCTTTGCATGGAACCAACTGGTCGCTGCTGGTTCGGATCCCTGAATACCGTGTTTTGATGGACGTTTACCATCATGCGATATTCAGCTTCGGTTCTATTATTGCAGGGGGAATCATTCTCATTGTCGTCATTTCTTTGGCCACCAAAACGATTACAAAGCCACTTAAACGACTTGCTGATTTTGCAGAAGAAGTTTCACATGGCAATCTCGATGCGAATATTTCCGATCTTGTAACCAGTTTTCGTTCGGGAAGTTTGGAAATTGCTCAATTGATCGATGCCTTTGATGACATGGCCGCAAAACTTAGGATTCATATTGATAATGCCATTGAAGCAGCTTCGGCAAAAGAGAAAATTGCGCGCGAACATGAGGCGTTCGTCGAAGACATGTTCATCGGTATTCAAGACGGTTTGTTCATCATCGATCAAGATTACACGGTCCTTAGAACGAATCCTGCTTTTGAGAAGATGTATCCAGAATACTTGCCACTAGTTGGCAAAAAATGTTATGTCACTTCTAATTTGGACGTTCCATGCGACAACTGTCCGGCCACGGAAATGTTTAAGACCGGAAAATTGGCGATGAGTACTCATTATGAAGAACCGACAAATGGCAAATCAGGCATCTGGCTGGAACATTTTAGCCATCCAATTTTTGACGATGCTGGAATTCCCGAAGCTGCGATTTGTTTTGTGCGGGATGTGACAAAACGCAAAGAAATGGAAGAGGAACTGAGTCGTTATCACGCAGACCTCGAAGAGACGATACGAAATCGTACAAAGGAACTGCATTTCAGCGAATCGAAAATGCAGGCGGTGTTAAATGGAAGTGTCGGAATTGTTTTTTATGGAAATGATGGCATTATTTGGAACACCAATAGTGCATTTTCTGAGCTTCTTGGACATACTATTGACGAGATGGCAGGAAAGAATATCACCGATTTTTATGCACGCGATCACATGACATTTGGAGAAGCGGAAGTGCCGGAGCTAACTCCCGGAAAATTGGGTGAGTTTCGTTTGGACATTCCTCTCAAACACAAAGACGGTCGCCCAATTTGGACAGATATCAGCGCAGTTGCCATTTACAATGCAGAAGGAAAAAAGGTGCAATTTGCCGGTATTTGTCTTGATGTGACGGAGCGGATGAAATTGGTCGAACGTCTTCAACTTGCCAAAGTCGAAGCAGAAGAGGCGAGTAAGGCGAAAAGTCAGTTCCTCGCCACAATGAGCCATGAAATCCGAACACCACTAAATGGAGTCATCGGACTCTCCGAATTGCTCCTGAAAACCAATTTGAATCCGAAACAAAAGGAATACTCCGAACTCGTAAAAGTTTCGGGTGAGTCGCTTTTATTTCTGATAAATGACATTCTCGACTTCTCAAAAATCGAAGCCGGAAAATTCGAAATTGTCACAGAAGACTTTGATCTTTTGAACACGGTCGAATCATCTCTTGCTATTTTGTCATCTCGGGCACGAGACAAAATGCTCGAACTCTGCGTTTCATTTGGATTTATGTTGCCACGAATCTTGCGCGGCGACGCAGGCAGAATTCGTCAAATTCTTCTGAATTTAATCGGAAACGGCATCAAATTTACCGAAACAGGCGGAATTTATGTCAAAGTGTCGCCAGAATCATGGCAGGACGACAAACTTTGGGTGCATATTGCAATTAAGGACACGGGAATTGGAATACCACAAGATCGAATGGATCGACTGTTCAAGTCGTTTTCGCAGACCGATGCTTCCAGCGCACGAATTTATGGCGGCACTGGACTCGGACTTGCCATCTCGATGAAACTCGTACAATTGATGGGAGGAGAAATAGGGGTCGAAAGTGAGGTCGAAAAAGGTTCTATCTTTTGGTTTAGAATCCCACTCGGATGTGATGAAAAAGTGAGAGAGTGTCATCTAAATAAAAATCCGAATGTTCATTTGACCAGAAAAGGTAAATGTGAAGTGACAGATGGTCCTGCTTGTGTTGGAATTACGCACAGAAGTCAGGACGACACATTCTCAATTGAAGGAAAAAGATGTCTGGTCGCTTCTCCAAATGATTTACTCCGTGATTCGCTGGTTTCCCAGTTGAGTATTTGGGGACTGTGCTGTGACGAAGCGGCAATTTTGGACGAAATCATCGAAAAAATAGATCATTCGCGGAAATCTGATGCGATTTACGACATTCTCCTTATTGATTCAGGATTCGGAAACAGAACATCACAACTGATTGAAAACGTTTGCACGAATCCAAATTGGATGAACCTGCAAATTATCAACATGGTCTCCTTCGTTGGACAGTCGCAGACATCCAGTGAGCAGGTTTCCAATGAGCAGACATCCAGAGAGCAGGTTTCCAGTGACCAATCGCTCCGATGCAGGATTCTGACAAAGCCGATATATTATTCGCAGCTATTTGACACACTGATGACGCAAATTTTCCATGATAAATGGCAACTTTTTTTGACCGAATTGCCAGAAAATGAGACAAAATTAGGTGAATTTCTCCCAACTGTCTCAGGAATATCCAAATCTACAGATAAATACAATACGTCGCAAAATCTCGGTTTCGAAGAGGATGAATGGAAAAAAATCATATCCTATTCATCTATTTTGATCGCGGAGGATAATCGCATCAATCAGATTGTGATTCAGAACATTCTTCGTGGGGCTGGATTCACTTGCGATGTCGTGATAAACGGACGGGATGCGATCAGTGCCGCACGAACAGGGAAATACGCTTTGATTTTGATGGACTGCCAAATGCCTGAAATGGATGGATATGAGGCGACATTCCTAATACGCAGCTGGGAACATGAGACTGGTCAGCGGCGAGTTCCAATTATTGCATTGACTGCGAATGTCACGCTCGAAGACAAGCAGCGATGTTATGACTGTGGAATGGACGCTTATTTGAGTAAACCGATTGAACCGAATAAACTTTTTGCCACAATGAAGCAGTGGCTCTGTACAAATACCAATACCAAATTGTCTTGATTTTGGCACATGTACAATAAACGAAATAATTATATCAATTTTTGACCAACTTTTCAATTGGTGGTGTTGGAACTTCTTTTAGAAGACGTTCAATCACATTTTCGTTCGTCATTCCTTCTGCTTGTGCCTGAAAATTCGTGCTGATTCGATGTCGAAGCACTGGAATCGCACATGCCCTGATGTCGTCAATCGAAACCGAAAAACGTCCGTCCATCGCCGCCTGTGCTTTTCCACCATGAATCAAGTATTGACCTGCTCGTGGGCCGGCTCCCCAATCGACCAAATCACGCACAAATTTTGGGGCCGAATCGTCTCGCGGCCTTGTTGCTCTCACCAATCGAGCTGCATATTGGATGATATATTGACTCACGGCGACACTGCCGACTAATTTTTGAAGATTGGTAATCAATTTGCCGCTCAAAATTTTTCTGATTTCGACTTTTTCGCCTCGTGTCGTCGAAGCCAGTATTTGCTCTTCCTCTGATAATGTCGGATAATCAATTTTTATGTTGAACATGAAACGATCCAACTGTGCTTCTGGGAGTGGATATGTTCCTTCTTGTTCGATGGGATTTTGTGTTGCTATTGTGAAAAAAGGATCGGGCAGTGGATATGTCGTTTGTCCAATTGTCACTTCTCGTTCCTGCATTGCTTGTAAGAGGGCGGCCTGTGTTTTTGGAGGCGTTCGATTTATTTCATCTGCGAGCAGAATGTTAGTAAAAACTGGGCCTGGTACAAATCGGAAACTTCGTTTTCCATTTTCGTTTTCATCTAAAACGGAAGTTCCAGTGATGTCAGATGGCATCAAATCGGGAGTAAATTGAATTCGTTTGAAATCAATGTCCAAGATGCGTGAAATGGTACTGACCATCAATGTTTTGGCCAGACCAGGAACGCCTTCGAGCAAACAATGTCCACGAGTGAAAATTGCGGCCAAAATTTGGCGAACGACTGATGACTGTCCGATAATGACCTTTCCGAGTTCGTCTTGCATCAATTGACAATGTTGTCCAAATTCATTTAGGACATCTCGTAGATCGCGTGTTTTCGGCGGAGTGGGCAGGTCATTCTTTTCTTCTGACATGAGATCAATTGTGTTTTATTGTGTGAAAAAGTCGATCATTTTGGAGAAGCGGGAGAACGAGAATACATCGCAAAGATAATCGTACATTAAACCCGAAAAGGCGATTTTGTCAAGTGGGACTGCCAAAATGCCAAAAAAATCGATGTTTTTGATGCGGTTTTTCAAGATGTCCGGTCGGTCATCAATTTGAGCTTTTTGACGCACGCATCAGTCGATACATCGGATCGCTGATTGATTGTGTCGAGGCTTTTGTGACTTGGTCTGTCAACATCTGATCTAGTTGTCCTTGAAATATTTCTTCTGCGCGGCCGCCATTAAAATAGGGATTCGGCTCCTGCGTCGCTCGCATTGATTTAAGCATTTGGCCGAACAAAACTTGCCCAATAAATTGGTGCAAAAGTTCGCGGAATTTTTGTTCGTCTTCGTCCATTACTTGTTCTTTTTTCGGCTTTTCAGCTTTCGTTTCATTATCGCGGCGAATTTTATCCGCATAATCTCGATACTTAGATGCCTTTTCTGCGTCTGTTAGTTCGTTAGTTTCTGTTGCAGAATCATTTTTTACCAAATCACTTTTTACTGAATCACTTTTTGCCAAATCATTTTTTGCCAAATCATTTCGTGTTGCCACACTTCCATCTGATCGCTGATATGAGTCGATCCGCGAATCTGCCTGCATTTGACCAGCAGAAGCAGCGGTTTTCTGGAGCGATGCTGGGATTTTCGGAGAAACCGAAAGTGATGACTGCGCCGCATACATCGAACTGGATGGTGAAATTGATGATAACATGTTTGTAACAAAAATGAAAAATTTGGGCAATTATCCGGTGATTAACATCACCGGCTCGCTGGGAACATCAATCGATATACTTCACTTCGCCGACGATTTTTCCTTGTTGCTGTAATCCTTTTATGATTTCGATCATATCTTGTGGCGGGACTCGAACGGCATCGAGAGAAGCTTGGAGGGCTTTTAATTTTTGGTTTGTCACTGCCTCTCCCATAAATTGGCGGTATTTCGTTTCCGTATCAATATCTACAAATTGATTCGGATTGATTTCTTGCACACCAGCGGGGAGTGGCGGACGAATTTCTGCGACAATATTTTTGTGGGCAATTACAGTCGGAAGAACTTCGACATCATCGCCGATGGAAATAAATCCAACTCGTTCATTGATAATGACTCGTGGAAGTGGTTTTCGTGTTAAAACGACTGGCACTCCTGTCAAATCGGCAACAAATTTCATTGGATCGGAATAATAACCTGTTGGTAATTTCACGATCACATAATTCATATTGATTGCTTTGGCAATTTCACCATAATCGGGACCGAAAACGCTGTTGATCGATTCGGCCAAGTCGAACGACATCGACGAAGTGGCATATTGCTGATGAATGACAAGTGTGATATTTCCCGATTCGATATATGGATTTATGAAGTTGCCGGTCAAACGACATCCCTGTTTAATTTTGGCAACATTCAATGACGCATTATTTTCAATAGTCAGAGACCCACTTGCCATTCCGAGTGGTTCGTCAATTTCAGGACCACGAGAAATTGGCCCTGAAAGCATCGAAATTGAAAGGACACCTCCTGCGAGACTTTTCGCATTTCCGATACTAACAACAGTGCAGTCCAAAAGTGTTCCATCGCGTGCTCCACTGGCGGGAATTGTCGCTGTAATACGAACGAGGGCATTGTTTCGTGATGTTCCTATTCCGCGTTCTGTGCCGTGTGGCATTCCCGCTATTTCCAAAGTGCGTTTGATCGCTTTTAGTGTCGGGTCATACGCTTTTGGATCGTCGCCGGTGCTCGACAAACCACTCACAATTCCATATCCAGAGATCGTCGTTTGTTCTTGCCCTTTAATTCTTGCAACATTATCGACAATCAATTCAGCTGCTGTGAGAGACTGAAATGCGATAATAGAAATTGCAACAAAAAATACAAAACATCGAAAAAAAGTAGTCATTATTCTATTTCCAAATAAGGTATTCATTGATATTGTATTTTGCCATGATGCAAAAAAGATTTGCACGCCTCGTCCCTCTCTGGTCTCATTTTTTCCTAAAATGGTTTCCATTGTTCGACTAATCGAGTTCCCCAAGATCGACGCACGGAATCATAACTCACGCCGCTCGGAATTTCTCGCACCGTGAGACCGGCGACGAAACTGCCGTCAATTGTATTATCTGTTCCAATATCTTCTGGACGAATGATGCCTCCGACATACATGACCTTTCCTTCTTCGCCGACAATACTAGATGTGTCCCCTTCAATGACG
>JBOFGF010000213.1:0-3256 GCA_051649005.1 Thermoguttaceae bacterium | reverse complement strand
GGGACTTCGCGCATGCAGAGGCCGCTTTTCTCGGCGCGCTCAAATATCACCCTGATTATGCAGATGTCCATTTTCATCTCGGATTGCTCCTCAAACGACAAAATAGAAAAGAGGAAGCACTGCAACATTTTCAACTTTTCATGCAGCTCTCACCTGAGTCGCCATGGATTTCACGTCTCCAGCAAGAAGAGTTATAACTCAAAAACAAAATCATGATGACACAAACTGAATCGAATCAGTGGACAAATAAAACAGTCGTTATAACAGGTGCGTCTGGCGACATCGGCAGTGCAATTGCCCGGCGTTTTGCAAAACGCGGAGCAAATCTAATTTTGCATGTCGGACGTTTTTCTCCGGCACAGAAAATTTCTGATGCGACAAAAAATAAAACCAATACGAGTATTTTTGAAATAGAAATTAATAAAATAGAAGCGGATTGCTCCAAAAAGCCAATTTATTTAGCGGCAGATTTTTCGATACAAAAAGAACGAAACGAGTTTTTGAATCAAATTTTCGAGCAAACAGAAAAAGTCGATATTTGGATTCATGCCGCCGGGCTCGACTTGATGGAACAGAATACGAAATCGCTTTCTTTTTCTGATAAGTTACGAAAAATCATTGATGTTGATGTTATTTCCGCCATCGAAATGACTCGCAATATTGGAGAGAAAATGAAACAAAATTGCGATGGCACTATTTTTCTATTTAGCTGGAATGGGGTCGAACATGGATGGTGCGGCGAGACGGCTCAATTATATGGAGCAGCAAAAGGCGCACTTCTCGGATTCAGTCGATCACTTGCTGAATCACTCGCACCCGATGTCCGCGTTCGCTGTATTTCACTCGGATGGATTCAAACGCGCTGGGGAAAAACCGCGCCGCCCGAATGGACGCAAAAAGTGAAAGACGATTCACTTGCCGAAAGATGGGGAACGCCGGATGATGTCGCCGAATCAGTCATGTTTTTGGCACAAAAAGAGTCTGATTTTGTGGACGGAATCGATTTCCGTCTCGATGGAGGAAAACGTGGAACAACTCATCACATTCGATAAGAAACAGTAAAAAAATAAAACCTGCAAACAACTCCAATAATTGTTAATCAGATGTGCCCGAAATGGCGGAATGATTCGTGCGCAAAAACATGGGGAAACATGCGTCTTATTTTTACTGTTTCAAAACATCCGAAAAATTGTTGAATCATCACTCAATCAAATCCGTTCCTTTCCAATTAGGATCACTTGTCAGTACTAATCGGTCAATACTCGCATCTTCTTCGCGCGGTTCAATCACGAGTTGATATATCCCTTTTTCGAGCGAAAAGATGACGGGATTTTGCGATGTGTCTTGATTTAGCCGTGTCCATCGCCCTTTGGGAGCCACTCCCAAATGCCAATCAAATCGATCTGTTTCCCAGTCGATGGCTGTGTTCGACTCATCATCCATTTTTCTCAGAGTGACAAACGTGGAATCATGCTGCGGGTCAATTGTTGTTACTTTCGCCCAAATATAATAACTGCCCGGTTTTTGAACATCGAGCATCCATGTAAAAGGTTCGTTTACACAAATGTATTGACCACCACTGCTCTCAGAGGATTTGATTTTCAATAGTTCGGAGCCTGATCCCAACTCCGCTTCAATTGGAAAAACCGTTTTTTTATCATTCAAAACGAATCGTGGCTGCCTGAGAAGACTTTCCTGGTACGTTTTGATCCAAGGAAGTGTTTCGAGAATTGGACGCACATACTCGGTTCCATTACATTCCAAAATTCCGACTGGCGGGCCGGGAATGATGTCAATACGTTTTTTCGAGGCATCAGTCAAATTTGAGGCGACCAATCGAACTTCGCCATCGACACCTGGGACAACGATTGTGAAATCGTCGCCTGAAAATTCGAGCTTCGTCGGTTTTGCCGATTCAAAATCTTCGGCCCACTTTTTTCTCGATTCTGCCGTTTTCAAATCATGACCAATTCGCACCCAAAAAGCACAGCCGGGATTGACCGTTTTGTCACTTGTATGATGATCCCAAGTTACACGGAGCAATTCGAACTTATTACCATCATCGACCAACTGGGGAATCGCCGCCATGTCATTCTGAGAACGTCCCCAGAGTGGGCGAAAACCAATCGCCGTCTCTCCATAAAAACAGACAAGTGGATTCTTGTCGAGTGATATTGGTGCGACCTTTAGTGCATCCAAATCGACCTGCTTTGCTCCAATTTGAATCGAGTCTGGGCGGCGAAGAACAAAATGGCTTTGTACATTTGTGACGACTGGGTCTGCCAAATTTTTGGGGGAGTATATTGCCACTCCAATTGCATCGACCGTGCGCTGCGCACCGGCCCAGTTATGCCGCAAATGGAGTGCTTTTTGATGTCCCGCCGTACTTGTCGGATATTTACTGATTCCAAATGGGTCTTCGCGCCCATCTGGAATGAAATAACATCGTGGCAAAATAATGTCCTTGTTGGAAGGATCATTTTTCGGGTCGGCAATATCAATTGCCAGTGGTACATCCTGCAAAGAAGGATATTCCGCACCAGAAGTACCCAGCGCGATTTTATCCGTCGCATAAAAGGTTCGCCATTCTGGATGCAAACGCCCCCATCGCTGCTTGATCAATCGTGGAAAAACGCCATTTTGATGCTGTAATTCAGCGGGAATCGGCACTGTGGCATTTGCAATTTCAATGAGAAAATTATCACTTTCTTTGCCTGGTTCTTTCCAAAATCCGGCGAAGGCGGACCAGCGATCCGTGCCCCCGCGTCCATGAACAAAATTGTAACTTCGACTCTGAGAACCGCCGAGTCGTCTGCTCGGTGTGTAAGAATTGAATGATAATTCTCCCCAAAAACAGTCGAGAAGTGCGCGCATGACTTGTCGTGCTTCTGCATTTTTGGAATAACGAAGTCCCATTTGAAGCACCTCCAAATTCACAGCAAGATACGTCGGACTCGTATATTCATACGCTCCGTGTTCCCAAATGGCGTTTGTTATTGCATGAAATCGATTCAATCCTTCTTTGAGAGTTTCTGGACGGTCAAATGCCTCTCCCAAAAGGACGAGATTCACCGCATTAAAAAGGGCAATGTTTGTGTAATCAGATCGCACACGATGTTTACTACAACCTTCAATGGAGCGGAGCAAAATGCGATTCAGGGTTTCTCGATCTTTTTCGAGGAGGGCATCTCGACATTCAAACCAGATTGGAAGAGCACGACCACAAACAAATTCGACAGCATTTTGATCCGTGACT
>JBOFGF010000212.1:0-2190 GCA_051649005.1 Thermoguttaceae bacterium | reverse complement strand
ATTACGTCGATGTCCGTGTAAAAATGCTTGAATCGATGTTCCACAAACGGAGCAAAGGTTATGCCGATCTTGGATACAAAACGACTGTCTGCGAAGACCGTGAAGAAAAGACGGGAGTTCTGTTCGACGAAAAGAATTTTTTTCCGATATTTGCACAGGATATTGCGATGGCGCAGAGCGAAATCATCATCGTCAGTCCTTTTATGCGCAAAGGACGTGTCGGCAATATGATAAACCTTTTGCTCAGACCGCTTGCTGATTCTGTAAAAATCGGTATCATCACTCGTCCGCCGGAATGTTGTCGAAATGACGACATTGCTGGAATCAGGGAAATGTCCGAAAGTTTGCGTCAGCAAGGAATTAGCGTTCATACTCAAGATGCGATTCACCAAAAATTTGCGGTCATTGATAAGCGGATTGTTTGGTACGGCAGTCTGAATTTCCTTGCGTATGGTGCCTCGTCGGAAACCCTGATGCGTTTCGAGAACCGTTCACTCGCCGACGAATTGCTGGAAACGGTACACTAATAAATTTCAAAAAAACACCACAACATTGTGATACAAAATATGATCAAACAAATTGGTACTGCAAATTGGTTGATGGACAAACGAAAATCTCGTAAACTTAGCCAAGCGAAGTTTGCCGTTGTTGTTGGTATCAACCAACATCTGATTACCGTGTCATTTCGGATTTTGAAAAATGACGTTTTGAATCTTTGTTAGATTGGGCGGTTTGGATTGACATGATAATCTCAGTGTATGATGTTTTTGAAAAAAGATTGACACATATACTCGAATCAAATAACACGTTTTTCACTGCCGCCGTTGATGGTACAATTTTTGATCGCAAGCGTCGATATTTTTTGGCGAATTTGGTGAACACAACACCTGCTGTTTTGCGGTTTTTGCCGGAGTTTGAGAAGTATTCAAGCGGCGGCGGAGCAGGTACAGTGGAAGCCGAGCCAAACATTGCGAGACCTCGGCTTCTAAAAATTCAGACTTTGTAATCCTCGTGGGCATCCCTTCAAGAGAACTGCAAAGTAAAAAAGGCGCACAGACCGGGGGACTTTACGTATACAGGCGGGGAGAGGCGTTCCTTTCCCGAAAATCACTTCAAAATACGTAAAACAAGGAGGTTTTTTATGAATTTCACTCACAATGCCCAAGCTGCGCTCCTGCAAACCCTCGCAAACGCTTTTTGTAAAATCTCCGATCCACGTGATCCCAGAGGCGTTCGACACGATTTTCACGGAATGACCGTCATTGTTTTTCTCGGAATGCTCGCCCGGATGAATTACATCGCTCACATTCAACGCTGGGCGACAAAACACTGGCACTTTCTCCGCGGTCCACTCGGTTTCAAACGGACCAAACCGCCCGTCGACACCACATTTTCCCGAAATCTTGCCCATGTTTCCGTCGAAGAATTTCAAGCTGCCTTCGCCGAATTTCTTAACACCGTTCTTCATGAAACCAACGACCACCTAACCGCCGCCGTAGACGGAAAAGCAGCCAAAGCTATGATCGATGAAAACGGCGATCCGCTGTTGATGCTCAACGTCTTCGTTCACGATCTCAAAGTCGTGCTGGACCAATGGTCAATCCACGGCGACAAGACCAACGAGCCAGGCTGTTTGAAAAAACATCTCGAAAAATTGTTTGATACCTATCCGGGCTTGAAGCTGCTGACTGGCGATGCGATTTATGCGCAACGTCCTTTGCTGGAAGTGCTTCGCGAGCACGATTGCGACTATCTTTTCCAACTCAAAGAGAATCAGGGCGAAGTCTATGATGCCGTGAAATACTGTTTTCATGACACCACGAACACGAAACCGGATGATGAGAGTTTGAGTAAAAAAAAGGAAAAGTCGAAGTTCGTAAGCTATGGTGCGACATTGACACCGCCGATTACGTTCGGGAACAATTAGGCATAACAGATTGCACAATCGTGGCGCGAGTGGATCGTGAGGTATACGGCAAGGACAAATTGCTGGAATCTCGCGATATTCGCTATTTCTTGATGAGTCTTGATCCGGATTTGGTGCGTCCGCAGGATATTCAGAAATTTATACGCGACCACTGGCAAGTTGAGACGAGCTTACATTTCGTGAAGGATCGCTGGTGGGATGAGGATCGTCATTATCTTTCACGACCGGGCGTTCCGGAGGTGTGGTTAGCTTTAACGAACGCG
>JBOFGF010000211.1:0-4477 GCA_051649005.1 Thermoguttaceae bacterium | reverse complement strand
CAAACTACCACGGTGCCTGTATTGCGGTTGTCGTTCCATGTTATAAAGTGGAACAGTCGATTGCACAGGTCGTCGCCGGAATTCCTGCGTCGATTGACCGGATCATCCTCGTCGATGACAAAAGTCCGGGAACAACGCCAAATGTTCTCGACACGCTCGCGGCGCAATCGGAAGGTCGTGTGATCGCCCTGCACCATGAAGAAAATCGTGGTGTCGGAGGAGCGACGATGACAGGCATGAAACATGCTGTTGCACTCGGTGCCGACATCATCGTGAAGATGGACGGCGATGGGCAAATGGATCCAGAATACTTGCCCGATCTCTTGGAGCCGCTGCTTCATGGCGAAGCCGACTTCACCAAAGGGTGCAGGTTCACTTCCGCAGACGTTCTCTCAAACATGCCGCTGGTTCGGCTGATCGGCAATGCTGGGCTTTCCTTTCTGAATCGGCTCGCATCGGGTTACTGGAACACACTGGACCCGACGAACGGATACTTTGCGATTCGGTCTGAAATGCTGGAACAATTGTCGGCATCTCGCATCCATCATCGTTATTTCTTTGAGAGTTCGCTGTTGATTGAGTTAGGAATCAATCGGGCTGTGGTGCGCGATATTCCGATGCGAACGATTTATGGCGATGAGGAATCGCATCTCTCCCCTGTCAAGACACTCCTTGAATTTCCGCCGAAACTTTTTGCGGGTTTTTGTCGCCGGATTTGGATGACGAAAGTGTTATTGACGACATCTCCTGATGTGATTTTGGGTCTGTGTGGAACTCTCATGGTTCTTTTGGGAACGATATTTGGTGCTTACAAGTGGCTGCTTGGTTTGTTATCAGGACATGAAGCGACATCGGGAACGGTCATGTTTGCCGCATTGCCGATTATTCTTGGACTTCAGATGGGATTGTTTGCGTTGTTGATTGACATCCAATCGGTGCCGACAGTGCCGATCAGTCGGGTTTTGGACAAAAGGCGGTCTGCTCTCCTGACTGAAATCAAACGAAAATCAGCGTAAAAGGAAACGCTTACTCAAACAAGGATGTATCTATTCTATGAATTGCTCTCTTTCTTCTGAGAATATTCGCACAGCACTCGCATCGTATCAGGGGGAAAAACACGTCACGGATGAAATGGCGATCCCATCGTATTTGCATTGGAATCCCCTTGTTCGTTGGATCATTCGAGAGCGATTGCGTGTGGTTCAACGCATGATTCTCACGAAAAAGCCTGTTGCTCGTAACATTCTTGACTTCGGATGCGGACTGGGACTTATGTCCGTCTTGCTCGCCGATCATTGTGAAACGATTACTTCCGTTGATTTAGAAATCGAACCCGCACAATGTGTCCAACGATATTATGGAATTGAAAATATGTTTCCAGTGGATGCAAAAAAATTCGATTGGTCTGGAAATTACGATGCCGTCATCGCAGCTGATGTTCTCGAACACGTTGATGACCTTGAATTGTTTCTCGACAAAATCAAATCGGTTGTCAATCCACAGACAGGGCAATTGATTTTATCGGGTCCGACGGAAAACTGGTTCTATTCACTTTGTCGTAAAATCGCCGGTTTTAAGGGAGATTATCATGAACGAAGCATTTTTGACATTGAAGAAGTTCTCCGTCAATCGGGTTGGAAAATGACCGAAATTCGTTCCATTCCGTGGTTTTTGCCGGTCAAGATGTTTCGCGTTTCCATCTGGAACCCTCCAAAGCAATGATTTTGTTTTATGTTTTTTTGACAGCCGTGTTGTGTACATACTCGCAGCTCATTTTCAAGTGGCGGATGGCATCGTTCGGCCCGCTCCCGGAAGATTTGTGGGCCAAAGGCTTTTTCGTACTCGGTTGTCTCTTTGATCCGTTTGTAATCAGCGGCTTTCTCAGCGGCTTTCTGGCGACGCTTTGCTGGCTCGTCGCAATCAGCAAATTGAATGTCTCGTATGCGTATCCAATCGTACTGTGTACGGTCCTCGTTTTTGTAACCATCGGCGGCGTGGTCTTGTTCGAGGAAAAACTTTCGACACCGCACATCGCCGGTCTCGTGCTGCTCCTTGTAGGACTGAGTTTTTTTGTGTTCAAATAATAACCTTCTCCTTGAGAATCTCATGGAATACTTGTTTCTGATACTCTTGATCGTTTCGTTTCTCGGCCTGTGTCTCACCGCGAACCGTTCTTGGCGGATTCCATTGGAATACACGCCCTTTTTCACACTCTCGTGCATGATCGGGACGATGTACATTTTTGGGTATATCGGTCAGCTTCAATATAATGCGTACTGGCTTCCGGTCGGTTTCAATCCCAAAGCGACGCCGCATATTCCGTTGCTTCAGACGAGCATTTGGCTTCTTTTTGTTGGCGGTTTGGTCGGTTTTGTGGCGTATCTGTGGCAGGAGCGGCGTAACACAAAACAGCTATGCGCGACGCTCTTGAGTCCAACCATTGTCGTCTTCGTCGTAGTTTCGATTGGGCTGTTCGTACTCACCCGGTTCATGTGGTACGCTTCATGGGATGGCGTGACACATTGGGCCGTCGTCATTCGGGAATTATGGTATTACGGAGGATTTCAAGACTTGACCAGTGCAACGGGCCATCGTTATTACCCAATCGGATGTGGTATCTGGGGTAATTATTGTGTCAACATTTTGCCTTTTTCCGTACAAAACATGCTCTTTGCGCAGGCACTTTTTCAATTTGCCCCAATTTTTCTTCTTCTGCGTGGTTACACATGGAAATCTCCCTTCTTGATGATAGGCATTGTCTGCTTTCCGGTGTTCATGACAAATGTTGCTCTAACACAAGCTTATTTTTCACTCCTTTCTGATGTTCTGCTCGGCTGCTGGTTTGCTGGGATTATTGTGCTTTATTATTATTCCACATGTGAGAAAACGACACTTCGACACCAAGTGATCATGCTCGTGCCGCCACTGTTTGTACTTTTTATGCTTAAAGAAGCGGCAATGGTTCTTGCAGGTATTTTTTATTTGTATGTGTTTAGCAATTGGACCATTTCATGGCTGGCACAGAAATTTTTTCGTACAAAATACGAGGGAGACTCTTTACTACCCAGCCGGTTTCGTTGCCTATCGACCATAGCGATCGTGATCGTGTTTGTCTGCGTGCCCGTTCTATCGAAGGTGTCTTGGGATGCGCGGATTTCCGCCTTGCAACTTAAACCAGCCTACATGATGTCGAATTCACAAGTGACCACTCGGCTCGAAGCGGTATTTGAAGGTATGCAACAAGAAGTGCCATTGTCCCATTGGCCATCCGCTCTTGTTCGTGGTGCGGATCGACACAAAATTTTGCGAGGTGCCTCTCAATCGCTGACCCAGCAGGAACGAGATGTAGCTCAAATGTTCAAGCAGATGTTTGATTGCAATTATGCCTGTCTCACCATCCGCCAGCAGTGTATCATTCTCTTGTCTTGCACTCTTGCACTTTTTGTTGTTCCAATGCCAGGGACCCGACGTTTTTTTTCCGTCCTCACTATTTGGCTTGTTGTCGGTGCCGTATTCTATTGGACATCTCTACTTTTCGCATGGATGTTCGCCATGACCCAATACTCAGGTAAAGCCATGATCGGCGGCTCTGAACGGTATCCGCACTCTTATACGATAGCATGGGGGATCATACTGTTTAGTATTTTGTGTTTCAATTATAGGACGAATCGCAAGCTCAAATCTCTGCTCGTCTTTTTTTTCTTTGTGATCGTCTTATCTGCTCTCCTTCTCCCACGTTCTTTTCCATCGTTTTCATGGATGACGAAAAACCAGCAAAGTGCCATTGACCGGATCGAAAATCATTTTCCCGATGTTCTTAAATCAGGAAATTACGCGATCTATTCCAATTTGCCACATGTTCAGACAATCCAACTGAAACATCATGTGCGAGTCATTCCTACACCGAATGTCGTAACTGTCGCAAAAGAGCCGCCGTCACATTCTCCTCTCGCGGAGCCGTGTGATGAGAAGTTTCGTGCGTACAACATTGACTATTATTTTATGGCGAACGATCCACCTGCCGCCTACTGGGAGCGAAACTTGTCCTATTTTACAGATGGTGAAGCGGCAAAAAATTACACGACCTTTCGCGTACAAAAAGATGCCGAAGGACAACCGCTGTTGACCGCCCTTCCCGAATCGAAAATACACGACTAATTTCGTAAGAGAAGAATCGAATCAGGTGAAAAATAATCCCTGAAAAATTGCTCTTGAGTGATTCTTCGTTTTTTGATATACTCCGCCGCAGTTTTACCGCGTTTTATTGGCGTTGCCGAACGGTTTTTTGCGACGGAGTGTGTTTATGCTTTTCAATTCGTTCGTTTTTCCGATCTTTTTTCTAATCGTCTGGTCGCTGTATCTCTGCTTGAAGCACAGACCGCAAAATCTGATGCTGCTCGCGGCAAGTTACCTGTTTTATGCGTGGTGGGACTGGCGTTTCTGTTCGCTCCTGCTCATCTCGACCATCGTCGATTTC
>JBOFGF010000210.1:0-5009 GCA_051649005.1 Thermoguttaceae bacterium | reverse complement strand
TAGTGGACTGGACTTGTGGACTTGTTTGCGGTCCACTATATTCAACACCGCGAATAAAGTCACGTTTTCAAAGTCCTGAAACCCGTCGGGTTTCAATTATGGTAATCGCAACAAAAACGACCACCAATGCCGTCGGCATTGAATTATGGTCAATTACAATTAGCGTCGCCTCACAACCATAATTCAACTCCGACGGAGTTGTGTTTGTTTGTGGGCAATTCGTTTCTACCATAATTGAACGCCGACGGCGTTCGGAAACATTGAACACCTCCGGGTTTCAGGAACGAATCCCGTCGGTTTCCGACGCGGCGAAAAACTGAACTCGAAAGACAGTGTTGAGTATAACAAGTTTAGCAGCGTTTCATAGAAACGCGTTGTTTTTATCTGTGATTTGGCAAAATCGTCAAACTTGTTGTACTGCAAACGGCACAAAACATTGCTTTTAAGCGGTAATTTTGTGAAAAATTGCTTGTTTTTGTGAAACAACAGCTTTCTACGAAAGCTGGCTAAACATCCAATTTTGTGCGATTTTCTGTGTATACGAAAAAACGTCGAGATTTCGAGAAAGTTCGCGACAGGAAAATGTCGCTTCGAGAAGGACGGAGATCAGGCGTGCACTTGCACGAGCCGGAAGCGATCTCGGCCCACGAGTTAAGTTGACCTTCCAGCAAACTCCACAAGAAACCTCGACAGAAAGACATTATACCAAAATAGTAGTTTTTGGAAAAGGCCCCAGATATTATTCAAATGGGTATTTCAGACGAAACAAAAGAGAACCGGTCGATTCTTTGACCGCGATAATAAATCCGGGAAGTTCGAGTCGCCGTGCTGATTGATCTTTCGGATTCAATGACGATTCGATCCAGTTCGACAGTCGATTCCATTCGTCGAATCCCATTTCACGAAGCGGCCAATTTTTTCGCTTCCAAAGTCGTACAAAAATTTCACGACGAGTCGCACCACTCAATTGGAGAAGCGAATTGAGATCGAGAACAACTTCCGATATTGTGTCCGATTTGGTTTCTCGGATTATCATTTGCAGGAAAATAATTTCTATTAGTTCATTCAATACTGTCGTTTGCTCGCCTGCCAAAATCGCCAGTTTTACCAGACTTTCATCAACATTCGGATTGAACTCTGTTCGCAAATGAGGGAGCAGCTCATTCCGAATCTGATTTCGTGTGAATTTATTTTCCAAGTTAGTCGAATCGACTCGATATTCGGCGGAAATTGAGAGCAAATAGTCGATAATCGCTTCTCGTTTGATTTCCAAAAGTGGGCGAATGAAAGTAACAGCGTCGTTTTGCACTCGAAATGCGGGAATACCACACAATCCGACCAGTCCAGTGCCGCGAATTATTCGATGCAATATCGTTTCTACTTGGTCATTTGCCGTGTGTGCAGTGGCGACATATCTAAGACTTGATTTTTCCGCCGTGCTTGTCAAAAAATCATATCGAATTTTCCTTGCCGCCCCTTCGATGCTTCCCGATTGATCGGTCGCCCACTCAGTTGGTGAAATGACATGCTCGAAATACGGAAGATGGTGCAATTCTGCCATTTCACGCACAAAATTTGCATCGTCGTCTGAATCGGTGCCACGAAGTCGGTGATTGATGTGGGCAACACCTAATTTTGTTCGTCTGTTTTCATGCCATTTTCTACTGGACAAATCACTTTCAATCAATTGACTGGCCAGATGCAGCAGTGCCATGCTGTCCGCGCCCCCTGAAACTGCCAGAAGAACCCCATGTTCGACGATTTTATCTCGAAAGCTGGCTTCCTGCTTTTCACAAAGGAGATTGTTTTTCACAAAAATAATAGAAAATATATTTCAATGTGGTTTATGAAATGGAAGAAATGTGTAAAATGAAATGTCTGCGAGTTAAAAACAGCAAAATAATAAATGCGGCAAAACAGGGAGCGGCAAAACAGAGAAATGTTCGCGGCCCAAATCACCACTCACTCCGGGCACCATTCCTAAAAAAGGAGGGAACTTGTTTGATGGTTTTATTTTTTTCTGTTTCGTAGCTGCGCCATGAAACATTTCAGCGAGCCGGAAACGACGTGTAATCACAAAGTACACGGATTTGGAATACATACAACAAATTTATTATCGACAAGTCATTTATGGGCGAAGAACTTACATTTTGGGCGTGCTTACTCGGTGCTGGAATTGCAGGAGTGATTCATACAGTGGCGGGACCAGATCATTATCTCCCATTTATTGTACTGGCAAAACGCTGCAAATGGAACCACTTCCAAACGATTAGCTGGACGTTTATTTGTGGAGTCGGGCACGTCATATCCGCTCTTCTTCTTGTGGCGTGTTTTTTCTGGTTCGGCTCTCTTTTGAGCGAAAACCAGTTAGAATGGGTGAACGAGCACCGCAGTAATGTCGCCGCATCGCTTCTGGTGGGACTCGGTTTTACTTATTTGATATGGGGAATTCGACATGCTGTTAGAAATCGTATTCATTCACATGAACATATTCATGTTGAAAAGGGAACGTCTGAGCAACACGACCACGAACACAATCATGCACATTCACACATTCATTTTCATGAACCAAAATGTAATAAACCGTCAAACTTGGCCAGTGTGACTCCGTGGATTCTTTTCATTATTTTCGCACTTGGTCCATGTGAAGCGATGCTTCCTCTTTTAACCGCATCTGCCGTCGTCGGAACCTTTTGCTTGATTTTGACGACAATTATTTTCTGTTCTGTCACAATAATTACAATGATGAGCTGTGTCTATTTAGGACTTTGTGGAATCCGTGCGATCAATTTGCAGTTTATGGATCGTTATTCACACGTTTTAGGAGGCATGGCAATTATGTTCTGTGGATTTGCTGTTCTCTTTTTGGGATGGTGAACGTGTCGAATGACACGTAAACATCGCCAAAATATAGTGTGCATCGTCATCAATTAGCTCGCTTTCGTAGAAAGCTGTTGTTTCAAGAAAGCAAAGCAAATTAGTTAATGTGAATCTATTCAACAAATTACGCTCTTACATGGTTCGTTCAAACGTGCATTTGGACGGCATGACTAAACATCATATTTTTGGCGTTTTGTGCTGTAATTCTAATGCTTGAAATGGCGATGTCCTGTAAAAATCATTGGGATATTGTATTTATTGCACGATTCAATCACGGCGGCATCGTTTCTGGAACCACCGGGCTGAATGATCGCCGAAAGTCCCACGTTTGCCAGCTTTTCAATCGAATCGGGAAACGGAAAAAAGGCATCACTGCCGAGTACTGCGCCGTGAATTCGGTCCCCAGCTTTTTTCAACGCGATTTCGACCGAATCAATTCGGGACATTTGACCAGCACCCGCTCCGATTAGCATTTCATTTTTGCAAAGAACAATTGCGTTCGATTTGACATGTCGCACAACTTCCCACGCGAAGCGAACGTCGTCCATGAACGCAGCATCTATTTTAGCCGAAGTCACAACATTCCACTGATTTTCGGGATCGGCGAGCGTGTCAGATTCTTGTAACAAAACACCTCCTTCGAGGAATCGAAGCGACCAGCGAGACGGCGGCGAATGAAGCGTGCCCACTTGCAACAAGCGAACATTTGCCCCCCATTTTGGCTTTTTTGTAAGAATTTCGAGTGCATCGGCATCGAAAGCAGGTGCGGCAATTGCTTCAATAAATAGACCAGGCGAAGCTAAAATTTCGGACGAAGCAACATCGACAGGACGATTGAAGCCGAGAACCGATCCGAACGCACTGAGTGGGTCGCCATCGAGCCCTTTTTTCAGTGCGGCAGAAATCGTTTCGGCAGAGCCACATCCACATGGATTATTGTGTTTTATTACAGAGACCGAGGGTTTATCAAATGCTCTGACAATTGCCAGTGCCGAATCGAGATCGAGAAGATTGTTGTATGAGATTTCTTTTCCATTTAACTGTCGGGCCGCGACAACACTCGGCGTTCGGCAAGATGGATCAATGTAAACAGCCGCCTGTTGATGCGGGTTTTCGCCATATCTCAAAACACTTCCTCGGCGAAATTTGGTGGTTATTGTGGCCGGAAAATCTTCCGATTCGAGTCGGTCAATGAAGAATTTGGATATGACCGCATCATACGCAGCAGTCATTGCAAAAGCATCGCGTGCAAGACTTTGCCGCAATTGAAGTGTGGTTCGCCCATTTTGTTCAATCTGTTCTAAGACATTTGAATACTGCTCGTTATTTGTTACAACTGTAACAAAATGATGATTTTTTGCCGCCGCACGAATCATGGAAGGGCCGCCGATGTCGATATTTTCGATTGCTTCTTCTTCAGTAACTCCTTCTCTGGCGATTGTCGCTTCAAATGGATATAAATTTACGACGACGAGTTCGAATGTCAGAATACCATTTTCAGCCAGTGAGTTCATATCTCCGAGACAGTCGCGGCGACATAGAATTCCACCATGTACTTTGGGATGAATCGTTTTGAGGCGTCCTCCCATCATCTCTGGGAAACCTGTGTAATCGGCGACATCACGGACTGGAATACCCTCTTTTTCCAAATGTGTTCGTGTGCCGCCGGTGCTGAAAATTTCAACACCAGACGCATGCAGCCCTTTTGCAAATGCGGATAATCCCATTTTATCACTAACACTAATTAGCGCGCGAACGATTTTTGGAGAGTCCATGAGAAGAATATATTTTTGAGTTCTAAATTGTGATATGAAATATCAAAAATGATAAATATAGACGGAAAATGATAACAAATTTGGAGCCGAAAAGCAATTTTATTTGGACAATTGTATCACAGATGTTCGATCATGGCAACTCTCCTGATTCGCCAAAACAGTGGATCGCACGTCTGTTGTGGGAATTTTGGGAGTGCTTTTTGATATTCATTTGATGATTTTAAGTCGATTTACATCAGAGCGATTATTCAAACGGTTGTTCGGACGATTATTCAGAGTGATTGTTCAAACGGTTGTTCGGACTGTTATTCAGACGATTGTTCAGAGTGATTGTTCAAACGGTTATTCAGACGC
>JBOFGF010000209.1:0-12590 GCA_051649005.1 Thermoguttaceae bacterium | reverse complement strand
GAGGTGAATGAATTTTTTTGTCATGAATCATCTGTTTGTAAAAGTTGCGACGGTCTGAACGGCATCAAAAGTTCAAAACAGAGATTCTACTTCATCGCCCAAAATGCGCAAGCCCCCTAAAATGGCGCGCACGCCCTGTGCCCAGTGGCTTCACTCACTTCCGAAGCCGATTGGACTCATGGCGTGTTATGACCTCGCCGGTGTCAGAGTCTTACAAACGTGCAATCAGGCTGGAATTGACGTGCCCGGCGCAGTTGCCGTCATTGGTGTGAATAATGATCCGATTCAGTGCGTGATGACAAATCCGCCAATGAGCAGTGTCGTGCAAAATCAAGTCCGACTCGGATACGATGCGGGTGTCCTCTTATATCGGCTCATTCGTGAAAGGTTCACTAATGAAACAGCGGATGGGACTCATCAAGACCGATTGGCACGCACTATTTCTGTTCAGCAAATTCCTCCGCTGGGAGTTGCTGCGCGGCAATCGACAGACATCATCGTCGTGCCAGACCCTTTGGTGGTGCGTGCCATTCGATTGATTCGAGAACATGCGTGCAGTGGCTTTTCTGTTACAAAACTTGCCGAGGAGCTTCGAGTGGAGCGGCGTACTTTGGAGCGGCGTTTTCGGAAAATCATTGGACGTTCTCCTCACGATGAAATTTCTGAAACGCAAATTCGTCAAGCAAAAGAGCTTCTTCGTTTCACTCGTTTGACTGTCGCGGCGATTACTCGGCGAGTCGGATTTAAGAGTGTGCCTCATTTTACTGCCCAGTTTATCAAGTATGCCGGAGAACGTCCCGGTGAATATCGATCAAGCGTCGATATGAATAAGGAGGCATAAACAAAAATTTTGTAACATCAATATCGGCTCTCGATTTGTCTAATTTTTTGTACAAATAAATCAATTTCAGCAGATGTACGTTTTTCTGTTACAGCAACCAAAAGAAGATCATTTGCCATTCCAAATCGGGACAATGCGATGCCTCCGTGAATGTGGTGTTCTGCCCACAAAACATTCAGCATTTTTTGTGCCGATATTTTCTGAGGAATACGAACGACAAATTCTTTGAAAAACGGAACATTTGGAAAAGCCAGTTTTAATGACGTTTGTTCACAAAGTTGCTCTGCAAGATAATGAGCATTTCGCGTTGATATTTCTGCCACTTCCCGAAGTCCACGCGGACCGAGTGCCGCCATATAAATCATGGCCCGAATCGCCATGAGTCCCTGATTTGAACATATATTACTGGTCGCTTTTTCGCGCCGAATATGTTGTTCGCGTGTCTGCATTGTCAAGACCCAGCAAGTATTACCGTTTCTGTCTTTTGTTTGACCGACAAGTCTCCCGGGCATTTTTCGTAACATCGTTTCATTGGCCGCCAAAATGCCGAGTCCTGGTCCGCCATAACTCATGGGAATCCCGAGCGACTGTCCCTCTGCGACAACCAAATCAGCTCCCAAATCACCCGGTCTGACTAAAATTCCCATACTGATTGGATCGACACACATAATAAAGAGTGCGCCGGATTCGTGAGTCGTTTTCACCAATTCTTGTACAGATTCGAGATTTCCGAAAAAATTCGGATGCTGCACCAAAACCGCCGCCGTATTTGCATCTATTGCTTTTTGTAACAAATTCGGTTCTAAGATGCCTGATGGAGTCGGAATAACTTCGATTACGACATCACGATGTTGCAAGTAAGTTTTCAAAACATCACGATATTCTGGATGCAAAGTTTCTGGCACGATGATTTTGCTTCGTTTATTCCCCGCCAGTGACATGAGCACGGCTTCGACACATGCGGTCGCACCATCATATTGAGAGGCATTTGAAATGGCCATTCCCGTCAAACGAGTAATGAGCGTTTGATACTCGAAAAAGGCCTGCAAACTTCCCTGACTTGCCTCCGCTTGATATGGTGTATATGCTGTAACAAATTGTGGATTCGATGCCAAATGATCGACAACAGCAGGGATAAAATGGTCGTAAAAACCACCACCGAGAAAGTGGAGTGATTTTGTGGCGGGAAAGACTGCGTCGGCCAGTGCATCGACTTCGCGGGCAAGCTCCAACTCCGAGAGTGCGGGGGGCAAATTCAACTGATCGGCAATTCGGTCTTCTCGTGGAATCATCGCAAATAGATCGTCAATCGACTCGACTCCGATAGTTGCGAGCATTTCGGTGAAATCTGTTTCAGAATGTGGCAAATAAGACATGATTGCAATACTTTCGAGCGGTGAATAGTTACAAAATAAGGAATTACCCGCCGATTGACATCGGCGGCTCGCTGTTTATATCGGAGGCTCGCTGTTTAGGTTGTTTTATGTCGCAGCAGCGTTTGCGAAACAACCGCTTACTGCGATGTTATGGCATCGACGAATTGTTTGATACTATGAAATATATCACGATTCAGTGCGGAGTGAATGACCGGGGCTCCTCCGACCGCCTCCGCAAGTGCTTTTGCAGGAGCTTCATTGAACTCCGGCTGGATAAAAACAATGGGCGGAGTCGAATCATTTTTTGCAATGGAAATGGATTCGATAATTTGTTGCGATGACGGCGATTTCCCTTCATATTCAATTGCGTGTTGCTGCAAACCAAATTCGTCACAAAAATATCCATAAGATGGATGGAAAGCAAAAATCGTTTTATTTTTGAATGGTGTCAGCCGCTCTTGACAATGTTTTTCAAGAGCATCAATTTCATCGTGTAATTGTTTCAAATTGTGTTTGTACACTTCCTCGCCAGTCGGATCGACCTCAATCAAAGTGCGGCAAATCGTGTCTGATTGTTGTTTCAACAGTGATACAGCAAACCAAATGTGCGGATCAAGACCACCGTGAGTACAACCAGATTGACAAGTTGTTACAGAGATATTAGATGGCTGCTGAACATGCTCCGATTCTGATTCGTCTTTTCTGTGTCCATGCAATTCGAGTTGACGGAGTGGGATATTTTCTCGTAAATCAACGATTTTAAGATTATTTGAGAGTGATTTCAATTTCGGTAACAACATTTCTTCAAATGGCATTCCAGTGCGAAAAAGAGTTTTTGCGTTCAAAAGCATTGCAATTTTTTTCGGAGTCGCCTCATAATGTTCCGGTTCCTTTCCTGCTGGCACCAGCACTTCGACATGAATTTGCTTTCCCCCAATTTTTTCAACTAGAAAAGCGTGTGGTTCGACCGAAACTACAAAAACCGGTCGGTCATTTTCACCATTTTTTACACGGTCATTGCACCCTGTTACAAAAACAGCAAAACCACTAAAAACAATAAGGAAAAAAATATGTTTGACGCAAAAAAAGTATTGCCTACAAAATTGAGAACTGTTCATAAATAGTCGGAAGATATTTTGTAACTTCATTGTGGCTTTAATCATCTTGGTTTTATTTTGGTTTTTCGTCTGTCGATTCCAGATGGTCAGAAACGGTAATACGATTTCGATTCACTCTTTGATAAAAACGTCTCGCAATTGGTCGCTCGACACAATTCCGATTGGACGGCGGTGTTCATCGACGACGCATCCGAAATCAGCATTCTGTGTTTCCAGCAGGAGCATTGCTGTAAGTGGCGAGTATTTTTCGGAAAGTTCGATGAGACTGCAAATCGGTAATTCAGTTTGGAGGAGCTGCAACAATGTTTGCACTGATTCTTCAAGTTGATTTCTCACCGCGATTTCAAGATCAATTACTCGAACATATCCAATCGGCAATTGGCCCCGAATATCGACATTTTGTGTTGACAGTGCTTCATTTTTATCATTTTGTGCGACATTCAATTGGTCTGCGTCGTACACAGGCAAAATGACGGCATCAGCTTTTCGAGCAATCTCCAAAGCAATCTCAGGTTTCATATTCGATCCAACTATCGGAAATGACTGGAGCGAAATTGCCCACTCTCGAACAAATCGATTAGACACATTAAACACACTGTCTGCCAAATGTCGTTGTGTTTCAAATAGAATACCGATTTCCTGTCCTTCTTCGAGTATTCGCGTTAATTCATGTTGTCCCAGAGAAAGCCGCAGTATTTCATTATTCATAGTGCGATTCATCAATCGGAACAAAAGCGTGATCGGCAAAAAGAGTCTGGAAGCCCACAATAAAAATGGGGCAAACACATGGAGCATTTTGTGTGGTGCCCTCAAACTAAGATATTTGGGGAACATTTCACCAAATACAAACAGAAATGGTGCCAAAACCAAAGTTGACCCTATTTCAAAAGCAACTCCCTCAAATTCTGGAAACAACGCGGCAGTACACAGCACTGTCGCCATAGAAACGCAATAATTTGCAACATTATTACCAACGAGAACAGTCGCAATAAAGAAACCCGGATTATTGACGAATCCCAAAAGCACATTCGCTTTTTTATTTCGTTCGATTGCATCCAACTTCAAGCGAATTTTTGGAACTCGATAGAATGCAGTTTCGGCTCCACTAAACACGGCACTTAAAAAAAGACCAGAGAAACCGAGACACAATGCAAAAAAAAAGTATCCGATCACAGGATTTTAAGCAGGCCGAATCACGGCGAACACAAACATACAAATTCTGACAATACTATCCAATGGAGCCAGACGGACTCGAACCGACGACCCCCGCGTTGCAAACGCGGTGCTCTCCCAACTGAGCTATGACCCCTCTAAAATCTACAATTCAAAACCTAAAATCCAAATCTGAAACTTCAAATCTAAAACTTTGGACAAAGTTCTGTCAAACAACCGCTTTCTACGAAAGCGGGCTAAACAGAAAGCAGGTTAAACATCCAATTTCACCAACTGGAACAATCACTAATCCTTTCGATAACCGAGCGATTTAATCACACTCAGCATTTCTTCATAAGTGATGAAACGACGGCGATTGACTAATTTGTATTGATCTATTGCCTCGGCTAATTGCTGTGCATCAGGCGATAAACCATCATAACAACTTGTAAAAGTACGGCGTTCTACTCCGCCCGGCGGACCTCCTGGGGGGGGCGCACTGCCGGGGTTCATACCTCGTCGTTGTACAAACGGATAATTCATTTGATCGGAGCTCATGGCAATTTTCCATTCTCTGAAAACGTTGTCGACACAAAATCAGATAACATTGTAATACAATAAAAAAAAATTTTAAGTCCCCCTCTCATTATTTTTGATTTTATTTATTTGTGCATAAATATGTATCAAAAAAATAAATTTAATTTGAGGAAAACTTGATTGTTATCTGTCTATTTTTGTTTGTTTTTTTGCTTTTTCTGTTGTAGCTTGATATTATCGACTCTTTTTGAACATTCTATGAACACTTATTCTACCAGTAACTAACAACTTTTGCAACTATCAATTTTGTGAATTTTATCTACAAAATGAGCACCAAAACGATATTATGAACATTATAATGCTCCTTACTAACAACATCCCCATTTTAATAAATAGTATTGTAAAACAGCTTTCTACGAAAGCTGGCTAAACAAAAAAGGGCGAAACATCCAATTTTGTGCCGCTTTCAGTGTATCACAAATTGTGCGTTTTTTACTGCCGCAACTTCGTCTGGTCTGCTGCATGACTTATTATTTGGTGCAGACCGCAGTATTTCGGGTTGTTCTTCTAAAATGGTTTTTAATACTTCGGCAAATTTTTCGAGTGTTTCCTTTTTTTCCGTTTCGGTTGGTTCAATCATTATAGCTTCTGAAACCAAGAGTGGAAAGTAAATAGTTGGTGGATGAATTCCAAAATCAATGATTCTTTTTGCAATATCGAGTGTTGTCACGCCTTTATTTAGCTTTTCATTTGCTCCACTGGCAACAAATTCATGCAAACATCGGTCTCCAAATGGAACATTCATAAAATGTTTCACTAAAGCTAAAAGATAATTAGCATTTAGCACAGCTCCTTCTGCCATTTGTCGCAAACCATCTGGTCCCAAAGTTTTCAAATAGAACCAAGTGCGGTTCAAGACGGCCGAACTTCCAAAAAAAGTGCGGACTTTTCCAATAGACTTTTCGGGGTTTTTAAGAGCATAGATAGTTTTTGTGTCCGAATCGGATTTGCAAACAATTGGGGCGGGCAGGAACGGAGCCAAAAAATCTCTTACAGCAATTGGACCGGCTCCTGGTCCACCTGCGCCGTGGGGAGTGGAAAAGGTTTTATGGACATTGAAGTGCATCATGTCAGCACCGAAATCTCCTGGTCGCACGATTCCAGCAATCGCATTCATATTTGCTCCGTCCATGTAAATTAGAGCACCCACATCATGGACCATTTTGCATATTGTGCGGATGTTTCGTTCGTACAAACCCAAAGTGTTTGGATTTGTGATCATCATGGCCGCACAATGTGGTCCCAGCTTACTTTGCAAATCATCAATATCGATGCAGCCATCAGAATTGCTTTTTACTTGTTGAGTGGTAAAACCGGCAAAAGCGGCACTTGCAGGGTTTGTTCCGTGTGCGCTGTCAGGAATAAGAATGGTTTTTCGTTTTGCAAAATCATTCGCATTATTATCTTGAAAATAAGCAGCAGCGACGAGTAATGCGGTCAGTTCGCCGTGTGCGCCTGCGGCTGGTTGTAATGAAACCGCATGTAATCCGGCGATTTCAGCGAGCATTTGTTGTAAATCAAAGAAAATTGCTAATTGTCCTTGTACTGTGTCATCGTTTTGATATGGGTGCAAACCGAGAAAAGCAGAATTTGCCGCGAAAGTCTCATTTCTCTTTGGATTGTACTTCATTGTACAAGAGCCGAGTGGATAAAAATTAGTATCGACGGACATATTGCGAGTTGCTAATGTTGAAATATGTCGCACAATATCAAATTCAGTCACTTCGGGCATTGGAAGCAACGTGTCGGCCAAAAGCGATTTGGGCAAAAATGAATCGAGTGGCATATCCAGCAAAATACTATTGGATTTACTACTCTGTGTGTCGTGTAATTGTGGAAGTGTTGTTGCACGCAGTCCTGATTTTGAAAGAGCAAAAAACGATTCAGTGAACATAAAAATCTAAAAAATTTGTAATCGTCTGTTATATTTTGTATAAGCGGTATTGTTTACATATAAAATGTGCATTTCAATATTTTATAATTATACTGTATTTATCGCAAAAGTACAATATAACCAGACATCGGACAAAACATTTTGAGGTTGAAAAAAGATTCTTTCATTGACTTTTACCTTTTTTGCTGTCATAATTGGCATCGTGCTTGGTTGTTACATAGTTCATGCAATACAATGAAGGTAATATCGAAAAAAGTCGCTTGTTTTTGTGAAGCAACAGCTTTCTACGAAAGCTGGCTAAACAAAAAGCCGGTTAAACATCCAATTTTGTGGCGTTTTCAGAATAGTGGACAGTAAACTTATGCAAAAAGGTGTCGCACTTGCATTTCAGTAATGGATTGGTACAATGCACAATAACGAGTGGAGTGGAGTGGGGCATGTTTTGTCGGTTTTGTGCACTTATTCAATTTTCTGATTTTCGGGCATTTTAAAATGAAACATTTTTCTCTTGTCTTAATTGGTTGTTTGTTCGCAGTTTTTGCGACAATGACATGTTTTGCGGCGGAAAAACGACCGAATATTTTCTTTTTTTTCGCAGACGACTGGGGCAAATATGCGAGTATTTATGGAGACGATCCGATAAATACGACATTCCAGACACCGCACATCGACCGGCTCGGACGGGAAGGGGTCGTTTTTCGGAATGCGCATGTCAATTCGCCATCATGCACGCCTTGTCGGAGTTCGCTTTTTTCAGGGCAGTATTTTTACCGGACAGGGCGCGGCGCGATTTTGCGTCCAGCTGTTTGGGACGAGTCGATTCCCGTCTTTCCTCTTCTCCTCGAACAGTCAGGTTATCGAATCGGTTTCACCTACAAAGCATGGAGTCCCGGCACACCGGCGGATGCACCGTTTGGCGCGAATCGGACACGATTTAACAAGGCCGGCGGTGATTTCAACTCCTTCTCCCAAAACGTGACCAAGAAAGTCTCAGCAGGAATGGAACGCGAAGCTGCCAAAGAACTCTTGTACAAGCAGTGTCTCGACAACTTTGACCAATTTCTCGCCGCGGGAAAAAAAACGGACGAGGAAGCGAATAAACCGTTTTTGTACTATTTTGGTCCAACAAACACGCATCGGGACTGGGAAAAAGGGTCCGGCAAAGCACTTTGGGACATTGATTCCGACTCGCTGAAAGGAAAAATGCCGAAATTTCTTCCCGATGTCCCGGAAGTCAGAGAAGATTTTTGCGATTATCTTGGCGAAGTCCTCGCGCTCGATGAGATGCTCGGTCGATTTCTCAAAAAACTCGAAGAAATGGGAGAACTCGACAACACAGTGATTGTGATGAGCGGCGATCATGGTATTCCGGGAATGCCACGAGGAAAATGCAATTTGTACAATATCGGCACAGAAGTGTCGCTGTTCGTGCGATGGGGCGACCAAGTCAAAGGTGGTCGCACGGTCGACGACTTCGTGAATTTGATGGACTTGGCCCCGACGTTTCTCGAAATCGGCGGCGAAACACCACCGGGATGTATGACCGGCAAAAGTCTTCTTCCACTTCTCCTTTCCGACAAGAGTGATCAAATCGATCCCAAACGCGATTTTGTTGTCACAGGGCGGGAACGACATGTGCAGCACGCGAGAGAAGGGCTTTTGCCATATCCACAAAGAGCGATTCGCACAAACGATTTCTTGTATATTCGCAATTTCGCGCCGGATCGATGGCCGATGGGAGACCCTGTTCACTGGCAACAAAAAGAAGCGGTGGAATCCGTGCTGCAAAAAGGACTCGACACGATGTACTCGTTCCGCGACTTCGATGGAAGTCCGACAAAAGCGTGGCTCCTTGCTTTTGGCGAAGAAGAAGCGTGGAAGCCATATTGGGACTATGCTTTTGGCAAACGCCCCGGCGAAGAATTGTATGACCTCCGCAAAGACCCTGATTATCTCATTAATGTCGCAAACGATCCGAATTACGAAGCCGTGCGATGTGAGTTGTCGGGCCGACTCATGGATGTCTTGAAATCGACGAACGATCCCCGTGTCACTGGCGATGGTCAAACATTCGAGTCCTTTCCATTTGCCGGACTGGGCACCGAAGGAATGTAAGAGGATTTTGTTTCGATGGATTGATTTTTTGCTCCATTTTTGTGACGTAAATAGATTTGCATAAAATTTTCATGGGAGTGTTGCTATGAATAATATAATGATTGAAGAACGGATTCATTTTTCTGTCTCCGAAGCACAGTATCCTCTTTTCATCGGAATCAATTTCGGTGGAATGTATTTGAAAATCGGCGTGATTGATAATGAAGGACGCACAGTTTCATTTTTTTCGACCCCACATCATGCTGAATTAGGGCCGGATGAAGCGACAAAACACGCCGCTCGTGCAATTAACGAGGCACTTGCTAAAACAGGAATCGGTCCAGAATCAATATCCGCCGCAGGATATTGTTTTCCCGGAGCAATTAGTCGAGATGGCTGTTTGCACCGACCTCCAAATTTTCCAACATGGCATGGTTATCCAATTGAAAGCAAATTGGCCCAATACAGTGGTTTGTCCTCGGTTTTGTTCAGCAACAACGCAAATGCCGCCGCATTCGCCGAATACTGGATTGGTGCTGCAAAAGGGGCGCACAGTGTCTGTCTCCTACTTCTCGATCAAGGAATCGGATGCGGAATTATTGTTGAAAGCAGAGAAATTAAAGGAGCAAATGGTTTTGGTGGAGAATTTGGACACATGATCGTTGATCCGTCTCCCGGTGCCCGATGGTGCAATTGCCTGCAACAAGGACATTTAGAAGCATATTCTAGTTCGACCGCAGTTGCCAGACGAACTCGAGAGTTGATTGAAGTAGGACTAACAAGCTCATTGCAAAAACGAATTTTGCCAAATACTGAATTGCGAACAATCCCAAAGATGGTTTATGAAGAAGCCGACAAAGGAGATAAATTGGCCACTCAAATCATTTTAGACACGGCTCGATTTCTGGGTCAAAGCATTGTTACTCTCTTGCACACGATTGATCCTGAATGTGTGCTGATCGGGGGCGAAATGATGTTCGGAGGAAAAGGCTCTAAAATTGGGACAATGTTTTTGTCCAGAATTCGGGAAGAAATTGACAATCGCGCACTGCATGAATTGGCGGAAAACCTCAAATTGGACTTTGCATTACTCGGTTCTTATGCGAGTTATATTGGTGCGGCTGGACTGGCGCGGGAAGATATGATGCTTCTGACACTTTCCGAGTAACATCAATAGAATTTATGCAGTTGTCGTTTGCACAAAACATGACATACGAAAACGGTGACAAAAAGTCGCTTTTGTGGTAATTTTTTTCAATTTACCCGCCGATTGACATCGGCGGCTCGCTGCACGAAACAACAGCTTTCTACGAAAGCTGGCTAAACATCCAGTGATTTGTGAAAGATTTCGCCGCAAAATTGAATTATATCTCCAAATTGACCTTCAATAGTCACAAAATCAAACACGATTCCGTTCAGACAAAATCGAGTTGGTGAAATGGATTCCCATGTTCCAGAGTCGATGCGACGAACCGCGCCGCGTTGTTCACCAGACTTGCCTGCACTCACTTCGCCTTCATAATCGAGATAAGCAAGTCGATGGTCTTCCAAAGGAATTCCAACAACGTCAAACGAGATTCCGCCGTGTTTTCTCGTATGTTTATTTTCTTCTTCACTAATCCAAAGAGGTGAAATCTGCCATGTTTTCAGAACACCATTAGTGGCGAGCATGACATCCCAATGGATTCCTGCCGGATGTGAATGTTCCAATATCACAAACCGATGCAGCTTTTCTAGTGGCATCTTTTGTTGTTGTTGCTCCGAATAGACATCTACAATAGCACTCATCATGCTTTTTTGATTCATTTATTTTTCAGTATGCGTTCACGGAAATTGTGTGTTTTTCGATAAATACTGCGAATAACTCGCCGAATGAACCCGCCAACTTACGTTGGCGGCTCGCTGCGCCAGTGGATCGCCAAACGTATTCCTTTTTTAAGTCCGCATTTGGAGCCGCTTCACTTAAATCCCTGAATCGGAAGTGGAATTTGCCAATATCCCGATGTCGATTCACGAAGTGTTGCTCGATAATTGCGGTCTTTCAGTAAAGTCGTTCGGCGCGATTGTGCTGGAATCGAAGTGGAATAAATACGCAATTCACCTTTGACTGTCGTGACAATTTCTTCTCTCCAGTCACCAAGAATATCGCCAATAAGTCGAACATCTCCTTCGATTTTGGTATCACAGACGGGATTAAACGACGGATAATCAGTCGGCGTATTTCCAATCAATAATTCGCGTTGCTCGTCTTCGTCCCACCACACGGAGCGAGGTCCGAGTGAACGAATCGGAAATTTTTCAGGGATCGGAATAATCGTTCCATGTGCATCTCGAAGCCAGCGGTCCTTTTCTTCATCGCGCTCTCCCGACCAAATTTCGCATCCAGGAAATCGAGCATCAATATCGGAAACCATCCCAGTGGAATGGATATGTGTCGAAGGACGATCCGTTCCCCAAATTAGCTCTCCCGTTTTGGCATCGACCATGCAAATCGCATTTATTTTTTGGCGTGATTCGATTCCATATACAATTTCCAGCCCGGGTCGTTCGGGATCAATATCTCCCAAATACATGTGATCAGGATGTCCGAGTTTTTTTTCCCACAAAACAGAGCCATCATCATCGAGAAGAATTGAACCGAGCAAAACTTCATCGCGGCCATCACCATCGCAATCGAAAGCGTGTGTCGTGTGAGCACCTTGTCCCCATCGACCGAGATGTTGTTCCCACAAATTATTCCATTCCCACAACAATTCAAGTCGGTCTGGATTTTTCTGAAATTGATATGCGCGGGCAGTCATTTGTGAATATGTTCCCCGTTCGACAATCAGACACGGTGTTTTGCCATCTAAATATGCGACACAAAGTTGATGTCGATTTGAAAGATTATATGGAAGTCCGTCTCGACTCGGCAAGTCGATCTGAATCCGCTCTTTTCCTGTTTTACCATCGATAATCGTCACTTGTTCAATACCGGAATAGACACGGCCATCTTTGTTTCGAAAATCGTTTGGAACAGTACGAGTTATTACTTCCGCCATTCCATCGCCATCTAAATCATCGACAATAAATGGGGAATACCAAATACCTTGTTCGACTCCCCATCCGAGATCGTATTCCCAGAGCAACTGACCATCTGCCGTGTATGCCAAAATTTGATATGTCGATGGACTCGGTTTCCAATAATTGATGTATGGATCAATGTTTGAATTGGGAGTTTTTATCACATAATCGAGGCGACCATCACCGGTCAAATCTGCAAAAGCAATGCGGTCAAAAGTAACTCCTTCTTTTAGTGGAATCGACAAATATGGTTTTTCCAAAACGGACACAATTGCCGATTGATCCGTTTCCGCTTTTTCACCGGAATTTTGTACCAATCGAATTTGCCAGCGATTTAGCGATTCTTTTGGGATATTTTTTGCCACATAATCGGTCGTTTTGGTTATTTGTTCGGAGTTGATTTTTGTCGACTGACCATCTGGTGCGATTTGAAAAACGTCGAATGCCGCATTCGG
>JBOFGF010000208.1:0-3383 GCA_051649005.1 Thermoguttaceae bacterium | reverse complement strand
GGAATGTGGCTCGACCATTACTCTTATTCGCTGAACAACGAAAAAGGAGAAGTCATTGGCGCAATCTGTTCTATCCGCGACATTACTAAGCGGAAAGAGATGGAGGAACAACTTGCCGAGCAGCAACAGATGCTCGAAGAACTGCTGTATACAAGAACAGATCAGCTCCACTGGACTGAAGCGAGGATGCAGGCGGTCTTTGATGGAAGTGTCGCTATTATCTTTTATTCTGCGGATGGAAATATCCAAGACATCAATCCCACATTTACCGAGATGCTGGGATATACTCCAGACGACATCGTCGGACACAATGTCGTTGAATTCTACACGCAGGGATTCAGAGAAGCGAGTCTTGCCCGCAGACAAGCAGTTGCCGATGGGCAACTCGACGAATTTCGCATCGATTTGGCGTTAAAACATAAATCGGGTAAAACGGTCTGGGTCGATGCAAATGCGGTTCCCATCAGGGATTCCAATGGAAATTTGGTGCAGCTCGCCGGAATCTGTCTCGACATCACTGACCGCAAAAATTTGGTTGATAGCTTGGAAATTGCAAATGCAGCGGCCATCAAAGCGAAAGAACAAACGACACTCATCCTGAACCAAGCTCCATTTAGCGTTCTTCTTATGGATGCCGATGCGAATATCATCGACTGTAATACCGAAGCAATAAAGCTAGTTGGTGCGCAGTCGATGCAAGAATACATTGACAATTGTACGAAATTCATACCAGAATATCAGCCGGATGGCAGCAATTCAGTGGAAGCCATACACGAATTTGTTCGTGAAGTTTTAGAGACGGGCTTCAAAAAACTTGAGTGGATGCAGCAAATGCTGGACGGAAAACCAATTCCGGTGGAAATGACGCTTATTAGGTACGAATTGGACGGTCAGTACGTCGTCTGCTCATACGCGCGCGATTTACGCACCGAAAAAGCACTGAAAGTGGAGCGTGAAAAAGCGGAAATTCGTGTCCGAAATATGCTCGATTTTGCGCCTGTCGGTGCGATGGTGCGTGAATTCGATGCCGCTCTAAATGGTGAGATGAAAAATGGCGATTGCAACCAAACCATTGTCAAAATGTTCGGACTTGACGACAAAGCAACCTATTTAGATCGGTTTTATACGCTGCTTCCTGAGTACCAACCGGACGGCAGACTGTCCCGTGAAACGGCGAAAGAAATCATAAAGTCCGTGTATACCAGCGGATATGAACAGTTTGAGTGGACTCACAAGAAACAAGATGGCACGCTGTTTCCAACGGAAGTGACGCTCATCAAAGTGCGGCAATTCGGAAAGGACATGCTCGTCGGTTATGTGCGAGATTTGACGGAACTAAAGAAGGCGGAACGCATCATTGCACACGAGCAAGAGGAACTGCGCCAAGCGAAACTCGCCGCCGAGGAAGCCAGTCAAGCGAAAAGTCAATTTCTTGCCACTATGTCTCACGAAATTCGCACCCCACTAAATGGTGTCATTGGACTTTCGGAACTCATGCTCGGAACCGAACTGTCGCCAAAACAACATGAATATGCGCTTTTAACCAAAATCTCCGGTGAATCGCTGCTGTTTTTGATAAATGACATTCTCGACTTCTCGAAAATTGAAGCGGGAAAAATTGAAATTGATTCGGAAAATTTCGACTTGCTCAACACGACCGAGTCTGTGATGGGCATTTTGGCTTCCCGCGCAAAATCAAAATCGCTGGAATTGTGTGCTACTTTTCGTCCCATCTTGCCCCGTATTTTGAAGGGAGACGCTGGTCGGCTGCGGCAAGTGCTTATGAATCTCGTTGGCAATGCCATTAAATTCACCGACACTGGCGGCGTGCATTTAGAAGTGACACCAGAAAGGTGGCACAAAAACAAGCTCTTCGTAAGATTTGATGTGAAAGACACCGGAATTGGCATCCCAGAAGATCGGCTTGATCGGCTTTTCAAAGCGTTTTCACAAACCGACATTTCAACCGCGCGAGTTTACGGCGGCACAGGACTGGGACTTGCCATTTCGCTAAAACTCGTGCATACTGATGGGAGGGGAAATTGGTGTCAAGAGCGATCCGGGAAAAGGCTCGAATTTCTGGTTCACTTTGCCGTTTGCGTGCGATCCGTTTGTGAAAGAATGTCTCACCGAAAAACAATTTTTATGCAAAGAACGTGAACACAATGCGTGTGTAATTTCCGACTGTGGAATGTGTGTCGGGGTCGGATACGTCGGAATTCACGATTCATTTACAGTCAAATCTAAGAAGGTGCTGATCGCGTCGGAAAACGCACTGGTCCGCTTCGCCATTGCCAGGCAACTTGAAATTTGGGAAATGGAAACGGAAGAAGCAAACTCGATTGAATCTGCATACTGTCAGCTAAAAGAAGCGGAAAAACACCAGTTCGACATCGTGATGATCGACGAACAACTGCTCGATGGAACGGGACTTGAACTCGCGGAAAAAATCGGAAAAAATCCAAAATGGAACAAAATCGCTCTCACATTGTTGCTGCCGATTAACTCAGAAATTGACAGTTCAACATTGAATAATGTGCGCATTTTGCCGATCACCAAACCGATTGGTTATTCACAGTTGTTTGACACCACGATGACACAACTGTATGACAAAAAGTGGCGAAAATTTTTGGACGACTTGAGTGTAGAAGAACAGACCAAATCGGGAATTTATCGAATAAAAACTGCCGAGGAATATGATGATAAGTGGAAAGAATACGCGAAAAATTGCCGTATTTTGGTCGCGGAAGACAATCGTATCAATCAGATTGTGATACAAAATTTGCTTGCCGAGGCGGGGCTTCGCTGTGATCTTGCGATCAATGGACGTGAAGCGTGTGATTCTGCAATGACTGCGGAATATCACCTGATTTTGATGGATTGCCAAATGCCGGAAACCGACGGATATGAAGCGACGCGGCTAATTCGTGACTGGGAACGACAATGCGGCAAAAAGCAGATTCCGATTATCGCGCTGACTGCCAATGCAACGAAAGACGACCAACAACGCTGCTTTGATGCTGGTATGAATGGTTATTGCAGCAAACCGATTGACGCGAAAAAACTGCTCAAAGAAATAAAAATATGGCTCGGAAGCTAAAAACAACAGCTTTCTACGCAGTGCTTAATTGTTTCGCAAAGCGAAAGCTGGCTAGCGCGTTTCCAAGATTATTTTACGCAGTAGGTTTTGTGGCGAATATATTTTTACTCGTTTAGTCGCCTCCTCAACCTCGTAGAGGTTCCATTATGGTAGAAAGAACATGAAATCGTAACAAGAACCCCGTAGTGGGTTCTGTTATGGTAAACGCAGCAGTGACCATAACGCAACTCCTAACGGAGTTGGGATGTTATATGCAATTCACTTGCTACCATAACGTAACGCC
>JBOFGF010000207.1:0-4006 GCA_051649005.1 Thermoguttaceae bacterium | reverse complement strand
GCTTTTCCTTCTTTGAAATAGAGACGAAGTGGCACAAGAGTCAAACCTTTCTCATAAGCGCGCATGGCAAATTTCCCGATTTCACGTCGGTGCATCAACAATTTCCGATCTCGTTTCGGTTTATGATTAAATTGGTTTGCCTCGACATATTCAGGAATGTCACACCCCACCAGCCAGACTTCTCCACTTTTGACTTTTCCATAAGCTTCTGCCAAACTGGCCGAACCAGCGCGCAAACTCTTCACCTCGCTGCCAACAAGGACAATCCCACATTCAAGCGTTTCAAGAACATGGTATTCATGCCTCGCTTTGCGATTTTCTGAGACGACACGTTCATTGGTGTTCGTTTCGCCCGCTTTCTTTTTCTTCTGTTTTTTGCCCATATTTTGGAGCCTGTATTTTGGATTTGTTTTCAATTGCGAACCACAATAACATTAAACGGCGCAAAATTGAATGTTTCGCCAGCTTTCTGTTTAGCCAGCTTTCGTAGAAAGCTGTTGTTGTGTAAAAACAAGCTGTGAAATACCCTGACTTGCTGGACAGCGGGCAACAAGTATAATACTATCAGGAACGATGTTATGCGTCAATCCACCCACCTTCCAAACCCACGAAAAAATCGATGAAAATTGCATTAACTGGCGCATTTGGTTATTCGGGAAAAAGAATCGCTCAAAAGCTCCTCGACTTGGGACACGAAGTTGTTACATTAACGAATACACGGCCAAATGACGATCCATTTGCGGGAAAAATTCGTGTCTTTCCTTTGAATTTTAATGAGCCAAACCAACTCTGCTCAGCAATGGAAGGATGCCAAGTATTGATTAACACATATTGGGTCCGTTTCAATTATGGAAATTTCACGCATGAACAGGCGGTTCTCAATTCTTTTGCACTTTTTGCGGCGGCAAAACAGGCCGGTGTCCATCGAATCGTCCACACAAGTATTGCCAATCTCACGGCAAATTCGCCATTTGAATACTATCGCGGCAAAGCAAGAATCGAGGAAAATTTGGTGCAAACTGGTCTCGACTATTCAATTCTCAGACCGACGGTTCTTTTCGGTGAAAACGACATTCTTATCAATAACATTGCTTGGACAATTCGCCGTTTTCCAGTAATTGGCTATTTCGGAAACGGCCAGTATTGTTTGCGACCGATTCATGTCGATGATTTTTCGCAACTTGCCGTGTCCGAAACACAAAAAAACGAAAATCGTATCATTGATGCGGTCGGTCCTGAAAATTATTGTTACAGAGACTTGCTGCATCTCATCGCTCGCAAACTGGGCAAAAAACGGGTGATCATTCGAGTGCCGATTTTTGCCGGATATTTTGTTACTAAAATCGTCGGGTGGTATCACCGCGATGTTTTTTTGACACGCGATGAAATCGGAGGACTCATGGCAAATTTACTGACATCCGACGAGCCATCGGTTGGAAGTGTTCGTTTAAGCGACTGGCTCTCCGAACATGTGGCGACAATTGGAAAACATTATGCGAGTGAATTATCCCGAAGACTTATACTCAAAAAGGGGTGAAAATGTCCTGTTTTTTCGGAAAAATCAGGCAATTTGTCCACGTTTGTAGTATATCTTGCACCGCTCGGAAAAATGTGCTAAAATGAACCGGTGGATGATGCCTGAAAACCATCCACAAAAAATCGTACAAGAATCGCCGGTCCAAGAATAGTTGGTCAAAGAGTCGGTCACAGATTAGTCGGTCAATGAATCGCCGGTTTCGGACAGATTTTGTGTGATTTTGCCGATCCAAAATTTGTCGAAGCTCCCGATTTGGACGACTGACGAGGCAATTAGCTTTTTTCAATTTATTTTTTTCTTAACTATTTATGAAATACTTGATTACTGGCGGTGCTGGTTTTATTGGATCGAATTTGGCAAGATTTATTCTCGACAAAGGACACGAAGTCGTCGTTCTCGATAATTTTGCGACAGGAAAACGCGAAAATCTGACCGAAATACTTGATCGTA
Source organism: Thermoguttaceae bacterium (assembly GCA_051649005.1). Classification (GTDB taxonomy): domain Bacteria; phylum Planctomycetota; class Planctomycetia; order Pirellulales; family Thermoguttaceae; genus WRKP01. The sequence goes on along the minus strand of JBOFGF010000207.1, from coordinate 2,019 downwards.
TCACTCTCATTGAAGGAGATATTCGAGATCGAAATGCTTTGCTAAAAATTGTGCCAGAATGTGCGGCCATTTTTCATCAGGGCGCGCTCGGTTCAGTACCGCGCAGTGTCGATGATCCGAAAACATCACACGATGTCAATGTGAATGGAACACTGAACGTCTTGGACGTGGCTCGTGAAGTCGGTGTCAAACGCATCGTTTTTGCTGCATCTAGTTCTGCGTATGGAGATCAGCCTGAATCGCCGAAAATTGAAACGATGCCGCCACTTCCGATTAGTCCTTATGCGGCCAGTAAATTAGCATGTGAGGGATATATGCAGGCGTATTCTGCTGCGTACAAAATGGAGACGGTTTCACTTCGTTATTTCAATGTTTTCGGACCGCGACAAGACCCATTTGGTGCGTATGCAGCCGTGATTCCAGCTTTTGCGAGCAAACTTCTTGCCGGGGAAAACCCGGTCGTTTTCGGAGACGGCGAACAGACCCGCGATTTCTGTTACATTGAAAATGTTTGCACTGCCAACTGGCTCGCTTCGCAGGCTCCGGCGGAAAATTGCAATGGTGTTCCAATGAACATTGCGTGCAATGCGGCTGTTTCGCTCAATCAGATTCTCAAAAAACTTGAATCACTGATGCAAAAGGAGCTAAATGGACGAAAAGTCGAGCCAATATACAAACCGACTCGCGCTGGTGATGTCAAACACTCACTCGCTGACATTTCTCGTGCCAAAAAAATGATCGGATACGAACCAATTGTTTATTTCGATGCAGGTCTGGAACGTGCTATTGACTGGTATGTAAAAAATCTGAAATAGTTGTTGTAGGAACCAATAACTATTTCACAATTATTTTGCGAGTGCAGTGTCAATTTTTACGCAAAACGTTTCGAGTTCGTCGCGGATGATTTGGCGAGCCGCCGGCGTAAGTCGGCGGGTTTGTTCATCAACAATCGTCAAAAAAACAGACAATCCCGTCGGTATTGAATAATGGTGCCCCCGTGTGAGGCACAGTATCTAATTATACTGGCGCCGAAACACGGGGGAACGTGTCGCAAAAAATACAACAATCCCGTCGGGACTTCAGAATGGTAGAATAAAAAACGAATAATCCCGTTCCCGAATGCCGTCGGCATTCAATAATGGTAGCCCCGTGTGAGGCGTACTCGCCGAAACACGGGGGAACGTGTCGCAAAAAAGCACAACAATCCCGTCGGGATTGAATTATGGTAGCAACAAACATCAAAAACGGGAGAACCCCATTCGGGTTTCAATATCGGGGACCATTATTCAACTCCTCGCGGAGTTGTGTCTTTTTGTGGGCAATTCGTTTCTACCATTCTTGAACGCCGACGGCGTTCGGCCCAACAAACCCGCCAACTTACGTTGGCGGCTCGCCAAACGTGAACGATGTTTCTACCGTATTATTGAAACAATCCCAGCGGGATTGAATAATGGTAGCCCCGTGTGAGGCGTACTCGCCGAAACACGGGGGAATGTCGCAAAAAAATCGTTCCAACGCCGTCGGTGTTGTCGAATGGTAGCAATCAGATGTTAAATTTCCCGAATGCCGTAACGGTAGAAACACGAACATCAAAAACGTGAGAACCCCATTCGGGGTTCAATAACGGTGACCATTATTCAACTCCGACGGAGTTGTGTGTGTTTTTGGCAATTCGTTTCTACCAATATTGAACGCCGACGGCGTTCGGCCCCAACAAAACCCGCCAACTTACGTTGGCGGCTCGCCTGTCGTAACACAATTTGCCAGCCGTCATGCACGAAAAACTCGTCGTTCCGCTGCACTAGTCGATTCAGGTAATCGTACACATACTCGGTCGCCTTCTCATTGACGACGACTTTCACCAGCCGATTGCGATGGTCCCACTCGTATCGAGTCAGCGACGTTTTCGACCGCTTTTCAATCCGATTTCCCTCGTCGTCGTAAGTATAACGAAATTCACCGTCGCTTGTCAACTGGTTGTTCGCGCCGGTCACGAAATTTTTCCGATTTCCATTTGCG
>JBOFGF010000206.1:0-2893 GCA_051649005.1 Thermoguttaceae bacterium | reverse complement strand
CCGATGCAGAAACTGATCTGGACGATTCTGATTTACTTTCATCTGATTGTTTCCAGTTCGAAGCACTATCTTCGCCTCCAACTAAATTTGAGAAAAAGCGTTTCATGCGATCTGGAAGTCCAACACTTTTTTGTGTACCAAATTCACTTTTGGAAGCAGCTTCGCTCTGACCCAGCAAAACTAGGCGCGATGGTTCCACCACTTCAATGGACATTTCGATATATCCATTCTGCGCTGACGAGGCAGCAAATGATTCTGGAAGGAAAGTACTCAGAGTAAAAACTCCGAACACGGCTGTTATGAACATCAAAATAGTTTTCGACATCTTTTTTGTCCTCTGGCTCTGCAATCTGATTAGCTTTCCCGAACTGGGGGCCTCAATCGGAATTATCGGAATAATCTAACTGATCAGATTAGCCGACATTACAGATTTGACAAAATAAAACGATTTTATTGAAGAAAAATTAATGTTTTAGACTTTGCATTTTTCTTGTTTTGTTTATTCTGCCTATTTTGCCTGTTTTTTGCTGGTAAATTAACCATCACAAAATTGGATGTTTAGCCAGCTTTCGTAGAAAGCTGTTGTTTCACAAAAACAAGCAATTTTTCACAAAATTACTGCGATTAAAAGCGACATTTTGTCACCGTTTTCAGTATAATTACAGGGAAGAAAGTATTTACTTGGAGCAGAGTGATTGGAGTTTGATCCGCGCATCGCTGGACATTTTAGTTTCTGAGAACACGCGGTCGCTCGCTGCACGTTTCTTTTTCAGCACGTTTATTTTTCAGCACGGTTCTCTTTTCGCCCACTCGTTTTACGGAATCATATTTCTTCGATCAAGTGGCGTTCTGCCGGGTCTACAATCCATCCACGACAATGTTGGGAGCCGCAAAGACATTTGACGGCGCGGTCTGCTGGCCAAGAATAATCTATTGTCAATTCCTCTCCGGGCATGATGTCTCGAGTTGATTCCACCCAAATTTCAGAATCAACATCCGATTCAAAAAGTGGTTCTTCGTCAGAAGATTCATCGGCAACTGATTCCATGCCTCCTGGCTGCTCATCTTTTTTCCCAATTTCTATTTCAGAATTGTCATAGATTTCCTCCGCACTTCCTTCGCCGAAAAAACACTCCGCATCTTCGTCCCACTCTTCTTCGCACATGTAGTTGGTGTTGTCCGCATCAAATTCATCTTCACAATCACAATCCAATTCGTCACTCGAAAGTGCTCCTATGTCAAGCGTTTCACCCTCTTCGATGTCTTCTTCCCGAACATATTGAAGAAGTTGGCAATTCGGCTCACAAGAATGATTCATATAACAAAAAGGAGGCCCTGGTTCGAGGACTTTGCCATCTCCCGCACTAATGCAATAATCGCTCCCATAATCGGGATCACAAATAATCTTTCCCGAAACACGAGCAATCGGAGTCCCTTTTGGAACAAAAGCAAACGAAAATACACCGAGTCCGCAGACCGCTTTGTCGATGCGAACGCCGCATGAAAAAATCCGTCCTGAATCGGAAACAATTCGTTTGGGAATTTGAAGTGGAGCTGAAACACTTGGTGATGAGGATGATTTCATAAAAAATTTGGATGCCTTGATTAGCAATTCAAGTTGGTAAAACAATATGTTGGTAAAACAATGGGTTTTCTGCACTGAAATGGCATCATATTTTAGCTGTATTTATTGGAAAAACACACAAAAACCGTGAACGCATACTAAAATTAAAACCTTCAAACAACTCCGCTCATTTTAATGAGGTGAGTTGTTCGGTGGGCATCCGTTTCCACCAATCCACGCCGCCGAATTGGGACGAAATGCAAAATATCGCATCACAAAAAATGTTGGTATAAAACATTCGAGCGAATGCATTATGTGTCGATGCAATTTTGAATTTTATATTCTCTGATTTTTCGATACAAAGTTCGTTCGCCGATTCCGAGCATGTTTGCCGATTCTTCTCGATTTCCGCCTGTGACTCGCAGTGTTTCGATAATGAATCGTTTTTCTATTTCTTCGAGTGATTGACCGACCAAATTTTGTAAGTCTGACGAAGCCTCTCCTGTCGATTCATCGCCGGTAAATTCGTGCTTCAAATCTGATTGCAGCTCTTTTTGGGTCGCACTGTTATTCGGCACTGTGTTAATAGTTACAATGCCTCCAAGTTCTTCTGGAAGATCGTCAATTCCAATCATTTCATCTACATCAACGACGACCATACTTTCGACGATGTTTCGGAGTTGGCGGACGTTTCCAGGCCAATCAAAATGGAGCAAAACTTTTCGCGATTCTGGAGAAATGCCACGAATTTTTTTGTCATATTTTCCTGAGAAATGACGCAAGAAATGGTTTAATAAGACGGGAATGTCCTCAGTTCTTTCTCGCAGAGGCGGGATTCGAATCGTGATTACTTTGAGCCGATGATACAAATCGCGTCGAAATGCTCCGGCTTCGACAGCTTCTTCGAGGTTTCGATTGGTGGCCGACAAAATTCTCACATTCACTTTAATTGTTTCATTCGATCCAACTCGCATCACATCGCCATTTTCGAGTACACGGAGCAATTTGATTTGTGTCGACATTGGCATGTCCCCCACTTCATCAAGAAAGAGAGTGCCGCCATTTGCGTATTCAAATTTGCCGAGTCTGTCCGAAAGTGCGCCAGTAAAAGCACCTTTTACATGCCCAAAAAGTTCACTTTCAAGAATGCTTTCAGTAAGAGCACCACAGTTAAGAGCAACAAATGGTTTGTTTTTTCGTGGACTATTTTGATGAATCGACTGCGCAAAAAGTTCCTTTCCAGTTCCTGTTTCACCATGAATCAGAACAGTCGCATCTGTCGGAGCAATACGTTTTAGACGTTCGATGACGGCGATCATGAGTGGAGAA
>JBOFGF010000205.1:0-8940 GCA_051649005.1 Thermoguttaceae bacterium | reverse complement strand
AAGCGATCCAGCGCGTCGAATACATTCGTCAGTTCCTTCAATTGCTTCGACTGCCAGAGCCGCCTGATTTTTGACGCAGACACTTTGTCCAACATCGAGTCGTCCCATTTCTTTTGCGAGAGTCCATCCAAAACAGACATCTTTCCATTCGGAACTACTGGGACCTCGCCGAGTCAGTTTTTTACGTTTCACTAGAAGTTCAGGAACCAAATCGGTTCCGGGAAGTAGATGAAACCCTTTTTCTGCAAATGCTTCGACGACCGCCATTAAAAGGGTGTCATCTTTGCAGTCTTTTCGGCGAGCTAACAGCATCGGAAAAAACGTCTTCATTGTGTAGAAATCGGGAAGTTGCTGCCAAATTAGCCAGGGGTCCAATATGAGCCTTTTATTGATTTTCCCTGCCATCATTCCATAAGTTAGATTATGCTTGTTAAAAAAGCGAAAAGCACTCTGCATACGTCCGAGTCCAAGTGGTGACCAGTCGTCACAAATTTTTTTGAGAGCAGGATCGGCGTGATTTACGACACCAAGACAAAAAACCTGAATCCCTTCTTGTTTAAGAGCTTCGGCCAAGTAAACCGGATATCTTCCCCAGCCAGCAAGCAGTCCAACCCGAGACGGACGCTCTCTGCATAAACTCATATTCGAATTTTGAATTGAATCTGCGTCTCGCATTTTTTTGTGAATAGCTTTGTATTTTACGAAAAAACATGCCGGTTGTCGATGACACGTTTGGCTTTTCCTTCAAAACGCTCCAAAGTCATCGGCGGCAATAATTCGATGTTGAAATGGAGGCCTGTCACTTCATGAATGGCGTGTGCGACAGTTCGCCGTAATTGGGCCATGTCGGCGACTTTGTCCGAAAATTGATCGGACGATATTTCGACGCGCACAGTAACTTCGTCCAATGTTTTTGGTCTCTCCAAGACAATTTGATAGTGTGGTGCTGTTCCTTCGACGTGCAAAAGCACCTCTTCGATTTGCGATGGAAAGACATTTACACCACGAATAATGAGCATATCATCGCTTCGACCGACGACCCGACTCATTCGAGCAGTGCATCTTCCGCATGGACATGGTTCAGTGGTGATCGTGGCAATATCTCGGGTTCGATATCTCAGAATTGGCATTGCTTCACGAGAAATTGCACTTATGACAAGTTCTCCCTGAGTTCCTTCGGGGACAGGTTGGAGCGTGTTTGGATCGACACATTCGATAATGAAATGATCTTCTTGAAAGTGCATTCCTGAAAACTCCTGACATTCTCCACTGACACCAGGTCCAAGAACTTCACTGAGTCCATAGTTATTGCTGGCTGAAACTTTCATCATCGCGTTGATTGATTGTCGCATCGGCTCGGTCCAGGGTTCCCCGCCGAGAAATGCCAACTTCAGATGGAGTTTCGAGAGGTCAATGGATTCTTTTTGGATTGCTTCGGCGAGCGTGAGAGCATAACTTGGCGTGCAAACGAGTGCATCCGCCTGCAAATCTTGCATGAGCATCAACTGCCTTTTCGTGTTTCCTGATGCTGCTGGAATAATCGCCGCTCCAACATGTTCGACTCCATAATGGAGTCCAAAACCACCGGTAAAAAGGCCATATCCGAAAGCTATTTGAACGGTGTGATACGACTTCAATCCACCAGAAACGAGAAATCTCGCACACAAATTGGCCCAAAGTTGTAGGTCTTTGTGTGTGTATCCAACAATCGTCGGTTTTCCTGTCGTTCCTGATGAGCCATGAAATCGCACAATCTGTTCGCGTGGCACTGCAAATAGGCCAGTTGGATAAGTGTTCCGAAAATCGGATTTAGTGGTGAATGGCAACTTGTTAATATCATCAACAGAGCGAATGGATTCGGGCGAAATGCCCATTTTATCAAATTTTTGCTGATAAAAAGGAACATTTGCGCACCGGCGCAGTGTTTCACGAAGCCTGACAAACTGAATTGCACGAATTTCATCTCGATGAAGTAATTCTTGCGAATCCCAAATAAAAGGGCGAAAAGGTTCTTGGAACATTGGCTGTTTTTCTCCGCTGAAAAAATACTATTTTTTGTTGCCAATAAAGAAACAGCCGCTTTCTACTTTCTCAGAAAGCGGGCTTCTACACAAACGCGCATTAAACATACATTTATTATCGAGTGACCCAATATGGCGCATCACTCGGAGCAGTGTAGTATTTTATCGTTTCATCATCGAATTTTGCGAGGAACATTTGGAAACCGGCCGCCTCTTGAACAGTCAAAATTTCTTCACATCGGCATCCGAAAAGTGAAATTCCTTTTGCGGTGAGAACTTGGTGAGCTTTTCGGAAAATGATGAACATTTCCATGAGAGTGGTGGCCCCGGAGCCGTTTATAATGAGAGTCGCTTTGTCTCCCGATTTCAGACCAGTCGCAGCAATCAATTTATTCACCATCGTTTCAGATGTTTGGTCTGCCGAGACTATTTTCTGAGGACCAGTTCCGCCTCCTTCGCCGTGTTGTCCCATCCCGATTTCCATTTCGTCGTCTGGAAGAGTCGAAATATATTGACCGGACTGTGGATGAGTCGCGGTTTTCATTGTCACAGCCAAAGTCGCCATTGTTTTATTAAATTTTTCGGCAATTGCGACCACTTCGTCCAAACTTTTGCCAGCTTCTGCGGCGGCTCCTGCGACTTTGATAAGTGGAATACAGCCACCGAGACCTCGGCGATCTTCAATTGGAGCGTCGATTCCTGGTGCAATATCTTCGGCGGTCAGAATTTTTTGGACTTTGATGCCTTCTTTGACGGCCATATTAAATGCCATATTGCCATTCATCACATCGCCGGCATGATTCAAAATTACGAGAAGAACTCCTGGATGATCTTTGAACATACGAAGTGTTTCAAGAACTTTTGGTGCACCCGGAGCGGCGAAAATATCTCCAACAACAGAGGCATCCAACATTCCCTCTCCGACATATCCGCTCAGAGCCGGTTCGTGCCCAGCACCTCCGAGTGTCACAATGGCGACCTTATCTTTCGATTTCGGATTTGTTCGAACCACTATTTTTTCAGATTTAAGAGTCACTTGTCGTGAATAAGCGAGCGTAAAACCTTCCAAAAGTTCGAGTGTGAGTGAATCTGGACTGTTGATAAATTTTTTCATAACCATCGCAAAAGTCTCCTTTATAGCAACTGAGATTGTGAGAGAAAACATCCAAAAAAGTTTTGAGACGACATTTGGCCAAATTATAACATATTTTGTTTTGAGAGAAAACAGGCATTTCAAAATTTTTTCAAAATATGCAGATCACTTACAAAATTAGCCGCGTTTCGTAGAAACGTGTTGTGTCTATCGCACTAAATTTCGGCCAATAACCTCGTTTTCGCTGCTTGTCAGACCATCGTTCAAGTGGTACAATGGCACGAACATTTTATCACCTTTTATCACCTTTTATCACCGGAAAAAGGCGTTCTTTCATAGAACGCACCTCTTTTTTGTGCCAACAAGAAACCTTTGAATAAGAAATTATGCCTGCAAATTTAACACAGCAGTATAAAAAAGCGGAAGACAATTATCGCCGCGCTGAAACGCCCGAAGAAGAACTGCGATGGCTCCAAGTGATGTTCGCCGAAATGCCGAAACACAAAGGAACAGACCATCTTCAAGCGAAATTGAAGACGCAAATGTCCCAGCTGCGCAAAGATATTGAACAGCAAAAATCGACTGGAGGCAAGAAAGGAGGCAGCACACGTTCTTTTCGGATTCCGCGACAAGGAGCAGGAACTGCGGTGATTATTGGCGGTCCGAATGCAGGAAAGAGCCAGCTTCTCACTTCACTGACGCGAGCAACACCGGAAGTGGCACCATATCCATTCACCACGACGGCCCCGCAGCCGGGAATGATGCAGTGGCAAGATGTGGTCGTGCAACTTGTTGATACGCCTCCAATAACGGCAGATTTTCTGGAACCATATATTCTTGGGCTTCTCAGAAGTTCAAATCTTGCACTTCTAATGATTGATCTCGGCGATGACGGCGGAATCGAGCAATGCCAAGAAGTGATAAAAAAACTTGAAGCGACCAAAACGCGACTTGCCACTGAATCTAGTCTCGACGAGGAGGATGTTGGACTTTCTTTCACACAAACCTTTTTCTTGGCCAATAAAATCGACGATTCAGAGGCCGAAGATCGACTTGGACTCTTTTTGGAGGAATCTCCTCTCCCATTTCGGACATTCAAAATCTCCGCGAATCGGCCTGAAACTCTTGAAGAACTCAGAAACGCCATTTACGAATCGCTGAAAGTACTCCGAATTTACACAAAAGACCCGAAAAAGAAGGAGCCGGATCGTGATCGACCTTTCACTGTCAATGAGGGAGACACGCTCCTTGATCTTGCCGAGTTGATTCACAAAGATTATGCAAAAAATCTCAAGTTCGGGAAAGTTTGGGGCAAAAACGTCCACGATGGCACTGTTGTCAAAGGAGATTATGTCCTACATGACCAAGATGTCGTCGAAATCCACGTTTGAAATGGCAATATCGAAGGCAAATAGAATCCGAATATAAGTAAATATAGGAAGAACTAATTATGCCAAGTCAAAAGTAGGCGGGAAAATGGCGGAAATCGGAAAAAATTAATTGACGTATCGCTTAATTGGTTCGCGCTCCAGTGGCCAAGTTTTTTGCAGGCGTGCATAAGTAAGACATAATTCTTCGATTAAAAACCACATTTGTGCAATGCAAAACAGTGGAAGTTTGTGTGAAAGCTCGTTGTGCATCGCATTTAATAATTTTTTATGCTCACTCAAAAATCGTTTTCCTGAGTCCATTGATCGTAATGGATACACAAATTTCTCCGTGTCAAATTTGTTGTTTGGATTCTTAAAGTTGTTCTTTGGATACTTTTTTACATTCCACTCACAAAGAAATCTAATTCCAAATTCAAAAGCGTAATTCGTATTAAGAGTGCGGTTTCTATAATCATTCGGAGCAATTCCGACATATCGCAGTGGCTGAAAATAGATGATGATGGCCTGTGTTGCAGCGATAATTTTATGGCGATCAATTCTCGTATTACAATTTTCCATGTAATCCATTTTCACTTTTTGACAAAGCGGCACATAGCAGGAGTCAAACAAAATTTCTGGCGTGAACTGCATCGTTTTTCCATGCGGATTCGATTCACTAATTGATTCTGGCACGACAGGAGTTTCTCCCCATTCAATTTTATCAGGAGAATTTTTCTGCATCTCCTCGAAAAGATCATAGAAAAACTCCACACGAGAATGTCGATTTTCGTCAGTTGGTTCTGAAATAGAATTCATTAAGATACGATTCAAAAAAATCAATAAAATATAAAACGCATATTATTCCATGTCACTTCCTTTATAATCGTTTGGGCGACCGCTGAAAATATCACAAACAGCATTGACAGCGGGATGGCGGCAGATCGAATTAATCTGAGAAGAGTCCTCGTCATGATTAGTAAATTTATCTTTTTCTGAATGAAAACACATTTTTTCAATGGGACAATCAAAAATGGGCGGAGATGCCGGTCTCGGTCCGACATTGTACCGACCCGAAAGAGAAGCAGTTTGAGTCGTTGTCATTTTGTTTTATTTGAGAACAAAGAATTCTTTCAAAACAGATAGAATGTTAACTTTACAATTTTCAATAGAGATATAACTTACAATTTACTTGGACTTATTTTACCAAGATAATATAGTGTCGGCAATAGGGGATATTTGTCCAGTTTGATGGGAGAATGGCGGAAATCGGAAAAAATTAAAATTAGGTTGAATAATTAAAAAATAGTATTGCCGTTTCTTGTAGCAAAAAAGTCGACTTCTAATCCGAATATCGAAAACTTTGAATCCGAATATCCTAAAAAGAAAAGGCTTTCTTTTGATCTGTCGCCAGTGTCGCTGAACAATTTTTGCCGAAAGCATTTATTGTGCGGCTGATAAAAATTGCTCGGTCGGTGAATTTTCCGGTTTAATTACAGGTATTATCCGGTTCAATTACAGAGATACGTTTCCGATCAAGTGGGCATCTTTCTTTTTGAGTCTGCTGAAATATAGGGGTCTCTTTGAAAATACAGGGGTCTCTTGAAAAAAGTTGGATTCTGTGTATACTTGAACCTGTTTTTATTTTGGGGATTTTATCGATTTTAACGAATTTGCCTTTGTGTTGCTTTTTGTGCTGAAATCGTTATAATTGGATGTCTGCATAAGTTAGTTGCAAAAAACAGTGGGACGGCTTTTACACCAGCAGATTTGCTGATGCAGATTTGCCTGATGAAGGCTCGCTTCCAGAATCTGATCATATTTTTAATTCGGAAAGTAGTCAAATGGAATTTCATGAACGTGCTTTTGAGTTCATCGGTGACTTTTTTAACTCTTTGACGCGGTGGATCGAGTCGAATATCACCTCCTTTTTCGGCTCCGCAAATGCACGATATATCAAACGACTTCAACCGAAAGTCTCCGCCATAAATGCGCTCGAACCCGAAATGATGCAGCTCTCCGATGACCAGCTGAGAGCCAAGACAGATGAGTTTCGCCGTCGCCTTCAAGAAGGTGCGACTCTCGATGACATTCTCGTCGAAGCATTTGCCGTTTGCCGCGAAGCCGGTCGCCGTGTTATCGGTCTGCGTCATTATGATGTCCAATTGATGGGAGGAATGATTCTGCACAGCGGGGCAATCGCCGAAATGATGACTGGCGAAGGCAAAACTCTTGTCGCCACTCTGCCTGCTTATTTGAATGCGCTCGACGGAAAGGGTGTTCATGTTGTCACTGTTAATGACTATTTGGCACGCCGAGACATGGAATGGATGGGACCATTATATCTCTCACTTGGTATTACAGTGAGCGCAATACAAAGTAATATGCCCGCTGATGAACGTCAAAAAGCATATCAATGTGACATCACTTATGGAACCAATAATGAGTTTGGATTCGATTATCTCCGCGATAATATGAAGTTCGCCGGAAAAGGGGACGACCGATTCCCGTCGCAATATCAGCAAGTACAAGGACGGCTTCATTATGCAATTGTCGATGAGGTGGACAACATTTTGATCGACGAAGCACGAACGCCACTGATCATTGCTGGCCCTGCACATGATGATGTGACCAGATATACACGCGCCGACAAAATTGCACGCCAACTCGAAAAAGGTGTTGATTTTGAAGTGAATGAAAAAGAACATTCCGCGCATCTAACAGATGCTGGAATTAGACATGCGGAGCATCTTGTTGGTGTCGAATCGTTTTATACAGCGGGGAATATGGAGTGGCCCCACTTGATTGATAACTCGCTAAAAGCACATCATCTTTACAAACTAGATGTAAACTACATGATAAATGGCGATGAAATCGTCATTGTTGATGAATTCACTGGTCGTCCAATGCCGGGGCGAAACTGGAGCGATGGTCTGCATCAGGCGGTCGAAGCCAAAGAAGGGGTTCGTGTCAAAGAAGAAAATCAGACACTCGCCACAATCACACTCCAGAATTTCTTCAAATTATACGACAAAATAGCAGGTATGACGGGAACTGGAATGACCGAGGCGAGTGAATTTTGGAAAATTTATCGGCTCGATGTTGTAACAGTTCCGACCAACAAACCACTTCGCCGTGTTCATTTTCCTGATGCCATTTATAAATCGGTGCGAGAGAAATACAATGCAATTGTAAATGAAATCGAACGGATTCACAAATGGGATGTTCTCGAACTCGGCGGCGACAAAGAAGTTTGGGGAACCATCACTCGTGATGAAGAAGATCGAATCGAATTGATTCCCAAAGGTTCCAAATCTCCTGAATGGTTCAAGAAAAAGGATGTCAAACGCATTTCCCGAAAAGGCCGTCCGATTTTGGTCGGAACTGTCTCGATAGAAAAGAGTGAACTTATTTCGCACATGCTCGATCAAAAAGGGATCAAACACCAAGTGTTGAATGCGAAACATCATCAGCGGGAAGCCGAAATCGTCGCACAGGCGGGAAGAAAAGGGGGAGTGACCATCGCCACAAACATGGCCGGTCGTGGAACGGACATTGTTCTCGGTGGAAACCCCGAATCGATGGCATGGGGAATTTTGCAGACAAAATATCCGACTCGTCTCGATGTGCCGCGCGAAGAATGGAACGCACTTGTCAACGAAATCGAAGAGCAAGAAAAAATGAAGCCGGAGGGCGAACTTGTGCGACAAATGGGAGGGCTTCATATCATCGGAACCGAGCGACACGAAGCGCGTCGAATTGATTTGCAGCTGCGCGGTCGAACTGGGCGACAAGGTGATCCGGGGAGCAGCCGCTTTTTCCTTTCACTCGAAGACGACCTGATGCGAATCTTCGCAGGTGAGTGGGTCAAAAAAATCATGACGATGCTGGGAATGGAGGAAGGCCAAGTCATCGAGAGTAAAATGGTGAGTCGCCGCATTGAAGGAGCACAGAAAAAAGTCGAAGAGCGCAATTTCGATGTACGAAAAAATCTGCTCGAATACGACGAAGTGATGGACTTCCAGCGAAAAAGTGTATATGGATATCGACAGCGAATTCTCGATGGCGCGAATTGCAAAGAACTGATTATTGAAATGATTGACGAGCAAGTTGCCCGACATCTGGGTGAATTTCTCGGAAAAGATTATGAAGCGGAGTCTTTTGCAGCGTGGGTCGGTGCCCGATTGAATATGGAGTTCGAAGCCCGAGATTTTCGTGCCATGACATTTGAAACAGCCGAAGATTTCGCTCTCGATCAGGCACGCCGAAAAGCCGAAACACTCATTCTCGATCAGCTCGACGAAAACTGTCCAGACGAAGTTGATCCAAATGACTGGAATTGGCAGGCTCTCGCAAAATGGTCGAATTTGATGTGGAAAACTTCTTACACCGACAGAGACCTCAAAAAAATTCCACGCGAAGAAATATCCGAAGTTCTAATCGACAAAGCGAACAAACA
>JBOFGF010000204.1:0-11147 GCA_051649005.1 Thermoguttaceae bacterium | reverse complement strand
TTGACTTACTCCAAAACGGCTCGCCAATAGTAAACCGCCGCAAGTGCCGTGTTTATAGCAGGGCAAACGCATTTGTTCTGACTCACCGGCGTTTATGATTGACAAGAACTTACCAATGAATAGAATTTAATAATATATTCTATATTCATTAGTAGTTTGTTGGCGGCATCATTTTCTGGTCGTTTTGGAACATCATTTTTTGCGAACACTCATCTCATTTATTATTGCCATGAAAATTATCACTCTTTTGACGCGACTCGTTTTTACAGGATGTGTCTGTCTATTTTACTGCCTTATAGAAGTGTCGGCTTTGTCGGCTTTTTCTTCTGAAACCACCGATGTTGATAAATGGGAATTGTCTGGTGGCACTGGAACGAAAATTGACGGCGGAATTTTACAATTGACCGGCACTGGCACCGACAGCAATTCGTGGTTTAGTCCGCCGTTTCCGATTCAGCCGAGCGAATGTTATCGGTTTTCGATGGAAGCACGAAAAGTCGGCGATGAAACAGCGGGCACTGGCACTGCTCCGTGCGGCATCGAAGGTTTTTCGCGTGATTTTGCCGATATTACTTCCGAATGGAAATCGTATACATTTGTTTTCAAATCGCCTGAAAATAAAAAAGAAGCACGCCTGAGAGTTGGACAGTGGATGTCGAAATCGACATTTCAATTTCGTAACATAAAATTTCATCGCATCGTGCCAATTCCGACTGGTCTTTCAAATTATAATGCCAACAACAATGACAGCAATAACAGCAGCAATAACAACAATAATAACAACGATGTCAATAAAAATAGCAGCACGAGTGATACACTCTCATTCCTCCAATTAGGAGACGGCGAAATTCTGCGAAATGGACAATATCGTTTTTGCTCTCTTCTTGGCGGAGTTCCCGGCAATTCCCAGCGTCCATTTTTGGAAACAACTACCGGTTTCAACTCGAATCGTTTTGTATTCGGAAGTGAACAAGAAGTTTTATGTGAATGGGGGCTTCGATCCGGTCTTTTCCAAGAAGAAAAATTCTATAAATTTTTGCGCGGTCGCCTCCGTGTCAATGTGAATTATCACGTTTCTGGAGAGTGCATTGTTGAAGCAATCCGTCTCGACAAAAATGCCAGTTACATTGTGCTGGGAAGTCTCGACAAAGTTGGATGTCTCGATTTGCAAATCCCCGAATCGCTTTTGCCATCCGAATCTGTTGGAATTCGGATTCGTGCGAGCAACGGAGGATATTTTCAAGTCGATCAAATTGACTTTGAAGCGGATGTCGATCCCGACTGTGCATTTAGTGGAGCAGGTGAAACGATTTATGCCGATGTAACAGAAATGCCAGAAAATCCAATTTTATCGGGATATACATCATATCCGCTCTTTTTTGACGCAAATCGTACATTGTATGTTCTGCATCAAAATAATTCCGATGTCGCAGTGAAACCGATTCCGGTGAATCCACCAGATCGATTACCGAAACAATATAAAGAGCGTTTTTTCACCCTGTCTCCTCCATTTGATGCCAAAACAGGGACATTGCCCGCAAAATCAAAATGTTTTGAGACCAAACCTCTTTCGCTCGCTCCAGAATATGTTGTCCCTTGTTCTCATGTTACATTAAAGTATTCCTTTCCATATAATTCTTACCGAGATGCCAGATTCGGATATGGAATCGCCGAAACAGCTGGAACCAAACCCGCACAAGGAATTTGGTGGTGTGAACCAGACTGGAAAGTTTCGCCAAACATGACCGATCCAATGACATTGGAAAATTCGCGCGGCGGAAAAGTCGCCCAAAGGAAACCGATTCAAATTTCCGCTGCAAAAAATGACATCGAATCGGTTCAAATCGTGGTAAATGGTGAAAACACCGGACGCAAATCGGTCTCGTTAGAATTAGAAGGTGATCTAGTTTCTGAAAATGGTGGCATCATTCCACGCACCGACGTGCTGATTAGATATGTGTATTACCATTTCGTCGAAAGACCGACAGATTCGACGGGGCTGATCGGTGAATGGCCCGATGCTCTTCCGCCGCTGGAAAATCCACTCGACATCGCACCTCACAAAAATCAGCCTTTTTGGGTGTCTGTTCCAGTAACGAAAAATGCGAAATCCGGTTTGTATAATGGCACACTATTATTAAAATGGAACGAGAACGATCAGCAAGTGCAGCAACAAATCCCACTTCAACTAAAAATCTGGGATTTTGCATTGCCAGACAAAAACACATTGGAAACGGCTTTTGGAATTGATCACGGAAATATTTTCAAGTATCACAGACTCAAAACAGAATCAGACAGACGAGCGGTTCTGGAAATGTATTCCAAAAATTATTCGGACAATCGCATCAGTGTTTACAATCATACTCCACTCGATCCGATTCGTGTGGTGTGGAAACCTGAAAACAATCCACCACAAGCAGAAATTGACACAGCAGCATTTGAAAAGGAGATGGAACGAGTATTCGACCGATATAATGTAACAGGTTTTCGACTCCATATTGAAGGACTCGGCAGCGGCGGATGGGAAGGCGGGTCGCCTGGCTCAATTGCCGGTTTTAAGTGGGAATCACCGGAATATGAAGCGATGCTCTCCGACTATCTTAAAAAACTGGAGTCGTTTTTGAAACGAAAAGGCTGGCTCGACAAAGCATACATTTATTGGTATGACGAACCACAGCCACCGAACTACGAAATGGTCGCAAAAGGTTTCGCCAAGTTACAAAAATACGCACCCAGTCTGCGCCGCATGATTACTGTCGAACCAAATTCCGATTTCATTGCCGCTCTCGAAAAAGCGGGAGCGACAATCGATATTTGGTGTCCTCTCTCGAATTATTTCAACGAAGAAACGGCAAAACAGCGGCAAGAAAAAGGGGAGCGATTTTGGTGGTATGTTTGCACTGGTCCGAAAGCACCTTTTTGTACATTATTTATCGATCATCCCGGAATCGAATTGCGCATGTGGCACTGGCAGGCATGGCAAAGAAACGTCGTCGGATCACTAATCTGGGAATCGACTTATTGGACGAGTCCAGGTGCTTTTCCTGAAACACCACAAAATCCATATCAGGACCCGATGGGATATGTTTCAAATTCACCTCCAAATGCAAAACAAATCTGGGGAAATGGAGATGGCCGATTTGTGTATCCGCCACTGGACGTATTCGATCCGAATCTGAGTGGGCCTGTTTTGAAAGGACCCGTCGCTTCGATTCGATGGGAAATGCTCAGAGAAGGAATCGAAGATTATGAGATGCTCAGTATGCTTCGTGAAATGAAATCAAAACATCCCGAATCGGCGGAAAAAATTGATGCCATCCTTTCGATTCCAGCTGAAATTTCATCAAGTATGACAAAATTCTCCATTGATCCGACCCCGATTTATCAAAAACGAAATCAAGTTGCCGAAATGATTGAAAAATTGCAATCGAATTCTATTGTTAAGTGAACGGCAACAAGAAATAAGAAGGTCACCACTAAAAAGTCGGTGCAAAAGCGAAAAAAATCGACTGTCTCTCTTGCCTTTTTGCTGAATTACATTTTGAAAGTGGTTTAACTTACATTAAACCACTTTCAAAATGCCGCAAATTAAATCTCGGCACTCCATTTTCGATACAAAAAATCATCGTCGGACAAATTGGTCATCAAAACGATGCACAATTTGTCCGACGATCAAACCGAACTCCAAATTCGAGACCTTTGGTTCAAACCGTCAATGCGATCCCGTTGGTCGCTCTTTTCCAGCTTTTATTTTTGTAACTCGTGTGAATTATCGCAACAAAATAAAAAAATTGCAGTCCTTTTGGGCAAACACCCGAAATCATTTCTCCAGTCCGAGTTCACAGCGAAATTTTTTCGTTTTTCTCGCTTCTTCCAAACGAGGTTCAATCACTGTTTCCCAGTAGTCGCAAGAATTATGAACATGTGCAAAGTGATATGCCATTCCTAAATGCACCATTCTGATTTTATGAATTCCTGCGTTTTCAAGTCGAATGGCAATATCAGCGTCTTCGCCGCCATATCCGACGAACCATTCATCGAAACCATTAATACGAAAGATGTCTTCTCGCCAGAGTGAAAAATTTGCACCTGCCATGCCACTTTTATTATAATAAAAGTGAGAAAGAAACCGCGAACGAATGGCATTAAATTTTTTGCGAGTCCCCCAACTAAAAAAAGAAATGTTTCTGTTTCCCGTTCTAATTATGTATTCCTGTCGCGGCTTTGTTATATTAACTCGAGTTCCGGCAATAAATTGTTTTTTAGCAGCCAGCGATAAATGGTCTTCAACAAAGTATTTGTTTACGAAACAATCACCATCGATAAAAATGAGATAATCTCCAGTCGATTTCAATATGCCATTATTACGCGCCGCTGCAAGTCGAAATCCATTGTCATGTTGCCATGCGTGCAAGAGAGGCACTGGGGAGATTTTTCGCATATTTTCAATCATTTCGCGTGTATCTTCCCGAGAACCGTCGTCGGCAACAACAATTTCGTCTAACATTCGCGTTTGGTCAAACGCCGATTCGAGAGACAATCGAAGCACGTCTTTGTTGTTGTAAGTGGCAATTATCAAAGAGACTTTCATATTACAAATTTACACAATTGAGGGTTTTTATAACCAGAAAGCTGAATAAACCCGCCAACTTACGTCGGCAGCTCGCCAAAACACACGCCAACTTACGTCGGCGACTCGCCTGCATCTATCTTTTATCGTTTCAGTATTTCGGATTTGAGTTGTCTCCAGTATTCATTTTTTGGTTCTTCTTTGATTATTCGATTTAGAATCGCTTCTGCGTCTGCTTTGTTTTCGTTTTGGAAATATAATGAAAAAAGTGCGTACAAAAAAGAAACATTGTGCGGCTCTTTTTCGATGATGGCGACAAATTCTTTTTCAGCTTCGGCAAATCGTTTTTGTTGCAATAATAAGATGGCGAGATTATAACGGACACGATTTTTTGTTGCAGCCGCGTTTCCCAAGTGCAAAAGAGCTTCGTCTGCTCTCCTGAGCATTTTTTCCGCATCATCGAGTCGACCTAGTTCGGAATAAAGCAGACCGAGTGAATAGGCGGTATATCCATTTTCTGGCTCGATTCGCAGAGCTTCCAGAAATTCATCTTCGGCGGCTTTTTCATCTCCGCGATCATGATACAACATCGCCAAATTGATTCGAGATGGCAAAAAATCGGGATTCAAGTCGAGTGATTGTTTGTAATAATTGCACGATTTTTTTGTGAGTTGTTCGATGAGCGAAAAAGCCATTTTCTGCGATTCAGCGCGGATTGCCTCAGTTTCCGCATTAGACTGCGGCGGCATATTTTGCAGTGTCGCATCAAGCCAGCGTTTCACTTCATCGATTTGCGACGACGACAAGTTGTGTTCTAAAACGGCGAGGTTCAGATACGAGGCGGGCTGATCACTTTCGATGTATTGGGCCGTTCGATATTCTTTCTCTGCTTTTTTGTACGAATTTTTGTCATCATCTGTTTTGAGCTGATTGGAAACAGATGCCAAAACACGCGCTGCTTCAATACGGACGGCGCGGACAGGATCGTTCAAAAGAGGAGTAATATGTTGTAACAAAATTGAATCGGGCTGATTTGCCAGCACATCGACGGCGGCGGTGCGAATGAGCGCATCGTCGTCTTTGAGCAGATCGACTGTTGCTTCAAAAATTTCTTCGGTGCGTTCATGCAGTCCAATAAAACGAGCAAGAAGAGTGAGAGCGGCGGCCCGAATGGCGGAGCGAAATTCCTTGTTGGTTCTGTCTTTGATGACTTCCAATAATTTTGATACGGAAACTATGTCATCATTCCGTGCGGCGGAAATTGCAAGTGCATAATGATCTTCGGTCGGCCACATGTCAGAGTATCCGACACTTTTTTTACGTTTTTCCGCATACCATTTATCGACACAAAGTTGTGCCCACTGGAGCGTTTCGCCTTTTTTACGATCTTGATGACAATTTGTGCAGGCATTTGGCACACCAGCAGCGAGAGTCAAAGCGGGACTCGGCTTTCTGATGCTGTGATCGCGGCGCGGATCGACGACCATGTATGTCGATTGCACGAAATGACATTCGACACACTGCGTTCCAGGTTTCGATGTGTCTGGATGAAAATGATGTGAAACAGTGTCATAAATTGTCGGAGAATGACATTGTGTACATAAACGATTTCCTTGAAATTTTAATTCAAGCGAGTGTGGGTCATGGCAATTCGTGCATCCGACTCCGCGCGAGTGCATTTTCGATTGGACAAATGAACCATATTCAAACGCTTCTTCGAGAAGTTGACCGTCTGGATAATAAATACTTGCATCAGGAAGTTCGGGAACGATCCAGTCGGTGATCGGCGTTTCTGGTGGTTTGGGGCCATCACACAAAATTCGGCGGCGTGTGTGACATGTCACACATGTCTGCATTGTGCGAGGAACATCCCATGCTGAAAGCGTCTGCACTTCTTTTGCAACTGCCTCCCCCCATTTTGTACGAAATTGATGTTCTTCGGCGACTCGTACATGATCGGCACATGGTCCATGACACGTTTGACATCCAACATTTGTGTCTGAAAATGTCGTCTGATACGATTTTGTGTTTGGATCGAAATTTTTCCATAAATTGGTCGTATGACAATCTGCGCACATTCTATTCCAATTTTGCAATGATTCCGTCCAGTGGAGCGGGTCTCCTTTCAAAATTTGCTCTTTCGGATATAAGTGAAACCACTTATTTTCCACTGTGTCCCACGCAACTGGAAGTGATTGCAATCGGCCTCCTTCGGTCGCCACTAAGTATTGTTGCAGCGGACGTTTTCCCAAAACGAAAAGAATTTCATGCACGCCGCAGTCTGTTTCGACCATGAAACGGGAATCCTCTTTGAACATACGAAATGATGTTCCCAAAAATGATGTGATCTGCTGCGAGTCGATCAGTTTTCGTAACAAGTTGGTGATACGATATTGTGATGCGGTTATGTCGCCGGGATGATTTGCTTTCAATGCAATTCGATACTCTCGCTCTGCATCAAATGCTGCTTTTTGCGAATCGCTCATGTTTTCGTACAATTTTTCGATTACTCCCGATTTGGAATCGAGTGATGCGAGTGCTAAATCTGCGAAGCATGGCTCTGTTCCTGCTTTCGTTTTGCGACCAGGAACATTATATCGAATATCAGGATATGAACCATTCGCAAAGTATTCTCGTTTCGGATTCTCTGGAACTGGAAGCGATTCGAGAGTTTCGAGAAATATTGTGATTTCGTCATTGCTCAATTGCAGCAAATCGTCAAAACCGATGTGGTGAAAAATTATTTGTGCAGAATCACCTAAAACAGAATCACCTAAAACGGAATTTCTTGAAACGGAAAACGCACCGAGTACACTTTTTTCACTGGCGTGATCCATCGCATGTGCATGGTCACTCGACTCCCATGATTTACAGGCCGAATCGTGACATGATGTGCATGATTCAGATGGAGCATATTTGGCATCAATTTTTTGTTTCGGAATTTCACCGCTTCGTTTTGGAAAGCCGTCTGAAAAGAGAGAAAAGACGACCACGAGAGACGAAAAAAAGATCAATGATAAAAACAAAAAAAATCGTTTCATTTCTTCTTTTTGGGCATGATAAAAAGGACGACAAACAAACTGGGGACGACAAGAAACAGCAAAGCCGGTTTAATCGCACAGAGAATGACGATGGGAACCAGCGTGAGAAAAACCCAGAGTGGAATGTTTTTCAAATCGGTCCAACAGAGCCACAAAAGAAACAAAATTGGTGCAAATCGAATCACAAAAGGAGTAGCTGTCGGGAATCGATGGAATGGATCATGGAACATTCCGATTACCGCAAAAGATGCGATTACCAGAAGAACTGCGGCGATAATTCCGAGACGAGTTCGAATCGGTAAACGAAACCAAAAATCCATATTTTCAACTATTCAACTGATTGATCAACTAATTTAGATATACGAAGCGACAAACACCGCCGACTAACAAACACCGCCGATGAAATGCCCAGACTTGTCGGGCAGTCTGCTAACAAGTTTTCACCACAGAGACACAGAGTTCACAGAGTGTCTTGTATTCTCCGTGTTCTCCGTGCCCTCTGTGGTAAAAAATTCCGAAGTTCACAAAACTTGTTAGTGCCCAGACTTGTCGGGCATGACTTGCTGGGCACGACTTGCTGGACATGTGAACAACAGGTATAATGTTATCAGGAGAACTATTATGATTCAATCCCCCACTGCCACCAAAAAACCTGTTCGTCGACAAGTTTTGGCAATTTTACAAAATATCAGCGATCAAAACAAACTGCTTCCAACTTGGTTCTGCACAGTCCTTACAACAGCAGGGATAAAATTGTTGGCGAAAAGTTGACACTGATGCGGTGAAATACAGAATACAGAAAAAATACAATTTTATGAACAACAAACATCTAATATGGTGACTCGATGATGCGGCTATTGAATTCACTCATTCCACTGACAAATGTGGGGCGACTTGCTCGGTGGGAATTGGTGCGAGACCAAATCAACGCGCGCGAAAAAACGGTAAAACAACTTTCCGATTCCGAATTACGAAAAGCTGGATTGTCTCTGCGTTATCGAGCAAGAAGTGGAGAAACCCTGGCCGCTCTTTTGCCGGAAATGTTCACTCTCGTCCGCGAAGCTGGATGCCGAACGCTGAATATGCGACATTTTGATGTCCAAATCCTCGGCGGAATTGCCATGTTTCATCGGTCGATTGTCGAAATGCAAACGGGAGAAGGAAAAACACTTACTGCGACTCTCCCCATGTGTTTGTATGCTCTCCGTGGAAAGGGTGCGCTGCTGGCAACTGTGAACGATTATCTTGCCCAGCGAGATGCCCGCTGGATGGAACCAATTTATCAGGCTCTGGGATTGAAAGTCGGAATTATTCAGTCGGAAATGCCACAAGAAGCACGACGAGACGCATATCAGTGCGACGTGACTTATGGAACCGCAAAAGAATTTGGTTTCGACTTCCTCAGAGACCGTTTACTCCTGCGAAAAATTCAAGAAGGAGAACACGATTTGCTCGGCGCACTTCTCGGTGTGAAAAAAAACACAAATGAAAAGCCGGTGCAAAGAGATAGATATTTCGCGCTGGTCGATGAAGCCGACTCGATTCTTATTGACGAAGCCAGCACGCCTCTGATTATAAGTGCTCTCCCCACTGAAGAAGAAAAACGCGAAGTCGATTGTTACTACTGGGCGGCCGAAGTCGTTTCACAATTTCACGAAAAAATCGATTATACTTACGACCATGAAAAAAAGAAAGTCGAATTGACGCAGGACGGTCGATTAAAAGCACGAAAAATCGGAAAACCAGAATCGCTTCATCCAATTGGTCTTTTCACAATTTATGAATTTATTGAACGTGCAATCAAAGTAGATCGGGAACACCACCGCGACGAACATTATGTGGTGCGAGACGGCGAAATCGTGATTGTAGATGAATTTACTGGCCGTCTCGGAGAGGGGCGAAAGTGGCGAGACGGTATTCATCAGGCGGTCGAAGCGAAAGAAGGAGTGTCGGTGACAGTGGCCACTGGACAGGCCGCAAGAATTACCGTGCAAGATTATTTTGTGCAATATGACCATTTGGCGGGAATGACAGGAACTGGAACAGCATCTGCTGCGGAACTGAGGCACATTTATAAATGTCACGTTATTCCGGTCCCGACAAATCATCCACCGAAACGTGTCCGATGGCCAACTCAAATTTTCGCATCGGAAAATGAAAAGTGGAATGCGATACTTTTGGAAATCGTGGATGTACATAAAACGGGGAGGCCGATATTGATTGGCACCCGAACAATTGACGCTTCACTTTTGTTATCGAAAAGACTGAAAGAAAGTGGAATCGAACATCAGATATTGAATGCTTATCAAGTTGCCGAAGAAGCCGAAATAGTTGCCGCTGCTGGACAATTGGGAAAAGTCACGGTTTCGACCAACATGGCCGGACGCGGCACTGATATTAAAGTCTCGGACGAAGTAAGACAGCTCGGCGGATTGCACGTCATTTGCTCGGAAATGCACGAATCGGCAAGAATTGACCGACAGTTGATTGGCAGATGTGGCAGACAAGGAGACCCGGGAACTTTTCGACAATTTCTTTCATTGGAAGACGATCTTTTGAAAAGGGCGCATGGTCCCAAAAAAGTGGCGAAAATGATTAGTTGGCTGAGACGATTTTCTATTCGTGGGATTCCTGCGCAGTCTGCTCTGTTTCGGAAAGCGCAAAAGAAAGTGGAACGCAAAAATTTTAGAAACCGAAAAGTGATGCTTTATTATGAAAAAGAGCGAAAAAAAATCCAGCGTTCAATGGGACAAGACCCCTATTTGGATACACCAAATTGACGGTTTTTGCAGGAATTTGATATTTGTGAATAATTTCACTTGCCAAAATTTCTTAATTTCCTAAAAAAACCGTTTGACATTGATAAAAATGGTGGTAAAATGACATTCCAGTTTGTTGTACCGGTTTAATCAGTTTTTTTAGAAATGGGTGGACCGCCTAATTTTTTGAGGAGTCGATAAAATGACAGATATGATCTTATTTGGATTTTTTGGGGCGAGTACGCCGGTTGCATATATTATATTGGCATTGATTGCATTTTTATTATTTGGCAATCGTCTTCCGGGTGTGATGCGTTCATTGGGTCGCAGCGTGGTTGAATTTAAGAAGGGAGTTGCTGGTATTGAAGACGACATTGACGAAGCAATGAAACAGAGTGAAACGAAATCGAAGAAGACATCGAGTGAATCGGAGGAGGAGTGATGGGAATATCACCGTTTCACATTATATTGATAGCGATACTGGGGGTATTGATATTTGGTCGCAGGCTTCCTGAAGTGGCGAAGCAGATTGGTTCTGGTCTGATGGAATTTAGAAAGGGAGTGGACGAATTGAAGAATGCGACGAAGTTAGATTCTCCGAAAGCTCAGTTGCGAGAAAAGCGAGATGCGGAGCATGTTGAAGATGTGACCAAGTTGGAGCGTCGAGAGGTTGAGGGGACACGTTTTGAGTTATAGTTAGTAGCGGGGCTTGTCCCTGTGTTTTCTTTTTGGGCGGCTAGCTCAGTTGGTTAGAGCGCTGCTTTCACACGGCAGAGG
>JBOFGF010000203.1:0-2715 GCA_051649005.1 Thermoguttaceae bacterium | reverse complement strand
GGGAACGATTCCGATTTGCAAAAGAACGTCGGAATCAATGTTGTCATCTTTTTTTTTTCGCAGTGTCATGGCTTTCTCATTTAACATTTCAATCGTTTTCCGTGTTTTTGTGATAAATTTTAGTGCATTTGTGTTTCACAAAAAGCGTCATAATCAGATTTATTCATGAGCGATTCCATTTCGGCGGGATTCGTGGGGCGAATTTCGATGAGCCAGCCAATTCCTTCGGGGTCGTTACTCAAAACGGCCAAGTCATCTTGAACCGCTGTGTTGATGGCCACAACTTCCCCCGAAATAGGAGCGAGAAGCTCGCTGACTGCTTTGACCGATTCGACTTCGCCGAATGATTCTTCGGCGACGACCTGTTTTCCGACTTGTGGCAAGTCGATAAAAACCAAGTCGGTCAATGTTTTGGCGGCAAATAGTGTAATTCCAATACGAATGTTCTCGCCAAAAGGAGCAGCCCATTCATGTGATTTGACGTATTTCATATTTTGATTGATGTTTTGATAAAAGGATGTTATTAACGTCGTTGTTGCCGAGTCGATGGAGTTTTAGGTTTTTCTTGTCCTTTTTTTTCAGACTCGAGAACACCGAGTGTACTTCGGATTTTGGCCGCTTGTTCTGCTGTCAAAATATCATCAACTTTTTGATCACGTTCGGCTTCGAGAAGTCGAATGCGTAATTTCAGGAGTTCGATTATTTCGGCATATTCGATCTGAATTTTGTAAATTTCATCTCGCTGCGAGTCGGTGATGACAACTCGATATCCATCAGGAAGACGACCTGATATTTTTTTGTCGAGCTGCAAATTTTTCATGACGGGAGAGTCTTTCGCAGTTTTTTCAATTGGCAAACGTTCTTCCGCCGCCGGTTTGGTTGATTCCTTTGAATCGGCTGGTGTTTCAGTTGCAGGAGCAGCAGGTTTTTCTTCAGTTGCCGGCGTTTCCTGCGCAGTAAGAAAAACAGGAGCAAGAAAAAATGAAAGCACAACAACAAAAGGGGCAATTGTTTTCATCATTTTAAAAAAATTAAAGGAAAAAATAAAAACGTGGGGACAACGTGTATTCACAAAGTCCCCGAAAAATTCGATTTATTACTCTTCTTCCTCTGCCAATTCGGCAGAAGCCATAATTTGTTGCTGAATATTTCCAGGAACAGCATCATATCTCAAAAACTCGATTCCGTAACTTCCTTGTCCGCCGGTCATACTTGCCAAAGTACGACTATAAGTCATCACTTCGGCGAGCGGAACTTCGGCGATGATCGTTTGCATTCCGCCTCCTGCCGACTCCATTCCGAGTGGCCGCCCACGACGAGTCGAAAGATCACTGTTAATATCCCCAACATTCGAGGTCGGAACAGTCACTTCCATTTTCACAATCGGCTCTAAAAGAGATGGTTTTGCTTTCAAAAACACTTCTTTGAATGCAAATGATCCAGCTGTTTTGAAGGCATGTTCGTTTGAATCGACATCATGATACTTGCCGTGATATAATTCGACGCAGACATCTTGAACTCGATAACCAGCAATGACTCCTTTTATCATTCGTTCTTTGAATCCCTTTTCGATGGCGGGGAAAAAGTTGGAGGGGATTACACCACCAACTATCGCATCAATCCAGACAAAGTTATTCGATGGGTCATAATGTACGGCTTTTACGGACGGAAATTGGTCTTTATTTGCTGCAAAAGTTTCAGGGTTTGTTCCGCCTGGAAATGGATACATACGAATATGGACTTCTCCGAACTGACCGGCCCCGCCAGATTGTTTCTTGTGGCGATACATTCCATCGGCATTCGCCTGAATCGTTTCACGATATGCAATTTTTGGCTCTTTTGTGTCCAATTCGACTTTGTCGCGTCGTTTCAGACGTTCCTGAATCACTTGCAAATGCAATTCACTCATTCCAGTAATCAAAAGTTGCTTTGTTTGTTCATTTCGTTCGCATAGAAATGTCGCATCTTCCTGAGTGACTTTTGCAAGAGCACCGGACAGTTTTGCTTCGTCTCCGCGACTTTTTGGAGCAGCGGCGAGACCGACCATCGGAGTCGGGAAAGGAAAACGGTCCATGACAAAATCACCAAGAGTCGAACAGGTTTCCAATTCTTCCAGTTTGGCAACAGCAACAATCATTCCAGGTGTTGCTTCGTCAATGGCTTTGGTTTCGCCTGCCTGCATTTGGAAAAGTTGGGCAATTTTGATGCCGCGCCGACTTGTCGAGGCGGCAAGTGGCTGTGCATTTTTGAGAGTGCCACTGAACACTCGTAAAAAACTGAGTTTTTGTACAAATGGGTCGATTCGCGTTTTGAAAACTTGGGCGACGACTGGCCCATTTGGATCGGGTTTGATTTCAACTTCGTCTCCCGCTGTGTTTTTGGCTTTTCGAGGGATCATATCTGGTGGAATACAGCAAAGAACGAGTGCATCTAGGAGTTCAGATAGTCCGATTTTCTGTTTTCCAGATGTGCAAATTATTGGAATAATCGTTCCATCGAGAACAGCTCGTTTCATCAGAATTGCGAATTCATCAGCGGTCGGTTCAGTCCCTTCGAGATAGTTTTCCATCGCCGTCTCATCAACAGTAACAACCGTTTCAATGAGATTATCTCGCACAGTTTTTGGATCAATGAGAGCCCCGGCAACATCGGCGGGGGGATTTAATGTGCTGACAACTCCTTTGAAGTCGTGCCCATGTCCAATCGGAACATTCA
>JBOFGF010000202.1:0-22132 GCA_051649005.1 Thermoguttaceae bacterium | reverse complement strand
TCCCTTCTGTCGCTCCTTTCCGGCTCCTATTTTGTCAATTTCATCAAAATCGTAAAACTTGTCAGCGGTCAGGAGGACGCGGTGTTTTGCAAACAACACTTATTATTTTAATGTTTCGTAACTAAAAGTTCGACATTCTCCGCATGTTCGAGGTCTGCTGCGTTTCCTTCGTCAGTATCGAGATGTACTTCTAGTTTTAGACCATTTCCAATTCGTACTAAAATGTTTTCAAACGTGGTCGTACATCCATTTGCAGTGACACGCAGCAACATTCGGTCTTTGTCTTTCACTCCATAAAACGCCGCATCTTCCGGTGACATGTGGGCATGTCGCTCGGCTCGAATGACACCATGTTTTAGTTCGACAACTCCTTTTGGACCGACGAGCACACATCCCGGTGATCCGGCCAGTTGTCCGCTTTCTCTCACAGGCGGATCAATTCCGAGTGAAATGGCATCGGTAAAAGCGAGTTCGACTTGCGTTTCTTTGCGAGTTGGACCAAGTATTCGGACAGTTGGGAGCATACGACGACGTGGACCGACCACCATGACAGTCTCTTCGGCTGCGAAAAACCCGTCTTGATACAAGTCTTTCATTTTCGTCAGTGACTCTTTGCCAAACAATGTTCTTACATCAGCATCGGTCAAATGGAGATGCCGCGCGGAAATACTGACGACTAATTTCGGCTTCAAAACAGCGGCGGCAAATGGTCGAAACCTGTTTTGCACCACACTTCGGACTATCGCCTCGATGTCGGATCGTTCTAAATTTGTTTGCTGGGAAACCATCTTGAAATACCCGCTCTCGAAGAAAACGGATTAAACTGGCAACTTGTTGGCGCGACATAAACACAATAAATTAAAAAATATCGAGTTTAAAATGCGCACCTGAATGATATTTTCGTGTGGATGGATAATAATTCATCCAGTCTTTATTATATGCGGGCACCTGCATTTCGGCGGGATATCTGTTGTACATATCCTGCGAGCTTTGGAAATACTCAGGAGTGTAAAAATTTTGTGGATAATAAACGTATGGATAATAGTAGAACCGCTGCCAGTCGGGCGCATTCGCGGCTCCGGCCCACTGCTGTCCATATCCCTGCTGGGCCGATGTTTCAGACGGCGCGGCGAGAAATGCGAAAGCGGCAATGCAGCACATCACAAAGAAGCAGGAACGAAACATGGACACCTCCAGACTTTCCGAGCAAGAGTCAAAATCAGTCACAAATTATTGAAGCGCAAAAATGAGCCTCTTGTTCAAGTATCGACATTTTGGTGGATTCCACTTTATAAAAAGGTAAATCAGAAAAAAATTTTGTAATACATCTTGGCGGCGGACCAAATAATGATTAAAATTAAGGGGCGTTTGATTTACATGAAATCGGGCCAAATTTCGCACAAATTTCAATTTTGCTTTCGTTTTTTTGTTGTTATGAGTTCCACTTTGACAAATTCAGCAGTATTTATCGGATTATATTTGGCCGAAGACAGTGTTCAGGCATCTGCGGTGACAGAAACGGGCAGTATTCTGGCCGAAACTAAGTCGCCCTATTTAATGAAACTCAGTCCAAATTTACCGAAAGGTGTTTTTGAGCTGAATCCAGAAGTTTGGTGGGAGGCGACACGTCAATCGCTGATGCAGTTGATTCAAAAGCTGCGTTTGCTCGTCGCCAGTCCGAGCCAACTCAAAGCAATCTCCGTCTCCTGTAATCCAGGCGCACTGGTGGTGGTTAATCCAAAAGGTGAACCGATCATGCACGCCATTTTGAGCGAAGATGCCCGCGCATTCGACTATGTGAAACGCCTGAATTTTCATGGACTCGAACACTGTGAAAAAATTGGAATAAAATTCCATGCAGAGTTTCCACTCGCTAAAATTGCATGGCTGAAAGATAACATGCCCGATCTATATGAAAATGCCAATTTCGCTCATCAAGCCGATTTCATTTTGGGGCGTTTGAAGGGAAAACCGGATGTTACTGAGTTTTCGTTGGCACTAAAAACTGGGTGCGACCCATTAGATGAATGTTGGCCTGACTGGCTCGATTATGACATGCACCTCGGTGTTCGTGATAAACTTCCCAATCTCGTTCCCCTCGGACACAAAGTCGGAAAAGTAACTTCAAAAGCAGCAGCAGCGACGGGGCTTCCAATCGACATGGACGTTGTGATGGGGACATCGGCGACGACCGCTTCGTTTTTGGCATCAGGCGCACGCAAAATTGGCGATTGTTATACCATGATCAATCGTGGCCTGACTATCAATGGAATATCTCCAAAATTGATCCGCAGTTCCAGTGGTCAAATTCAAGTGCTCAAATTGCCGAACAAAAATTGGTTTTATGCTGTTGAAAGTAATACCGGTTCAGAATGGGTGAATGTGTGGTTTTCTGAAGATATGTTCGATTCACTGTCGGTACAAGCGAACAAATTATTGCCCACTAACTATTTGGCATATCCAAATGTTCGAAAAGGAGAGATTTTTCCATTCGTTTCGAATAATGCAGAAGGCTTCATTTCACCCGCGACAGATGATCGAGTGGTTCAATTTGCGTCCTGTTTGCAGGGGACAGCTTTGTTTGAACGTTTTTGCTATCAAAAATTGGACCGTCTGACCAATTTAACAGAAACTGTCGGTGACATTTATTCCGGCGGCTCATGGAGTGCGTCTGATTTATGGATGCAGTGCCGCGCTGATGTGACAGGTCGGAGCAATCGCCGCATGATCGGACAAGGTGGGGCCGGTTTCGGAACAGCATTGATCGCTGCACTTGGAAGTCATTTTCATTCGATTGAAGATGCCGCCGACGCGATGATTCACATGGAAGCAATCTTTTTTCCTGATGCAAATCGAGTTGAGCAGTACAACGAATTATATGTCACTTTTCAGCATCTGATGGAAGAGCAAGGTTATAATACACGAGAAATTGTCAAACAGTAGTCAAATAGTAGCAAAACAGTAGTGAGTATAAAACACATCAGTGAGAGCATTAACACACGGTTTGTATTTTTTTGCAGTATTTGCATTTGCACCTGTATTATTATGCAGCACTTTCCCTTCAAAAGTAGTGTTAAAACAGGAAAATTCCCTATATCTAGTAGTTTAGAAAGCTAATTGGCTCAAAATAGCCGGATTACTTGTCATATCTTTTTTATTCGTTAAAATCGGACTCACTTGCATTCTGATATTCGGCAGTGACGCGCCGGACACTTTGAATTAGATTTTTTTCGCCGATCAATTGCACATGGAAAAATGCGTATACTGGAAATTTTACTTCCTTTTCGCAGACAGTCGTGTGTGATAATTTTGCCATCAAAACAAGAAGAAGGAGTTGCCCAGGAAAAAAGATAATTATCCTAATAAATCCATTCATAGAAATATGTTGTTGGAACTTGTTGTGTAAATGAATCTCTTACTAATGAGTTGTACATTTTGAAATACGAGTTGTCCTTTTTGAAGAATTTTATTTTTCATTTTGAGCAAGATACTCACATTCAAAATTGTTCTCAGAGGCTTTTGAGTCTAGTATATTCAGAGATGTGAAACCAAGTTTCGTTCGATGTATTCGCCGCCGTGTTCGGTTCGTTCAATTACGTTCGCCGGTTTAGGTTTTTTGATTTTTAGGGAAGATCATCTTGTTCTTGTTCGTCTTCGGCCATTGTTTTTTCATGGTAAAACAGACTCTGCGAAACTAATCGGTCATTTAGGAGACTAAAAGAATGCCAAGGAAGCCGCAGATTGGAATCAACATGGATTTTCGTGAAGCTCGAAACGGAGTTCCCGGTTTGAGTGTCCTCTTTTCTTCTTATTACGATTCCATTCTTCTGGCGGGTGCTTTGCCAGTTGCCATTCCGCCATTTCCAGAAAACAAAGACCTTGATTCAAATTTAGAGCAATTGCTCGATATGTTGGATGGTGTCTTGCTTGTGGGAGGCGCGGACCTCGATCCTCGAAGGGATGGATATATGCTTCATCCTTCGGTGAAATTGTTGGACTCACGACGTGAAACATTCGACCGTTTTCTCATGGAGAAAGTAGCCGAACGACGAATGCCGCTCCTCGCAGTTGGAACGGGAATGCAACTACTAAATGTGTCACAAGGAGGAACACTCTTTTTGCACATTCCAGAGGATTTGCCGAAAGCATTGCCACATCGAGATGCGATGGACCCGAATCATCGACATGCACTCGTAATTGAGAAAGGTTCTCTGATGGAACGAGTTTATGGCGACAATGAAATTCGAGTCAATAGTCTGCATCACATGGCAATTGACGATGTGGCACCAGGATTTTTGGTCACAGGACGTTGTCCCGATGGTGTCGTCGAAGTGATCGAATCATTGCATCGAGACTGGTTCGCCATTGGAACCCAATTTCATCCTGAAAGTGCTTCGGCGACGGCGATGGACAGTCGCATTTTCAAGGAATTTGTTGCGGAATTGGTTTTGCAACAACGTGCTCTTGGTGTCGATCTTTTGGAAGTCGATGAAGAAGTGTTTATCTGAGACGTTTTTTGTCTGAGATGAAGCCTGATAATACGGCGGACACAAAAAAATAGTTTTGTGTCCGCCGTCATTTTTCTGAGCACGTCATTTGACAGTGCGAGTCATTTTACTGAGCGTCGTCATTTGACGAGTATTTGTGTATTATCTGTTATTCAGAGGCGGAGAGTTGTGTGTTTTTTGGGGTGAGACCGTTTGTCCCAAACCCAAAGTTGTCTGTTCTTGCACCGATTTTTTTTCGGCTTCAAACATTTTTTCGGCAGTTGCTTGCTGCTGAATTTGTACGATTAAATGTTGCACTTCAGTGTGTCTGATGGCTTCTTGTCGAATAGTTTGCTCTCGCTTGGCAATAGCACCATTCAATTTTTGTTGTAATAACCGTTCTCTGCGACGTTTTATTCGAGCTTTTTTTTCGGCGATTCTTTTTTTCAGAATCGAGATTGGAAGCAGAACTTTCGGCGTTGAATCAGGCGCATCAACTGGCGGCAAAATGCGCACAGGAACATCTAATTTTTGGAACATTCTGCAAACATGTTCGTGGCAAGTCAAAAGGAAGATTTGGCGACCTGAATTGGCAAAATCGAGAAGAACTTGTGCCGCAGCAAAAGACCTTTTTGAATCGAAATTGACCAAAACGTCGTCCAGTATTAGTGGCAAAATTGATCCGTGCTGTGCAAAAGCGGATGCGAGAGCGAGTCTTAGTGCGATGAATAGTTGTTCGCGTGTTCCTCGTGATATCCATGCAACATTGAACGTATTTCCGTCGGCATCATCGACGAGTAGTGTTTCTTCTCCGAGTGGAGTCCAGATTCGGTGATATTTATCGCTGGTCAAACGTCGCAGCAATTCGGATGCCTCTGCCAAAGTGCGCGGCTGTCTTTCACGTTCATACGTCGCCCTGATTCCATCGAGCATTCTGGCACAGACAGCATACGACTGCCATTCTGTTCGGGCGCGGGCAATTTTTTCTTCAATTATCGAAAGTTCTCGCTGCTTTTTGATTATTGTTTGATCTTCTGCTAATTGTTTTAACTGTTCAGTGAGTTGTCCTCGCTGTTCTAGTTCGGCTCGCAATTTTGTCGAAACGACATCGATTTTTTTTGTGACATTTTGTATCAAGGTTTCCAGCGAATCCTGCGTATTTACATGAGATTGGTGCGAATTGTGTGAGAAACCGGAGTTAGAAACATTTTGCGAACGTAATTTAGACGCTGATGTCGATAGTTCATCCTCTTTTTGTTCTGAAAAATTGACTTGGTAAAACTTTGAGATTGTCTCTTCTTTGCAGAAACCTGCGAGAGCAGCGTCTAATTCTCGCTGCACACTTTGTTCTTGTTGCAATAATTTTCGATGTTTGATATGTCGTTGCTGTAAATCGCGCAAAATTTGCGGCTTGTTTGCTCCGAAAGTTCCGAGTAATGTCAGAAGATTTCGCTTTGTTCGTCGCAAATCGCCAATCACTTTTTTGCGCATTTTGGCAAACTGTTTAAGGCCTTCTTTCAATTTGTCGCGTTGTTTCAGAGCAGATTCATTTTCGGCGAGTTTTTTGCGGATTTCGGAGAGAATGTCGATGTAACTGAGTCCATCTGCGAAATGAAGTCCAGTTTCAAAAATCATGCGGTCGATTCTGTCTGTGATTTGTCGCATGTCTCGAATGCGCTGATTCATTATTTCGTATTTCAAGTCGAGTTCTTTTTTCAAATCCCCGACAACGTCACAATGTTCGAGTAAATCGCGGATTCTTGCAGGAGTCCAATCATTCGGAAGTCCTGCATTTTTGAGCCAGTCGCTCCATCGTTTTGTTGCCGATTCAAGTTTATGTTTATATTGGTTCAGCCGAGATTCAATCTGTTTGAGTTGTTGGCTGACTTCTCGTCTTTGTGCGTCAATCGGAATCAATTTTTCGAGATATTCGAGGTCTTGTTTTGCTTCGTGATATCGAATATCGACCGAATTAGCAGTTGTGGCCGCCGTGAGTGTTCCTGGAACCGGTGCGCCAAAATGAGCCGATTGTTTTGCGTCAATTGCGGCAATTTCCTGTTTCACTTGTTCGATTTGCGAACCGAGCAGTCCGAGTTTGTGCTGATTGAATTGAAGTCGCCGTGAATTATTTTTTTCTGTAATGACTTTGAACGAAATAGCTCCGACGATTCCGGCAAGTCCAAAAATAGCCAAAATAGGCGGCGTTTCAAAAACCTCGAATCCGAGCATTTTGAAAAATTCTAAACCGATTGGAATAGCTCCCAACATTCCGACCAGAACCGCTCCGATAAGTGCCCAAACAGGAAGAGCTTGATTTTGTACCAAGAAAGCATTGATTCGTCGCAGCTCTTTGTGCTGCGATGCCATTTCAGTGAAACGAAGTCCGAGTTCTTGGCGTCGATGAAGTTGTGATGTCAAATCACTTGCTTTTTCAACAGCTTCCATCAAATCTTTTTCGTTTCGTTTCGAAAGTTCCGACTTGATTTTTTCATTCAGGATTTTGGAGCGTCCCAGTATTTCAACATGTCGTTCTTTGGTTTGGATAAGTTTCTGTCTGGCATGATGAACACGTTTGGCAGGAAGTCGATAATTTTCGAGTCTTTCTGCATCGAAACTGTCCGATTTGCTGGCATATTTGCTGGCACGTTCACTTTGTGAAGCGGCGTGTGTTTCGATGCCATTTGCTTCGTTTATCTGTCCAAATGAATTGGATGAAACCTCAGACACTTCTCGCACATCTGATTTTGTCGCAGATTTTATTGCCAATTTTGGCATCGTCTGGATTCTTTCGGACATTTGGAGTGTGCGGCGACCACGTTTAATTTGCGATTCTTCTTCGGCGATTTGCGTTTCGAGCGCAGTAACTTCTTGTTCGATTCCAGTAATTTGTCCATCCAGTTCGAGAATTCGAGTTTCTTCTTCGAGGAGAATTTCGAGTTTTGGAGCAAGTCGAATCAAGGTTTCATTTATTGGAAGTGTTTCTATCGATTTTCGTACTTTTTCTGTTTCTTCTTGCAGTTTTTCAAATGCGGATTTTCGCTCTCCCATCTCTCCAATCAATGAATCGAGCTGGACAATCACGTCATCAGCAACGACCACAACTTGTCCCATCGCATCAATTTCATCATGTAGTTTTTGTCGCCTTCTCCAAATCGGCTCAGCTAACTGAGCGATTTCATACAATCGTTGCTCTTTTTGTAACGAATTCAGTTCCGATTCAAACGCTTCGACTGTGCGATCAATGCCCCTCTGCTCTCCACGAATACGAATGTAATCACGCACCATCAGTTTTGAACTGGATATTTCTTCATTTATTTTCTCACGATCTCGGAGTAATTGCGGCAAAAGCGACGCAGATGCGCCATCTTTTTCAGTCACATTCAAAATGCGATTCCTGCGAGATGTCAATTCTTTGATCGCTTCGACAATGGAAATACGATCCATTCCGACACTCAGACGAAAGAGCATTTCGGCGGCCTCCGTGTCACTCAGAGAGCCAAGTTTTTGAAGTTCATCGAGTCCAATTGCAAATACATTATTAAACGTTGATTCATCGACTCCAGTGAGAAGAACACGAAGCAATTGTGTCGCCTCCTTTTCACCATTTTTGGTCCGCAGTTCGACTTGTTCCTCGTTTCCAGCATGAGACGGGCGGAAAAATCTCACCAATTTATATTCGCCACTTGGCGATTCGAGTTCAATGCGTCCGCCGGAAACGACAAAAAGGGAATTTCCATCGTGATCAACATCACTGTTCCAACCGACATTTGCGTTCCCAGGGCGGCGTGCAAATCGTTTGCGTTCATGGCCGAAACCATAAAACTGGGCGCGGACAAATTCTAAAAGTGTCGATTTTCCAGCTTCATTGGCTCCATAAAAGACATTGATTCCAGGCGACAATTTTGGCACCGAGAGTCCAGACCAGAGACCAAATCGCTCAATTTCAAAAGATGTGATTTTCATATTTTTCGTTATAAAAATGCGTTGTTACGACATTTCAGGTCGTTTTTGTTATTTTTGTGCGTCTGTATACGAAAATTTGTCTCTTTGAAAAGTGCGTTTATGGCAGGTGCGATTCTGTGGTAACTCGCTGTTAATTTTACTGCGAAGCATCGGAGTTATAAATTATTCAGTTCTCCCAAAATAGCTTATTTTCCATCAATTCTTGGTTCGCCGAGAAGTTCGAGGCCGATCATCGCAGCTTCTCGCAAAATTTTCTGCTGCATTTCCTGCTGGGATTTTGTCTGCTCAAATCGATATCTTTTCTTTTGTTCATTTATTGGTTCTGCATTTGCCGATTCATGTTCACTCGATTCCAGCATGATTTTAGTCGCTAATCTGAGAGGAGCGAGGTCGTCGTCGGCTCCCCATTCTTTCGGCAAATATGGATCAACTTCGATGATTTCGTGCGGGGTGTCTTGATGTTGTTTGATTCCACGCAAAAAGTCGCCGAAAATCGTTTGCTGCTCATAATATGGCGCAGGAAGTCGATTTGGAAGAAGGTAATTGATGCCGACTGACCAGATCATCGGTTCTTCGTGTCCATACATCGTCCGCAGTTCATTCAGCAAATCATTCACATACTTGCCTCGTCGGAGAGTCGCTGCAAGTGGACCGGGCGGAACATCAACATACCAACTGATCATTAAATCATCCGTTTTTTGTATTTCACGATAATTTTTCAGTCGCGTCCGAATTTCGTCTGCCAAAACGCCGCCGTCCGCGGACACATCGACCGAAATTTGGTCGTTAGTCCAACGAATTGGTGAGGTGGGAAAAAATGTCAAAATGGGTTCTTCGCCCCAGGGAATTTCGACCAATGTCGCTCCAAAACTTCCAATATCTTGTGGCGATCTGGCCACTGTCGCACCCGGATAATGAACGGAATATGGGGGCGGAGGCAGTGTTTTGAAATCTCTTTTGATTCCAGATGGCGCGTCCTGTGAATCGAGTGGGAGTGATTTGCCATCAATTCCTTTTTTACGAGGATTTCCATGAAAAATGAATCGTTCTCGACTTCCACCAAGTCCCCAATAATCAATGCGTCGTTGTCCGAGTGATTCTGCATCAATGTCTCCATTTGCGACGGCAATTGTGAATATTTCTCCTGGGTCAATTGGAAACTCGGTTGCTCGAATCGTTCGTCGATGTTGATTTCGGCTCATGCCAACAATTTTGGCGACTGCACTGTTTGTTCCCCCGAGTTCGGAGTCTGTTGATCGCTGAAAGTAGAATTCCTGAATCGAGTTACTGGGAAAATGATGAACATTATCAGGAAGTTGAAATCCAATCGGCCAATCTTCCGGCGAATCAAACTCGCCCCCCGCCCAATAAACGCTGATTCCTGATTTGCGCAGAAGCTCAAATTGTTCAACGAGAAAGAGAAAAAGGCCCGGTGGTGCCAAATTGGCGTTCAAAACATCTCCACAAAGAAGGACAAAATCGACTTCCTCCTCAATTGCTTTCAAAAAAAGACGCTCGGCTGCGCGGCGAGAAATATCTAAAAAACGCGATTCCCAACTCCCCGAATGTTCCAAAACGCCTTCGAGCGTGCGATCCAAATGAAGATCGGACGCATGAACGAATCTGAGTGGCTGTCTAAGTCGAACGGAATTAGGAGACATAATAGTGGCAAAAAACAATAAATCATGCGAAATCGTACTTCTTTGTGCGACCGGCACAAATTGCGTATCTTTCCAATATACCAAAATCGGAATCTTTTTACAATCCCTCCGAAACAAGCAAATAAAAAATTGACAAAAATTTTGTCAACTATTTTGGTATACGTTCATGGTTTTAGATTTTTGTATCTGCTCACGGTTTTTTTTGTGTTTTTGTGGGCAATTCGTTTCTACCATAATTGAACACCGCCGGTGTTCGGGGACAACAAACCCGCCAAACAAATGCCGGTGCTCACACACCGGCTCGAAACGTCGGCGGCATCGGCGACGATTTTTTTTGAAAAATCAGATCATCTCGACGAAATGAAAATTATCTGATAAAATGAGGGAGTCCTGATTCGTGGAAGTGATCGAGTTTTTCGAGTTGTTCTCTTTTTTTCATCGACCATGTTGACATTTCGACCTTTTCGTAATGACGATCCGGCGACTCTTTTGATGCTCTGGCAGAAAGAAGAAGCGTATTTGGAACGAAAAGGTCTCATGTCACTTACAATGAATTTTGTTCAAGTGCAGGTTCTCGGTCTTCCATTTTTAGATCGACATTCGATTTTGCTTGCACATGATGATGACATTCCTGTCGGATATATCCATGTTTCCTTCGGACCCGGCGGCGATGGCTCTGGACTTTCCCGCCAAACGGGGCACATCTGTTACTTGTGTGTTGATCGATGTTGTAGGAATCCTGTCGAAGTAGCCAAGTTACTCATTCGAGAAGGGGAAAAATATCTTTTTCAGCGAGGTTCAGAAGAAGTTTTTGGCGGTTCTCCTCATCTTTCCGCCCCTTTTTACACAGGTTTTCACGGCGGCGGTGAATCAATCGGTTTTTTTGATTCTGAAACGCATTTGACAAGTGCCTTTCTCACATCGGACTATAAATTATTGACACGCACATCTCGATTTCACCTTGATTTACGGAACTACAAACCACCGATTACAAGCAAGACAGTCGGATGGAGGTCCGAATTGTATCTCGAATTTGATGATGCGCCGCGCCCCAAAAATTGGTGGGAAGCATGTGCGATGGCCAATTTTGATTGGTTACAAGTGACTGCAATTCACGCCGAAACCAATCGACCAATTGCTCGTGTCAGAGTGCGAGTGGCAAATCCTGAAACGACAGTGGAAGATTTGTTGTACAATAGAACGTGGGATGCCAGTTTAATCGACATTCGTGTCCATCCTGAATATCATGGACGTGGAATAGGAATTTATACTCTCGGAGAAACGCTGCGACATTTGACAGCGACGAGCCAAGTTTCACAAATTGAGGCTCATATTTCCGACGACGTTTCATATCTTAGTTCGATTTTACTGGCTTTGAATTGGAGCAAAGTTGATTCTGGAAACATTTTCTACAAAAACAAAATTTTGTAAAAAAGACTTTGCAATCTTCTTGTATTGCCCTCTTGTAATGTCGCTTCAAAAATGGGATAATAGTAAATAGTAGAAGGATGATATCAAGTCATATTCAATTCGATGCCGTCTGACATTCGATCCAAACTGATTTGACATCATCCCAAATAAATCACATCTGTTCTCAAATAGATTTTATTCAGAGTTAATCAAATGAGTGGTGATATTCAAAAAATTCGGGAAATTGTTGCCGCGCAGGCAGAAAAGGTAAATGGACTTCGTTCTGAAGTTGCGCGGTCAATTGTTGGCCAGGAAGCAATGATCAATGGGCTTTTAATCGGGCTTTTGACACATGGGCACATTTTGCTCGAAGGAGTCCCTGGTTTGGCAAAAACCACCGCGATAAAATCACTTGCAGAGGCCATTTCAACGAAGTTTCAGCGAATCCAGTTCACGCCAGATTTACTTCCGGCAGACCTCGTCGGAACTATGATATATCTTCCAAATGAAGGGAAATTCACGACTCGAAAAGGCCCTCTTTTCGCAAATTTTGTGCTGGCAGATGAAATAAATCGCGCTCCTTCCAAAGTGCAGTCGGCTCTCCTCGAAGCAATGCAGGAGCGGCAAGTGACTATCGGAGATGAAACATTTCCGCTGGATGGCCTTTTTTTGGTCATGGCGACACAAAATCCCATCGAACAAGAAGGGACATATCCACTTCCAGAGGCGCAAGTGGATCGTTTCATGCTCAAATTGAAGGTGTCATATCCGAGCAAGGACGACGAACGCAAAATTCTCGATCAAGCACTTGCAAACACGCAGCCAAAAAGTCGGCCTGTCATTTCGGCGGCGGAAATCATCGAAATGCAGCGAATTACCGAAATGATCTATATTGACGACAGTATTAAAGAATACATTTTATCAATCATTCGTGCCACTCGATTTCCTGAAACGATGGGACTCAAATCGCTCGCGCCGATGATCGATTTTGGTGCATCTCCGCGTGCCACGATTTTTCTCGGAAAAGGAGCCAGAGCCGTCGCTTTTCTCGCAGGACGTGGATATGTCACTCCACAAGATATTAAAGATATTGCATACAATATACTGCGACATCGCGTCATTTTGACTTATGAAGCAGAGGCAGAAGAGGTGACTTCCGAGGAAATCATCTCCCGCATTCTCGATACTGTTCCTGTCCCATAATTTTTCAGTCTGCGTTCATTGACCAAAATTTCACTCATTTTTAAGGATGGGCGGGGTTGTTCGGACTCACCAATAAACACAAACAAAAATTATACTGTGCATCGTCATCAATTAGATGTTTAACCCGCTTTCGTAGCTGTTTATCCCGCTTTCGTAGAAAGTGGTTGTTTCGCAAAACAAAGCAAATTTCTAAAAAAATGACACTAACAAAAGTATCGTTTTATGCCGGTGTGCTGTATATGTGAACGCATACAATTTTTGCAACTTTTTTCGCATTTATTATTTTTGATGAGTGATAACATTTCCACTGAAAACATTTATAAACCAGAGTTGATGGAAGTGCTTGAAGTTCGGCAGCAAACTTCCGATGTAAAAGCAGTTCGTATTCGATTCTGTGATTCAGCCAGACAAAAGGAGTTTTCTTTTAATGTCGGGCAGTTTGGACTTTTCAGCGTTTTTGGATATGGCGAATCGACGTTCAACATTTGTTCGAGTTCGAATTGGAAAGAGTATTTCGAGTTTTGCTTTCGGAAAACGGGCCGAGTGACTGAGGCAATGTGGAAAATCGAGCCGGGAGACACAATAGGATTCCGTGGACCTTTTGGAAACGCATATCCGATGTCCGACTGGAAAGGAAAAGACCTCGTTTTCGTTGCCGGTGGAATTGCGATGCCACCGATTCGATGCGCCATTTGGTATGCACTCGAAAATCGAGATGATTATGGAAAAATATCAATTGTGTATGGAGCCAGAACTGTCGCCGATCTCGTTTTTCGGGACGATTTGGCGAAATGGCAAGATTATCCAAATGTCGATGTGCTGCAAACTGTCGATCCGGGCGGAGAAAATTCCGATTGGAAAGGAAAAGTTGGATTCGTTCCCACTATTCTAAAAGAAGCCATTTTTGATGCAAAAAATGCAGTCGCACTTGTTGTCGGGCCGCCAATCATGATCAAATTTTCGCTCCCTGTACTTTCAGATGCCGGTGTGTCAGACGAAAGTATTTTCACGAGTCTCGAAAATCGAATGAAATGCGGTCTCGGAAAATGTGGTCGATGCAATTGTGGCCCTGTTTATGTCTGCAAAGAAGGGCCTGTCTTTTCACTGGCTCAAATGAAACAGCTTCCAGAAGATTATTGATATACACACCACCGCCAATAAAGTCACGTTTTGTCGTGGTCTAATTTTTTTTGCCGTTAATTATCGTTTGATCGATTTGGCGAACAAATTCTTCTTCTCCTGCAAGAAATTGGAGGGAAATAGAAATCGCGGCAGTAGAAATATCGCCGAACCAAAGTGGATCGAGTTTCACAAAGTCTTTCATTGTACATAAAATTTGTGTGGCTCCTAATTTTTGCGCGGAATCGACAATGCGAACAATTTCCGACTCAGAAAAAAGATGATGATCGGGAAAAATGCTCATTTCGACGATTTCCGCTCCACTTTCTTGCAGTGCATTTGCAAGTGTTTTCTGGAACGCTCCGGGATTTCCAATTCCACAAAATGCCGCAATTTTTTTATCTTGAAGCGATTGAATTGGAAAATGTTCACGGCTTTTTATATCAACGAGAAATGCCGGTGAATGACACACTTCGCCCCAAATTTGACACGGAAATTGCGTGCAAATTTTGTCTCGCAGGAACATTCGTTCTTTTTCTGAAACACAATCAGCACGAGAGAGCAAAATAATATCAGCACGATTCAAACATTTGAGCGATTCACGCAGCATTCCACGCGGAAACAAATGCCCAAAACCAAATGGATTCATCGCATCAATCAACACAATATCCAAATCACGCGCAATTTTACGATGCTGAAACGCATCATCCAAAAGAATGACATCAACTGATTCGGAGGCGACTCGATAAATCAACTCTCTTGCTGCTTCGCACCGATTTCTATTCAGTAAATGGGGCACTTCTGGAAAGTGAAAAGCCAATTCCAAAAATTCATCATTTACACCGGAGTCATTTTTTTTATAACCACGACTGATCAGACCGGGCCGGTTTTGATTTGCCAAAAAATGACGCACCAACCAAGCAATTAGCGGTGATTTTCCTGTGCCTCCGAGAGTTACATTTCCGACCGAAATAATTGGCTTCGAAAATGATTCACTGGCAATTATTCCTTTGTCATAACAAAAATTACGCAGAAATGTCGCAAAAAAATAAGGAACTTCGCAGAGATGCAAAAGACCACGAGTCGCCATCGAAGTGAAATCACGTCGTTCGCCACTAACAAGTAATCGAAATGATTCTGCGTTCATCGTTTTTATATTTTACTTTTTCGTATCGAAACAATTTTATCGAAACAAATCAGCTTCGATGTGATATGGCAATTCGCCATATCTGAAATTTTCATTGATATAAAGAGTACCTCCGACAAAAACAGGTCGCCGCCGAAATGGAACACGCATGTCACCAGTACAATGAACACTAATCATGTCAAATGGATTCTGTTCCGGCGTGCAAAATTTACAATGTTCCACAGTTCGGACGAGCATAAAATCCTGAATACCAGAAAGTTGTCGTCCTGGATACATGTATCCTCGAATATAAATTTTTCGATGGTCCTGTCCAAGTTCTACAATGTAACTTGGCAGCTTTTTCGTGTCGGGATTAGGAAGCAAATCGGCAAAATCAACAGTGGTGTATCCAAAAGGAACGCTGAAATAAAAATTCCAAAGTCCCCATCCACCTGCGGAAAGTCCAAATAAAAGTGACAGTGCGACTGCCCCGTGTGCAAAGTATTTTCCTGTGTAATCAAATGGAGAGGACAGAATGTTGTAAAGTCCAAACAATCCACACAACACACCGATCAAAGGGCAAATGGCAAACCAATTGCTCAAAAACATCAGTGGAGTGAATAGCGAAAAGACGAAACCGCTGACTGCCAATGCACTGACTGCGCGATAACCGACTCGAATGCCGCTCGCTCTGATTTCCTCTTTTGAAACGGTGCTCAGAGCGCGATCAAATTCTTGTGTCATATTCGTTCAGAAAATTTATAGTGTCTATTTTGTGTTTGGTAAGTATAAAAAATTAAGCAAATTTCCCCTCACTTTCAGTTGATTGTATCACACCGTCCGAATAAATACAAGACTGAAGAACCGCTGAGAAAATATACCGTCCGTGAAATTATGACTACCGACGCACTTCTGTTATAATGGGAGACGTGTATTTTCAACAACAAAAAACTGCCAAATGCTGTGTAAATCCCACAATCGCGCAAAAGGGAATAAGTGAGGATGAATGATAATAGCCGCAGAGCGGCGACCTGATTGTATACTCAACAACGTCTTTCGAGTTCAGTTTTTCGCCGCGCCGGAAACCGACGGGATTCGTTCCTGAAACACGAGGCGTTCCATGTTCCCGAAACCCGATGCGTTTCATGTTCCCGAACGCCGTCGGCGTTCAATTATGGTAGAAACGAATTGCCCACCAACACACACAACTCCGTCGGAGTTGAATTATGGTTGTGAGGCGACGCTAATTGACCATAATTCAATGCCGACGGCATTGGTAGTAGTTTTTGTTGCGATATCTACCATAATTGAAACCCGACGGGTTTCAGGACTTTGAAAACGTGACTTTATTCGCGGTGTTGAATATAGTGTCATTTTTTAGAAATTTGCTTTGTTTTGCGAAACAACCACTTTCTACGAAAGCGGGCTAAACAGCTACGAAAGCGGGTTAAACATCTAATTGATGACGATGCACAGAATATTCGCTCTTAAAATTTCAAAAACTGATATTGGAGATTTGAATGATTTCTGTTAGAATGCACCGTCGTTCAAGGACGAATACTTCCATTTTTTTCATGGGAGGGCATGGATGCCCCTTTTTTACATGGTTTTATTGAATAAATTTTCTGGAATAGCCACGTTTTTCTTTCTCGCGGTATTGCTCGATTTTCCGATTTTGTTTGCCCCACAGATCAATGCTTTCCCACTTTTTGCTGCGGAAACCCCATTTGATCCGAACGCACAAGTGTTTTTCGGCCCCGGCAGTCTTGGTGCGGCAGTACATCCACAGTCAACACCGTCAAAACCACGCTCTTTGAATGCACTGGCAGCAGGTTTTGCCCCCGGAAGTATGCCAAACTTACCAGTCAGACAAGCAAATTACGACCAATCGAATTACGATACAAACACACAAAGATCAGTTGCTGCGCCGATTCGCCAAGTCCAATATGAAGAAGGCCCAGAAATTGGATCGGCTGTGCAAAATCCAGACCCACGTCAATTGCCGCCTCGCTCAAATGAGGCAATAATGCTCGCAAGTGGAAACACGACGACTAATCC
Source organism: Thermoguttaceae bacterium (assembly GCA_051649005.1). GTDB lineage: Bacteria > Planctomycetota > Planctomycetia > Pirellulales > Thermoguttaceae > WRKP01. Next base: position 5,105 of record JBOFGF010000202.1, on the reverse strand, counting down.
CACAAATTCAATTTCGGCCGAGACATTTCCGGCAGAAAATGATGCAAATCAAGCGAATAAGCAGTCGCCGCACCTATTATCACCTTCTGTCGCACCGACATCTGAAACATCGTCCCCAGACATTTTGGATCAGCAAATCGGCGGGAATTGGGGAACTGCTGGAATGGAAAAAGTGCTCGATAAAATGCCGCGTCCATCAATGCCGACCGGTTTTTCATCTCTCGCCTCGGTGATTGGAAGTCTTCTGATTGTCATGTCAATCTTCTTTCTGCTCATTCTTTTTATGAAAAAAGTGTCACCAAAAGGAAGCCGACCACTTCCCAAAGAGGTCTTTGAAGACCTCGGACGGATTCAATTGACGCAGAAACTTCCACTTCATCTTTTGCGACTAGGAAATCGACTCATTTTGGTCTCGATCACACCAGACGGCGTTTCACCAATCACTGAAATCACGCATCCAGACGAAGTTGTGCAAGTGTTGGGAATGTGCCGCCGTCTCGATCCGAACTCATCATCGGAACTTTTTCGCAAAACGCTGACACAGTATGTTGATGGTGACTCGAAAACAATGAAACACGCGCCGATGCCGGCTTCCCGATCTGTTCGAGGAACATCAATGGTCGATTTGTACAGCGATTCCGATGCAAGTCTCGCCGAATTGATCGCGGCAGGAAAACATGGAAGATGAGGAGAGTGGCCAGTTGTGAGTTGTGAGTTGTGAGTGGCCAGGTGTGAGTTGTGAGTGGCGAGTTGTGAGTGGCGAGTTGTGAGTGGCGAGTTGTGAGGGACGAGTGGAGACAAAGTTTTTGCGATCTCGAAATGGATCGATTCCAGTAAAAATGACCAAATTTCACAGCATCAATTTTGACTGGATACTTTTTCGCCTGATTACCGGCCTGCTTTGTTGCCTTTTCATCGTTCTTTTGAGCAATTCTCTTTTGTCGCAGGAAGCGACGTTCAACAATTACAATCCGCGCAGATTGCCGCAAAATTATGCAGAACGTGTTGAACCCGTCTTTTGGAATCCAGAAACGGTCGATTCGAACAATGCGGCCGTGAATCGTTCGGCTCCAAACGATTTCAAACGAACGCAATTTATGCCGGAGCCGCCAATTCTCGAAGAAACAGCGGAGCCAGAATCGCTCAATTTGCCGGTTCCAAAAGGGATTTTGCCCGGTGTTGATTTTCTCCGAACTCCCGGTGGACTCGTTTCGACACTGCAAATCATGGTCATTTTGACTGTGATTACACTTGCACCTTCGATCTTGATAATGACGACTTCGTTCGTTCGAATCATGATTGTATTGTCGATATTAAGACAGGCGATTGGCACAAACCAACTTCCTCCAAGTCAAATAATCACCGCACTTGCCCTTTTTCTGACACTTTTGGTGATGACACCGGTCTGGTCCGAAGTTTACAACGAATCTGTGCTGCCATTTAGTGAACGTCGCATCGGACTCGAAGTCGCCTGGGAAAAAGGGGAGCGTCCGATTCGGCAATTCATGGCCGAACAATTGATGCGATGTGGCAATACAGATGATGTTCTCGTTTTTCTTCGATATATCAAAGATTATAATGCACCCGAGGAAATGACTTGGCGGAATATTCCATGGCGAGCATTACTCCCAGCTTTCATGCTGAGCGAATTGAAAACGTCATTTTTGATTGGCTTCCAAATTTATTTGCCTTTTTTGGTTCTCGACATGGTTATTGCCAGTGTGATGGTTTCAATGGGAATGATGATGCTCCCGCCGGTCATCATTTCGCTCCCATTCAAATTGATGCTCTTCGTTTTAATGGATGGATGGCGACTGGTGGTCGTGATGCTTTTGGAAAGTTTTGAACATTATGTCCCAATAGCAACCAGCATGTTATCGAATTAGATGCGCACCATCTCATTTCCGCCTTTTAATTATTTTATAGTGAACACTGGCATAAAACGATACTTTTGTTAGTGTCATTTTTTTAGAAATTTGCTTTGTATTGCGAAACAACCGCTTTCTACGAAAGCGGGTTAAACATCTAATTGATGACGATTCGCAGTTTATAGTTTAACAATTTTGCAGGACGCACAGCATGGACGCACAAGTTGCAGTAGATTTAGCTCGAACATCTATTTGGACGGCCCTTTTGGTTTCTGCTCCAGTTCTTATTTCGGGAACGATAATCGGGCTGCTAATCGGTTTGGTGCAGGCACTTACACAGATTCAGGAACAGACAATTGCCATCGTGCTGAAAATTTTGGTCATGGTTCTTGTGGCGGCCTATTTGATGCCCTGGATGGCACAACTCATGATCGAGTATTCAAGCACGATAATTCAGCAAATTCCAGAACGTCTCATTTATTAGCACATTTCGCAGCACACTTTGCTGCAATTTTATTGGTTCAAGGCTCCCGCCCAAAAGTTTTATACCTGCTTTTTAAAAATATCGTGTATTTCGTGGTGAACATTCCCGTGCAATGTTTTTTCCGGTTTCATTTTTTTCGCACAGGGGCACGGAGGACACAGAGAAATGACGATAAATCCTCCGTGTCCTCTGCGCCTCTGTGAGAGAAAAATCTTATTTTAACCACGAAATTCACGAACATCGACGCGAAAATAGCACGAAATGTTTTTGTATTTGGGTATTTTATTTTCTGGCAAAGCCCAACTGCAAGTTGGCGGAACGAAACATACGTTTTTTGAAGTAGTAGGCAAATGCAAAATAAACTGGTATACTGTGTGATATAAATTTGTGACTCCTTTGGAGAAAAAGTGGATGTTTGAAACACAAACACTAATTTTACAATCACGATCATGCGATACTCATTCATCTACTTTTTTGTGCTGATATTACTGGGGAATCTCATAATATCATTTGTGACCGGAGCAGAAGACGGTGTTTCCGTGCCCGCATCTGTTCAGCCGGTTTTGGCACCGCCGCTTTCTATTCCACACGACGAGTCAACTGAACCTGATTCATTGAAAGAGATTGACTCATCTCCCAAAAAAGCAGAGACTGATTCCGTCAATTTGCCGAGTTCACCTCAGCAATCCACTTCATCGACTCCATCTAATTCGACATCTACTTCGACTAATTCATCTCCTGCTTCGTCTTCTGCGGTCTCGATTCTTTCTGCTCGCCAAAATTCTTGGGCCGGTTTTTTGCCAAATTCGTGGGTTTTAATGCAATCAGTTACATCAATTCCAAAAGATTCGAAACGTCTTGTAAATGTTACAGAAACTCGCACGACATTGGACAGAGTTGAGCCGAATCAATATGAAATCACACAGCAGACGACGGCTGAAATTGGTGGCAAACAAGTCGAAATGGCGGCACAGAAAAAAATACTCGACTTTTTTTCTGAACCAAATGGAGAAGGAGTAAAAATATCATCGGGGAATCTCACGACATTACAGATTGGTCTGAATGTAATTTCATGCGGAGTGCGAGTATATGAGCAGACGACGGCATCGGAACATCGCAAAACGACAATCTGGTATTCAACACAATTATATCCTTTTATTTTTCGTATTGAGCGAGTCATCAAAACAGTCCCGACAGATTCGGAGCCAGAGCCGAAAATAATTAGTCAGTCAATTACCGAAGTTCGTGATTCGGCAGCATTGTCGCCGCAAACAGCTTCATTTGGCACATACATGCTCCGCACAATAAAAAAGAGTGGGGCAATCACGACAGTTTCAGACACACTTGGCTCATTATTCATTCCGGGAGGCATTCTCGAAGATACGACTCGTGAACTCGATCAATCAGGCCAAGAAATTCGGTCTATTCAAACTCGCGCCCTGAACTATTTTGTGCAGCCTCCAGCAGATTCAGAAACGCCCAATTTATTGTTTCCGCCCAATTTTGCTCCATTCCAACAAGAGCCTTATTTGCCAATACGTCCTCGTTCCCGCAGACCTTATTAGAGATGCACGATGCGCAGTTTATCAATTCAAGATCACGATCAGATCGAAATTAGATCGAAATCACGATCAGATTGAAATTCAGGGCGAAATGAGATGCAAAACATCGGTGAACGTACACCATTTCTTTTATACAATGTGTTTCATGGGGGTGATTTCTGAAAGCTGCTGCATCTCTCTCTCTTTTCTGCTTTGATTCTCGTTTTCGATAATTTCAGCAGCATGTAACAAAGCCTGTGAGATGCACAGATGACAGTTTTCCTCTCCAATGCGATTCCACAAACCATACTCTGTCAAAACATGGTGCGGCTGTGGTTGAATTCCTGAAAATAGTACACTTGCACCGAATGAATCGGCCCACTTCAAAATTTCATCAATGGCGTGTAAACCTGTCGCGTCCATAATTGGGACGTTTCGCATCCGCAAAATCAAAACATGTGGCATATTTTCTTCGATTGCAGCCTGAAATTTACTCACCGCGCCGAAGAAAAAAGGGCCATTGACCTCAAAAACATGCACACCATCTGGAACCTCGAAAAGTCGCATTGTCTGTGGGTCTTCATTCGGGTCATCAGCGGCGAGCGAGTGAAGTTTGTCGTCCACAGTTGCAGCCCGAAACTGATGTTCCATGTGTCGCATGAAATGAAAGGAAGCCAAAACCAGACCGACTGGAATCGCAATTGTCAGATCGAGGAAAATGGTCAAAGCAAATGTGAGAATCATCACACTGATGTCACTTTTCGGTGCGTGCAACATCCTTAGAAAATGTCGGTATTCACTCATATTCAGAGCCACGACCATGAGAATTCCAGCAAGTACACACAAAGGAATTTTGGCGGCGTAATTTCCGAGACAGATCACGATGAGCAAGAGAGTCATCGCGTGTATAATTCCGGCAAATGGCGTTCGTCCACCATTTTTTATATTTGTTGCAGTTCTTGCAATTGCTCCAGTGGCCGGAATTCCACCAAAAAAAGGGACAATGACGTTTGCAATTCCTTGTGCGATAAGTTCAGTGTTCGACCGATGTTTTGTTCCTGTCATTCCATCAGCGACCACGGCAGATAGCAACGATTCGATGGCACCCAACATTGCAATTGCGATGGCGGCGCGGAACAGATTTTCGAAATCAACACCGAGACACGATGGGACGGAAAAAGATGGAAATCCCATCTGTATTGGCACCGGTTC
>JBOFGF010000201.1:0-4766 GCA_051649005.1 Thermoguttaceae bacterium | reverse complement strand
CAAACAAATTCGACAGCATTTTGATCCGTGACTTCGGGAGTGCGCCAATACCAGCGGAAATTACCATAAGTGCGGCTCGATTCGTTTTGATCCTGCATCGTTTCGGCCAGTGAAAGCAGAATGCCAAGTCGATCAATTGGAATCGTCGGCTTCTTAGAACCGTCACTCCCTGCATTTTGATAAAATTGATTCGCAAAAAGCATGTAATAAAGATGGTCTAACAGCGTTCGAACTCCAAATGTACTTTCGGGAGTCGGAGCTGTCTCCATTTGAGTCAAAAATCGCTCTGAACGAGGAACGGCGGATCGAAAGTATTCGTCAGTGACGACCACATCAGATTCGGCTCCAAAGATGGGAGATGCCCAGCAATTTGGCAATAAAATAAATAGAAACGACAAAATGAGACGCAGTTGAAAAAATTTTGTCATGATCGAGACATTTTTAAGTGAAGGAAAACCCAGAAATCATATAGTGCATGGACTCCAATTGGGACGAAAATGGTGTCCGTCCAAAATAAGATAAATCCAAAATAAATTGAAGCGGCAAAAGTCAGAAAAAAATAAGTGCCAGTTATTGCATGCAGCATCGCAAAAAGGAGTGAGACAAAACCGATGATGATGAGCTGAATAATCATCGTGTCTGGATTGTATCCAAAATATCGATAGATTTCTACTCCTCCGAGTTGCAAAAAACCACGAAAAAAAAGTTCTTCGCCAAATCCCGCCAAGAAAGCCACTAATACCAACTGCGAAAAAGAGAGCGGAGCCAAATAATTGTCAAAAAATTCACGCACAATCTCTTTTACTTTCGTCAGAGACTTGAATTGAATCAATTGTATGATATGATAAGAAACAATGAGAGGGAGAGTCCAAACTAAAATCAGTACAACAACTGTCAGTATTTCGTTGAAATTTTCTATGCGAGTTCCCCAGCAAGAAAATCCACACAGCATCGATAAAACGATGGCTAAAATGCCGATTCCTCCCTCAAATAAAATAGTATTGCGAAAAAAAACCTGATAATTCACTGGGTAATTTCGATGTAAAAGTCGGTCATCACTTTCAGCGAAAGTGAGTTAAACGGAAACGATACTAAAATTTTCAGTAACAAACCTAATTATGAAAAGGAAAACCAAACATGTCAAGTCTTATCCTGAAACCCGCCCCTTATTTTACGACTCAGGCACTGATGCCAAATAGTTCTTTTGAGCAGCTCACAATCACCGATTTTCGTGGGAAAAAGAACGTCCTTCTCTTCTTTTATCCACTCGATTTTACTTTTGTTTGTCCGACAGAAATTATCGCTTTTTCCGAAGCCGCCGCAGAATTTGAAAAACTCGATGTCCAAATTCTCGGCTGTTCCGTTGACAGCGTTTACACCCACTTTGCTTGGTCTAACACTCCCCGCAAAGAAGGCGGACTCGGAGGAATCAAGTATCCACTTCTTTCCGACCTGACACACTCGATTGCCGATTCTTATGGAGTTTTGCTCGATGATGGCATTGCCGCTCGTGGCACTTTCCTAATTAACAAAGAGGGAATTGTCATGCACCAGACAGTAAATGCTCCGCCACTGGGACGAAATGTCGAAGAAGAATTGCGCACAGCCAAAGCCATGCTCTATTTTGAAAAACACGGCGAAGTATGTCCTGCCAATTGGTCGGAAGGAAAAGAAGGAATCAATACCAAACAAAGCAAAGATTATTTCTCGAAAACGTATAAATAAATCATTCGGAATTATGCGGTCACGAGGTTTTGTTTTGCCCCCTGTTGACAGCAAGAGCAGAACGTGATAAAATTTCCCGCATTGCTTGGGTCGGTAGCTCAGTTGGTAGAGCAACGGACTGAAAATCCGTGTGTCGGCGGTTCGATCCCGCCCCTGCCCACTTCGAATGTTCGGGTGTTCAGATGTTCGAATGTTTTTAAGGTTTTTTCCGGCGATGGTTTCCGTGGCGCGAGTGCAGGAAACAAAAAGAAAATTCGTCTTCGGATGGGCCAAGTTTTGGTATTGGTCCAATTTCTCTCAAAAGGCAATCAGTCAAAGTTTTGGCAGATTGCCTTTTTTTCTGTTTTCTCATCTTGGCATGTCCAGCCGCTCTGGTCCTTTTTTATTTTCGTCCACATCTGCGACCAGTCCGGTAACAAGTTTGAAAGTTTTGTGACCAATTTTCGCAAAATTTGGTTTTTTTGGCGCACAACTCGGCTTTTCATTCGCATAGAAACATGACAGGAACGATTTACGTTTGTTTCAACGCATGGAGGCTAAAATGTCACAAACAACAACATTCTCTCATTTGTTTCACAACTTGTCTCAAAAAAGTGCCCGATCACGGTCTTTTTGCATGTGTAAACAATTTTCGACCTCCCAGTGTGCCTGAATTATCGCTTGAAATTCAGATGCTGATACCTTTAATTTATCAAGAGAACTCACAAAATAGCGAGTTTCATAAGAGAGAATTTTGCCTGCTCGGCGAACTTTTTTGTCAAGACGAAGTAAGGAACGACAGCCCGGGAAGTGTGCCGCTTCAACGCAGTAGGGCTTCGGCCCAATGAACAAACCGCTCCCGCTGGCCGCTTGAATTTATGTAACGATTTATTTTTTGTAACTATTGTAACGTAAATGCCGACCGCGACGAAGCTGCTGGGAGGCTAATGCGGTGCAGCGTGCTACGCTTCCGGCGACGATTGGCTCGGTTGGAAGGATGGCGTTTAGAAACTCGGCAAAGGCATTTTGCAGGTCTTTTAGAGAGATTTTTCTTAAAATACGAGAGAACGTGATTGCTTGTGGAATTGCGAATTTTCCTTTTTTGGTATGTCTAAAACAGAGAAATTTGCTTATTACGGAGACAATGTATTTTGGACACGAATTGTGCATGAAAATATAAAAAATTCAGTGCAAACTTGTTCGCAGACTAATAAAACCCAAACAGAAAAAATGCCACTACTTTACTACACGCTTTTCAACTGGTATAATTTCATCGCTGTTTGCGGAATTCTAAGTTACTGAGCGATATTCGTCATCATTCGAATTATCAAGATTGTAAACGCATCCAGATCGTGTACACTTTTTAGTTGTTTCAATCGTTCCATCTATTTATTAAAAGGAACTATTATGTCGATTGATATTGATTACATTAACCCAGTTATTGGAGGTCTTGAAGAGGTTTTTTCGACCATGCTCAACTGCAAAGTGGAACGTGTCGGACTAGGACTAATGGAAAACAATCAAGCTCTTCATCCAGTCAGTGGCATTATTGGCGTTGGTGGACGCGGTGTCGGAACAATCGTGCTTTCTATGTCGGAAACGGTCGCACTCAGAGCAGCATCAGTCATGCTCATGACAGAATTGTCGGAAATAGATGATGAGGTCATGGATGCAGTCGGGGAATTGACAAACATGGTCGGTGGACGAGCAAAAGTGCAGTTGGAGCGGTTTCAACTTTCAATGAGTTTGCCGAATGTTTTATGTGGTACAAATTGCCGACTTCACTTTCCACAAAATGCTCATCCGATTTCGATTCCATTTAAATGTCTGTGGGGCCTGCTGGCTTTGCAAATCGGTTTCTCGTTCTCCACTGCAAAAAAATAAGAGAAACGACCGCTTTTTTCACCGCAAAACGACACGAAACTTGCATATCTGGGGGCGTATGTCTCCGGCTCGCTTGAAATTTGTATCCTCGCTGAAATGTCTGCAAAACAAAAACATTGACCATTCATGCACACACACATACTCGATAATGGAATGGTTCTTTTGGCGGAGTCCATGAACTGGGCCGAATCAGTTTCGTGGTCGCTGCTCATTCCCTGCGGACCTGTTTTGGAATTACCCAAACAGGCCGGCATTTCGAGTCTGCTTTGTGAAATGACTCTGCGCGGTTCTGGAAATCGTTCGAGTCGAGAATTTATGGAAGCCATCGAAAATATCGGCGGCGAAACCGCCGAAGCAGTCGCCAATTTACACACCGGATTCGGAGCTTCGCTTCTCGCATGTCATCTTCACGAATCACTCGATTTGCTGGCAGATCAGGTGCGGCGGCCTCTTTTTCCCGAAGATCAATTGGAGGCGGCCAAACAAATTTTGCGACTCGAATTGTATGCAATTGAAGATGACCCAGCTGGAAAGGTTCATCAGGAACTCCATCGCCTCTTTTTTCCTGATCCGTGGGGACGCAGTAGCTGCGGCGAAATGGATGCAATTGATACGATGAACATTGACGATGTGCGTCGTCATCACTCAAAGTATTACCAACCAAATGGGGCAATTTTAAGCGTCGCAGGTAAACTCGACTGGGACTTATTGCGTCAAAAAGTTGAATCGCTTTTCGCCGACTGGATGCCACAAAATTATGAAATTACTGAGGTATTGACCAGCAATGCGACATCTCGTCATTTTCCGACAGAATCGGCACAAACGCACATTGGAATTGCATATCCGACGATTCCACTGTGTCATCCTGATTCGCTTCTTGCTTGGAGTTGTGTAAGTATTTTGAGTGGCGGAATGAGTTCCCGACTTTTCACCGAATTGCGAGAAAAACGGGGTCTTTGTTATACTGTTCATGCTTCTTATATCAGTTTGCGAGACATGGCCGGCGTTTTTTGTTACTGTGGCACGAGCTGCGACCGCGCCGAAGAGGCAAAACATCTTTTGTGCGAAGAATTATCCCGATTGAAAGCAGGAATTGAATCAGACGAATTGATGCGACTCAAAACACGCACGAAAAGTCTTTTGGTGATGCAACAAGAATCGACTGCATCTCGCAGTAA
>JBOFGF010000200.1:0-4606 GCA_051649005.1 Thermoguttaceae bacterium | reverse complement strand
TCCACTTGAGTATTCCAGATGACATGCGTGCGAACTGGAAACCACTTCGTGGCATTCGGCCTGCAAAACTCAAAGAATCGATGCTCCAAGAAGGCATCAGTGCAAAATTCGATTATTTTGTGCAGCCTTTTCTTTTTCGTGGTCAATTGGTTTCGCCGCAAACACGAATTAATGTCAAACCGGAATATACGATTCAGGTCGAAAAGGGGATTTTGCTCCTAAATGCTCGATTGTCTTTTGTGGTTCATGGTGCCAAAACCGACAAAGTCGCACTGCATCTTCCCGGGTGGAAATGGAATGGCGAAATCAAACCGGCGAATCTGATTGATTTTTCAGATGTGGAGCAGGGAAGTGATGGACTTTTGACTATTCCACTTCGTTCTCCAATTGAGGGGAATTTTGAACTAGAATTGAAAGCTTATCAACAAATTCCAATAGCAGATGGCAAAACGCACCGACTTGTCATTCCACTTCCGCAGCCAGTTGCGACTTGGAGTGAACCCGCCTCATTGACCATTTTGCCCGCCGACAATGTCGAATTGATTCCGCTGGAAGATGCCACAATTCCTCCTTTGGAAGCATCTTTCGCTCTGAGTTCTCCGCATAAAACGATCAAAACTCCAGAAATTTCCGAGACTGGCAAAACGTCAGAAAGCCAGCAAACGTCACCAATTGATTCAGCAATTTCATCGAAAACAACGCCGAAAAATAATCCACCGGAAAATGTGCAGCCGGAAAATAATCCGCAGGAAAATGTGCAGCAAACGCCGGAATCCCAAATGAGTGGATTGACGCGGAGGTCTGTCAGACAAGCAGGTGATGTTCGAGTGGAACTTCCTACTCGCCAGCAAATTCCGCTCTTCTATCGCGCCGAACGATCTGATGCTGTTTTTGTTGCCGACGTTATTTATCATCGACAGCAAGCGCGAGTAACTCAGCTGATTCAATTGCATCCATCGGAGTCCATGTACCAAGTAACTTCCACTTTTTTGTATGACGTTCAGTATGCTCCCGTCGATTCTCTCACTTTCCGTATTCCGAAAGCAATTCAGGATACAAACACGATTCAATTCTCTCTCGGCGACAAAGAACTTACTTTGCGAGATATTCCTCTTGCAGAAAAGGAAAACCAAGATTCGGAAGAAACTCTTAAACGTCTTGTACTTCCCGAAGGACAAATAGGGAAATTCCAAGTCACGTTCAAATACTCGATTCCACATTTTTCGTTGGAACCAGATGTCACAACAGGATTTTCTGTTCCACTGATTCAATCTGCGGACATTCCTTGTCTTTCACAACAACTTGACATCATATTGCGTCCAGGGGTCAGTATTGACATCCAGGACGAATGTGCGCCGAACTGGAAAGTCATCGAGTCATCCATCTCAAATCAGGGACATCATGGATCAGAACAAGCAATGCTTTGTTTTTTGACCAAAATCCCTCAGGATAAAATTTTATTGTGGGGAAGCCTGATAAGTCGGGATACAACAGGAACGACGATATTGGATCAGGCATGGATTCAGACGTGGCTTTCAGAATCGACATCTATGCGAATGGATCGATGCCTATTTTCTGTCAATAGTGACCGAGACACACTGTCCATTTGGCTTCCTCAGAAAACACTCGGTGAACATGTTCTCGTATTCCTTGACCAAATGCCGCTGGCTCTGATTCCATCTGCAAAAGGAGAGCTGGTGATTCCACTGCGACAATCTTTTCAAAGTAATCAGGGACGACAAACGTCCACAATTGAAGTTTGGTATCGAATTCCCTATTCCGAATCATATCGACATGCACCACTGCAACTTCCTCATTTTGGAATCGAGACATTAGTCAGAAACATGTATTGGCAATTGATTTTGCCATCTGACAAACATATAATAGAAACACCTTCTGGATGGATTCCTGAATATCAATGGACCTGGAATGGACTTTTTTGGGGACGATCTCCTTCTATGACACTCGATAGTATTGGATTTAAGAGTAACTTGTCCGAATATAAAGTGCCAGATGAGGCCAATCAATATCTCTTTAGTACATTCCATCCGCCCGTCGAAGTGGCACTCTCTGTGTTGAATCGATCCACGATTGTTTTTATGTCAAGTGGAGTCGCACTTGTAATCGGATTGATCCTCATGTATATTCCACAATCACGCTATTTGGGAGCAATCTTCGGATTAGGACTCGCATTTCTTGGTATACTGTTCTATCAGCCTGCCTCGATGTTGATTCTGCTGCAATCCGCTTCATTTGGTGTCGTTCTACTTCTCATTGCTGGATATTTTTATCATCTATTCGTTCGAGATGAACACTGGATAATTCCGTCCAAATCGACGAAAGAAAGTCGGACATCGCTGATTTATCCAGTGATTGTGGAAGATTCCACTCATCAAGATTTGTTGCACACTCAGGGAACCGTGCAACTGACATCAAAATAGGAGTTCCGCCCAAAAAATTCAAAAAAATTCCACAAAAAAATAATTTTTATAAAAAAACATCATGTACTCTTTTACAGAATAATAAATTGTGGTAAAATATCTTGGCAGTGATTTGCTTTGGCAGCACCATCAATTAGATGGGAGTTTTGTGATTTTGTATCATTCGTGACTGCACAACTGTTTTTGTAGAAAATTATAAAGTAAACATGAACCTATTTTCAAAAATTTTTAGTGTCGGATGTATTGGTATTGTCTTATCCACTATTACCTGTTTTATTAGTGTCTATACTGGCAACTATATTCAGGGTCTCATCGAGGAAGAGGTGAATTATCGCACTTTTCGCACTGAAATAGTCGATGCACAGCGGGCGCACTTGGATTGGCTGCGAACGATTCAGGATGCGATGACAAAGGAAGTACCCGAACTTAAGGTTTCGACCGATGGTACTAAATGTCCTTTTGGCATTTGGTACTACTCTAATGGCGAAAAACACGTTGCTTCAATGAGCCCCGAATTGATCGAAAAATACAAATCCATCGCTGAGAATCACCTTCATGTACACGCGATGGGAGGCCAATTGCAAAAAATATGGAATCCGAAAGATATGGAGCCAGCCCACGATTACTTTCTCAATGAAATCACTCCGGCTGCGGACAAACTTTTAGGTGACATCGCTGAAATCAACAAACTCGTCCAAGATGAAACTCAGTTGGCAAACGAAAAAAGTAGCTTTGCTCTCCGAAATGCGACTTTGCCGGTGTGGATAGCTCTCGGTGTGTCGATTGTCTTGACACTTGTATTCTCGTACTTGGTTGCTCATGGAATTGTTGTAGATTTGAAAAGCGGGACGGATATTTTGAATCGACTTGTTTCTTTTGGCGACACACAGTCCGAATTTCCAGCTCGACTCCAAAATCGCAAAGATGAAATCGGTGAAATTGGACGTGGATTGAAAACGGTATTGGAAGAGTTTAGTGCCATCAGTCATCTTGCAGAAAAAATGGCACAGGGACGATGGGATATGTATGTTCACATCAAAGGTCCCGAAGATACAATGAATCAGAGTCTCGAAAAAATGATTGCTCAAATCAATCAAACACTCGAAAAAGTTCAACAATCGGTGCAAGTTGTTGAGGTCGGCGTGAACCAAATAGCAATTGCATCGGAACAAGTTTCAACAGGCTCCGCAAAATCTGCTTCGAGTGTGGAACAAATTTCTGCGGCAATGACGGGATTAAACGAAAGTATGCAGCAAAATTTTGACATGGCAAATCAAGCGACAGCAGCAGTCAACGGCGCAAGTGGCACCGCATCTGATGGTCTTGGATTGATGCAGTCTCTCCTCGATTCAATGCGAGAAATCACAAAAACATCGGAAACCGTAAAACAAGTCGTTAAAATGATTGATGATATTGCATTCCAGACGAATCTTTTGGCTCTGAATGCCGCCGTCGAAGCTGCTCGCGCTGGACAGCATGGAAAAGGATTTGCCGTCGTGGCAGAAGAAGTTCGAAATTTGGCCGCTCGAAGTGCAAAAGCCGCCCGCGAAACTGCCGATCTGGTCGATCAGAGCAATCGCCAAATTGACGCAGGTGCAAAACTCGCCGAAAAAACCGGAAATGTTCTCGATAAAATTGTAAAATCCCAGCACGAAGTTTCCGCTTTAGTCAATAACATTGTCAATAGTAGCAAGAAGCAGGCCGAGGGAATTCATCAAGTCGTGCAAGGAATTCATCAAATTGAAGGGGTCGCACAGCAAAACGCATCTGGTTCAGAGGAAACATCTGCTGAATCACATGCTCTGGCTGAACAGGCAAAGGGATTAAAGAGTATCGTGGCATGTTTTCAACTCCGACATTCTTCGAACCACTCCACATGAAATATCTTTTATAAGGTCATAAAATGGCATGGGAATATAGTGAAAAAACGAAGCAGCTTTTCATGGATGCCGTTCATGGAAAGCCGGGTACTCATCTCGGTGAGGTGGAAAATCCCGATGGACTCGGAGAACACGGTTCTGTCGCATGTGGGGACGCGCTGCGATTCACCTTTCGTGTGAATCGAGATGCAAACGACCCACTAAAAGACATCATTGTCGAAGCTCGCTATTTGACTTTCGGATGCACTTCTGCAATAGCTGCGTCGGAGGCCCTCTGCTGCATCA
>JBOFGF010000199.1:0-8576 GCA_051649005.1 Thermoguttaceae bacterium | reverse complement strand
CATTTTTCCGACTAGATGTCCCGATTGCCAAAGTGTGTTACAAAAAGACGACGGAGGCGTGTATGTTCGATGCCTCAATAAAAACTGCTCCGCGCAACTAAAAGAACGAATTCGTTTTTTTGCAGGACGAAGTGCGATGAATATCGATGGACTTGGTGAAAAATTGATCGAGACACTCGTTCAGAATAAACTTGTACAAAAAATCGGAGATTTGTATCGAATTGTTACAAAAAAAGAAGAAATGTGCAAGTTTGAACGAATGGGAGTGAAAAAGGCCGACAATCTTATTCATCAAATTGAACAAAGTCGAAATAGACCACTCGCCGCGCAATTGGCCGCTCTGAGTATTCGACATGTGGGAACAAGAACGGCAAATTTATTAGCAAAACATTTTGGAGACATTCAGAAATTGCGAAAAGCTACAATCGACGAACTGAGTGTAATCGATGAAATCGGAGACGTGATTGCCCGAAGTTTGTTCGACTATTTCCGATCTGCCGAAGGAATCGAAACCATTGATGACCTCATTTCACTCGGTCTTTTTGCGATGCCACTCTCTTCTCAAAACTCGTCATTTTTACCACTCGATCAAAATGCGGCACAAAACGAAAATGCAGCAACATCGGATTTGTTTTCTTTGCAATTGCTCGATAAAAATTCGCAAATTGCTGAAAGCCGTTTTGCTCACTGGGACGAATCGAAACTTCCAATTTCCGGCCAAATGATTGTCGTTACAGGAATGTTCCAAAATTTCAAACGTGCTGAAATCGAGTCATTTATCGACCAGCGAGGTGGTCGCACGTCATCGAGTGTTTCGGCAAAAACATCATACTTGCTCGCAGGCGACAAACCAGGAAGCAAACTCGCCAAAGCTGCCGCGCTGGGAATCCGCATCGTCTCGGAATCGGAATTCGATGAATGTGTGAATCCGAAATAACCAGTTACAATCCTATTTTTTATTGCTTTGCCGGAAAATTTTTGCAAACAGTTACAATAAAAGCCACAGAAATTGCAAAAGATGGGATAAACATCGCTGAACATCAAACGGCAAGAAGCCATCAAACGACAAGAAGCCGAAGTCTTTCGACTCCGGCTTCTCGTTATTTTATCCTGTTCGACAAAACGACCAAGTCATTCTGCAAACACTATTTGACGCTGGCTTTCGCACCATTGTCGATCAATTCCTTCTTGAGTTTTTCGGCTTCTTCTTTCGAAACGCCGGTCTTGATCTTGCATGGGGCACTTTCGACGAGAGCTTTCGAATCGGCCAAACCACCACCAGTCGCGTTTTTCACGACTTTGATGATCGACACCTTCTTGTCGGCTTCGAAACCTTCGAGAACAACGTCAAATTCGGTCTGTTCTTCCGGTTTTTCACCGCCGCCTTCGCCACCAGCCGGAGCGGCCATCATCACAGCACCACCAGATGCTGGTTCGATGCCGTGAATTTCTTTCAAGTAATCGCTCAACTCTTTCGCTTCTTTGAGCGTCAAAGCAATGATTTTGTCTCCGAGTTCTTTGGACAATGCGGAAAATTCGCGGGCTGCTTCACTCATGTGATGTTCCTTTCGTGTTTGGCGCAAAAAACGCCATAAAAAAATGGGTTAATAAGCTCCCTGACAATCTCAGTTACTACATTTCACACATGCAGCATCGCAAAACTGATTTCGCAGTGATAAAATTTATTTATAACGCAATTTTTCCTAGCTCTTCTCTTTTGCAAAGAAGGGCTGGAATGTTTCGTTTACTACTCAGTTGTACTGTCATCTCCGTCATTATCTTCGCCGAGTTTTGCCAATTGACTGGCCAATTTGCCTCCAATCGCAATAAGTTGACTCGTGAGTTTCGAACCGACTCCGACAATTTGTCCGACAAGGAGCGAAATCTGCTCTTCTCGAGTTGGCCACTTGCTCACTTCTGCTGCCTGCGCCGCAGTAAGGGATTCGCCATCGAGAACGGCTCCTTTGATTTCAAAGCCTGTCAGGGCTTTGTCCTTCGTCAGTTTAACGAGTTCTTTGGCAAGTGTCACAACGTCGGTCGCTCCCCAGCAGAGCGCATAAGAACCGGCCATCTGATCGAATGCCACTGAAAGTGGGGTTCCTTCCGTTGCTCGACGAGCAAGACTATTTTTTATCACCATCAGGCTGATGCCTTTATCAGCGAGTGTGTCACGAAGTTTTTTCGTTGCAGGTGCAGTCAATCCGCTGAATCCGACCAGCATTAAATACTGGACACCATCGAGACGTTTGGCAACACCATTTGTAATCAATTGTTTAACGTATTTACTCATTTTTTTAGACTGGAGACTGGAGACTGGAGGCTGGATGCGAGATACACGACCGTTTAGCCTGCTTTGGCTGAAAGCGACTTTTACAACACGTCGCAATAAAACGGGACTAAACATTTAACTCACGACGCGGACACCTGGTGACATTGTGGCAGAAAGGGTCACGCTTTTGACGTAGACACCTTTCACGGCGGCGGGTTTCAAATTGTGGACGTATTGAATGAAAGCACTGATATTATCGACAAGCTGAGCGGCATCGAATTTGATTTTGCCGACGACCGCATGAACGATTCCGGCTTTGTCATTTCTAAACTCGACTTTTCCTGCTTTGTATTCTTTGATTGTTTTAGAGACATCCATTGTGACGGTGCCAGCACGAGGCGATGGCATCAAACCACGCGGACCAAGAACTTTTCCGAGCGGGCCGACCAGTCCCATCATATCTGGTGTGGCAATACAGACATCGAAGTCGGTCCAACCTTCTTTGATTTTGGTGACCATATCTGCTTCGCCCACGAAATCAGCACCAGCTTCGGTGGCTTCGGCTGCTTTGTCACCTTTGGCGAGAACGAGGACTCGGAGGGATTTACCAATTCCATGCGGGAGAACAATCGAGCCGCGAACCAGTTGGTCGGCTTGTTTCGGGTCAATTCCAAGACGAATCGCAATTTCGACTGTTTGATTGAATTTCAAGTTGTCGAACCCTTTGATAAGAGCGACGGCATCTTGAAGTGGAAGTGGGTCTTTGGACGTAATTTTTTTCGCGCTGGCGCGATAACGTTTCGATTGCTTTGCCATTTAAGTTAAAAAAAAGTCGGTGAATAATGAAGTGATAAAAACGAAAATGTCACAAAACATTTCGCAAAATCGCCTCTCCCGTGATAGTTTATTTTGTTGCAGCTGAGAGCTGCTAATTGACGGATTGACATCCGCTGCTCGTTATTAAACGAATTATTTCTACTATAAACGAGACTAATGTGTCGTTTTTTTAATATGTCGTTTGTTGCTGTGCCAATTTTGTAAAAAATGGCTTGATTGGGCGAAACAACCGCTCTCAATGAAAGTGGGTTAAACTTTCAATCGACAACATCCAGTCCCATACTTCGCGCTGTTCCGGCGAGGATATTTCGGGCCGCATCGACAGTTCGAGCATTCAGGTCTCGCATTTTTTTTGCGGCAACATCATCAATCTGTTTTCTGGAAATTGTGCCAACTTTGACACGGGGAACATTGCCACTGCCACTGACGATTCCGGCGGCTTGTTTGAGGAGATCGACACTGTGCGGCGTTTTCGTTTCTAGTTCGAAAGTACGGTCGCTGTATACTTTGACGACAACTGGAATACGCATTCCCAAATCGGGTTTGGTGCGTTCATTGAACTGTTGAACGAACTGACCGAGATTTAGTCCGTATTTACCGAGTGCGGTTCCGACCGGAGGAGCCGCAGTCGCCTGACCGCCTTTTGCATGAAAACGAACTGTCGCTGTAAGCTGCTTTGCCATGATTGTTAGCGACGAGGATCACCCCGCCATTTTCGTTTAATTGTTAGCGACGGGAATCGTCCCCGCCATTTTCGTTTAATTTGACATTATTCGCGGAGATAAACCCCGCCGGAAACTTAATTTTCGACGACGATCTGCCAGTATTCGAGTTCGACGGGCGTGCTGCGTCCAAAAAGGTTTATCACGACAGTAACACGTCCACTGGCAAGGTCGATTGATTCGACCGTTCCTTCGTAATTTTCGAATGTTCCTTCTTTTACTTTGACGAGAGCACCAACTTCGTATCCGACTTTCAATTTTGGCACTTCGGTCGTGTCATCGGCTTCACTGGCCAACATACGCTGAACTTCGTGCGGCAACATTGGGGTCGGACGCGGAAACTCAAATGGTTTATCGGGATTTGCATTGGCCTGCTTTTTCGTCGTTTGTGCCGATGTTCCAGTAAAATCACCGACTCCCGGCGTTTCACGAACCAAAAACCACGTTTCCATCGTGATAACCATTTCGATCATCACATAACCTGGATACAATTTCCGTTTCACCTCGCGCGGTTTCCCGCCTCGTATTTCTTTGACTTTTTCTATCGGGACGTGAATACGACCGAAATAGGAGTTCATGCCTTCCTTATCAATGCGACGTTGTATATTACGTTTAATCGTATCTTCACGATTAACTTGCACTTTCAGGATATACCACTGCATGGTCGCAGGTTCTTCAGTGGAAGAGTTTTCGTGCGATTCAGAGGCGGCAACTTGAGTTTCCTTCTCCGTCATGTTCTAACTCCGAATTTCCTTGTGTGTGGATAATGACAACTTGCGGGGCAGTCCGTCAATTCTATTTGACGGCTTTGCACTGACAGTCCTTCAAAAAATGTGCTTTTTACGAACAAAGCAGATTCTCTGAGGCGAACTGCAATATAATGACTGCGATATAATGATATAATTTGTATCTAAAACAGGCCGAGCCAAGTAAAAATGGTGACCCAAACAGCATCGAACATATAAATCATGGCTGACAAAAGGACGAACATAACAAGAACGACCAATGTCGATGAGTACAACTCTGCTTTACTTGGCCATGAAACTTTCACCATTTCTGATTCGACGGAAACGAGAAAATCTGCAAATGACGGCCAATTCACTAAGCGAAAAGCGAACCAACTTCCGGCGGCAATGATAACACAGGCGATGGCAAATCGAGCAATCGGATCGCCAAGTATTGGCCATTCGTAAAAGTCAATTTTGAAGAACTTATAAGCACCGGCCGCAAACATGACCATAATCGCCATCATGGTCAAACGACGAACCAAACGACCCTGCGTGTTCTTATACGGCTTCAATCGAAAAAGTTCTCGAATTAAGGATGACACGATTATTTATTAGGTTAATGGATGAACAACAGTAAGTAGTATAACATCATTTCCAAAACAGGGAAGGAGGGAATCGAACCCCCACCAGCGGTTTTGGAGACCGCAGTTCTACCACTAAACTACTTCCCTACTTAGTAGCTTTTAGTTTACAGTCGTCAGTTTTCAGAAAAGAGCTAAATTACTGCTAAATTACTCATGTCTGACAACTAACAACTGGCAACTAATCACTGACTACTGACAACTCTATTTGAGAACTTTCGTTACAACACCGGAGCCGACTGTTCGACCACCTTCACGAATTGCGAAACGGACGTTTTCGGTCATTGCAATTGGGGCAATGAGTTCGACTCGCAGTTTCACGTTGTCGCCGGGCATGCACATTTCAGCGTCGCCGAGGAGATGGAGAGCACCAGTCACGTCGGTTGTACGGAAATAAAACTGCGGGCGATATCCACTGAAGAATGGAGTGGCACGACCACCTTCTTCTTTTGAGAGGACGTACACTTCGGCTTCAAATTCAGTGTGCGGAGTAATTGAGCCTGGTTTGGCAAGAACCTGTCCACGCATAATTTCTTCGCGTTTGACACCACGAAGGAGAAGACCGACATTATCGCCTGCTTGTCCCTGATCGAGGGTTTTGTTGAACATTTCAACACCAGTAACGACGGTTTTGCGTTTTTCATCGCTGAATCCGACGATTTCGGCTTCTTCACCGACTTTGATGACACCACGTTCGATTCGACCTGTGGCAACTGTTCCACGACCTTCGATTGAAAAAACGTCTTCAATCGCCATGAGGAACGGTTTGTCCTGTTCACGCGGCGGTTCTGGAATGTAGCTGTCGAGAGCGTCCATCAATTTACCGATGCACTCGGCGGCGGCGGGGTCGCTGGGATTCTGCTGAGCATTTCGGGCAACACCACGAATAATCGGGATTTCTTCGCCAGGGAAATTGTATTTGCTCAACAATTCACGCACTTCGAGTTCGACGAGTTCAAGAAGTTCTGGATCGTCGAGAAGGTCGATTTTATTGAGGAAGACGACGAGATTCGGCACATTCACCTGTCGAGCAAGGAGGACGTGTTCACGAGTTTGCGGCATCGGGCCAGCATCTGCGGCGACGACGAGGATCGCTCCGTCCATTTGAGCAGCACCGGTGATCATGTTTTTGATGAAGTCGGCGTGGCCCGGGCAGTCAATGTGAGCATAGTGACGTTTATCCGTCTCATATTCGACGTGAGCGACAGCAATGGTCACCGTTTTGGTGGCATCACGCACGGTTCCACCTTTTGCGATGTCGGCATAGCTTTTCACTTTGGCGAGCTGTTTCTGTGCCTGAACGGCGAGAATCGCACTGGTGAGCGTTGTTTTGCCGTGGTCAATGTGACCGATAGTTCCCACATTGACGTGAGGTTTGGTACGCTGGAAATTTTCTTTTGCCATGTTAAATTCTCCTAAAAAATAATGAGTGGTTAGTGGCGAGTTACGAGTGGCGAGTGAGCGGCGAGTCAATGGCGACAAGAAAATTCATGAAATTCTTTCGTCATTTCGTTACTCGGCACTCGTCACTAAAAACAAAGCTGTTGATGAGATTCGAACTCATGACCTCGTCCTTACCAAGGACGTGCTCTGCCAACTGAGCTACAACAGCATCAACGACATGTTTAACCCGTTTTCGCAACAAACGGATCTAAAAGCGGGTGAAGGGAATCGAACCCTCGTCTTCAGCTTGGAAGGCTGTGGCTCTACCATTGAGCTACACCCGCAAAATTTTTACAAAACAAATATAAAAAATATAAATATAAAAAAATATAAAATATAAAATAAAAAGTGGGGGATGGAGGATTCGAACCTCCGAAGACATAGTCAACAGATTTACAGTCTGTCCCCTTTGACCGCTCGGGAAATCCCCCCTTTTTTTGATAAAACGTGTTTAGTGTTTATTATAAAAGCTAGTGATGGGACTCGAACCCGCAACCTGCTGATTACAAATCAGCTGCTCTACCAATTGAGCTACACTAGCAACTGGCTGTAAAAACAACGTGTTTTGAAATGGAATCGGGTTGCAACAACAAGTCCGTTCGCTCCGTCCATGAGTGGAGATTGAAACGGGAGGAGTTAGTGTCAGTATAGTCTGTCCCCCCGAACGGAAACGCCACTCATAGAAAGGAGTAGTTTAACTTATTTTGCATAAGTGGCAAGAGGGGGTGTTTCAATTGTGGTTAAAACGGGTGATTGTTGTTTTCACAAAGAGGGCGACGATTATTCCGATAGTAATTCCGATGGTATCTTGTGCGATGTCGAGCCATTCAAATGCACGGATTGGGAGGATATTTTGTACTATTTCGGTAACGAAGGCGTAAGAGACGAGGATGATGAACGAAGAAAAAGTGGAATTTTGGGCAAATGCAAGTTTGACGAGGAATCCGAGGAGGGAAAAAGTTATGAGATGAGCATATCCACTTGGTCCTTCGCTGGGAGTCCATCCAAAGAGGAGGACTCGTGGATCGGGAAGCCAGAGGAGCATTGTCAGGAAAACCCAGTAGAATATGGTAATCTGGCGAAGATATTTCGTCATTATTTGAATTTTTGATTGTATACTCAACACCGCGTTTCGAGCCGGTGCGTGAACAGCGGAATTGTGATAAAAAACGAACGTCTTTCGAGCCGGTGCGTGAGCACCGGAATTTTCGCCCCGAACGCCGTCGGCGTTCAATTATGGTAGAAACGAATTGCCCACAAACAAACACAACTCCGTCGGAGTTGAATTATGGTTGTGAGGCGACGCTAATTGTAATTGACCATAATTCAATGCCGATGGCATTGGGGGGCGTTTTTGTTGCGAATCTACCATAATTGAAACCCGACGGGTTTCGGGACTTTGAAAACGTGACTTTATTGACAATGCTGAGTATAATCATTACAAAGAGGAAGGAAGTGATTGAACTTCAATTGGGACGCGCATCTCTTTTTTGTTTCGAATGATCGTCAGAGAATGTGGTTCTTCGAGTTTTGCTCGCTCTGAAAGCCGTTGAAGTTGATAGACGGCATTGACGGGTTGATCGTCGAAGGCGATGATAACATCGTCTGTTTGCAATTTAGCCTGCTGTCCGGGAGAATTTTGGATGGTGTAATCGACAATGACACCAGCATTTGGTTTGACCCCGAGTCGTTTTGCTTCCCAGGGAGTGAGTGGCACAGTGACGACACCGATCCAGGCGCGATCAACTTTTCCTTTTTGCAGAAGTTGCTGGACGACCCATTTTGCGTTGTTGGATGGGAGAGCGAAACCGATTCCCAAATTAACGCCGGTTTTTGAAGCAATCGCGGTGTTTATGCCGATGATTTCGCCCTGCAAATTGATAAGTGGTCCGCCGGAATTACCTGGATTGATGGCTGCATCAGTTTGAAGAAATTC
>JBOFGF010000198.1:0-5415 GCA_051649005.1 Thermoguttaceae bacterium | reverse complement strand
GATTATCGTGATTCAACCGGGACATGTCGGAATCGTGATTCGACTTGGACAGGCACAAGAAGATGCTCTCACCGAGGGTGTCCATTTTATAATTCCTTTTATCACACAGGTCAAATCACTCGATATTCGCATTCAAAAAGCGGAAGTCAAAACGGCGGCTGCATCGAAAGACCTTCAAACAGTCAATGCGGAGATAGTCGTCAACTATAGAATCGACAAAACGAAAGCAGTTACACTTTTTCGTGAAATCGGCATTTTGTATTTGAATATCGTGATCGAACCTTCTATTCAGGAAGCATTTAAGTCTGGTTCTGCCAAGTACACCGCCGAATCACTCATCACAGAAAGATCGGTAGTTTCATCGGGAATCCACGAATCAATCAGCGAGCGACTTTTGCCATTTGGAGTGGTTGTTGATGCGGTGAATATCACAAATTTTGATTTTTCGAGTGAATTTAACAAAGCAATAGAAGAAAAAATGACCGCCGAACAGCGGGCTTTGCAAGCAGAAAAAGAATTAGAACGATTCAAATTTGAAGCAAAGCAAGCAGTGGAAACAGCAAGAGGAGCCGCTGAATCGGTCATGGAAAAAGCGAAAGCCGATGCAGAAGCACTCAATCTCAAAAGTAAATATGCGACTCCCGAATTGATCTGGCTGACAGCAGTCGAAAAATGGGATGGAACATTGCCGACTCACTTGTTTGGAACCGCACCCATTCCTGTCATGGAAACTGGAGCGCAAAAATAAAAGAAAAATGGTATTCGTTCATGGTTTTAGAATTTTCAATGCAAAATTTGTGTCCATGTTTGGCGAGCCGCCGGCGTTAGTCGGCGGTTGTTTGGCGGCGGTTGTTTGGCGAGTCGCCCTGTGTTATTGTTTCAATAAATAATTATTGCAAATGAAATGTTGCCAATTTCCGACTCCGAAGGAGTCCCAGAGCGGTTGAAAAAATGCCAAACACACCCAGTAAATTAAATACTGGCCGTCCCCATTGGAATTCGTTCCAGAACGCCGACCGGATTCGTTTCCAACACCGAGGCGTTTCATGTCCCCGAACATCGGCACTGTTCAAAAATTGCAGAAACGAATTGCCCACAAAAACACACAACTCCACGAAGGAGTTGAATAATGGTCGCCATTATTCAATCCCGACAGGATTCGGAAATGTCCTTTCAGGACAATACAAATTTAGCTGTATTTATGGATAAAATACACAATTTCCGTGAACGCATACTAATTTTTTACAGTTTATTATACTCGAAAGTTTGTGCGAAATTGCCAAAATGTTTTGATATTTGACACATGATATTTGACACAATAATAATTGGGACAGGATGCGCAGGGTTTAATGCCGCCGACACTCTTTTTGATCTCGGACATCGCAGTTTGATTATCATTACAGAAGGTGTCAATGATGGAACATCTCGAAATACAGGAAGCGATAAACAGACCTATTATAAATTGTCACTGGCCGGACCAGAAGGTGACAGCATTCGAGAAATGGCCCGAACGCTCTTTGAAGGAGGATGTGTACACGGCGACACCGCACTGATCGAGGCGGCCTCCTCCGTGCGTTCGTTTATGAAATTGGTCAATCTCGGCGTTCCTTTTCCGACCAATTCGTTCGGTGAATATGTTGGATACAAAACCGATCATGATCCGCGACAACGTGGAACTTCGTGCGGCCCACTCACGTCAAAAAAAATGACCGAGGCCCTCGAAAAATCGGTGCGGCAAAAAAACATTCCGATTTTAGACAAACAAATCGTTATTAAAATACTCTGTTACAATAATTCCGTTTCAGGTGTGATCACACTTTCACTTACTGACTTCACTTTCACGACGCATTATTGCAACAAAATCATTTTGGCAACTGGTGGACCAGCCGGAATTTATGCTCACTCCGTTTATCCGAAATCGCAGACAGGAAGTACCAGTCTCGCTCTCGAAGCCGGTGCCAAAGCAGTCAATCTCGCCGAGTGGCAATATGGACTTGCTTCGACTTCGTTTCGCTGGAATGTTTCTGGAACATATCAGCAAGTTTTACCTCGTTATATTTCTATTGATTCATGTGGAAATGAACGAGAGTTTTTGTACGACTATTTTGATTCTCCCTGCGACGTGCTTGAACGAGTTTTTTTGAAAGGATACCAGTGGCCATTTGACTCACGAAAACAAGACGGTTCATCGCGCATTGATCTTTTAGTACACGAAGAAATGCTCAAAAAACGCCGCGTTTTTCTCGACTTTCGAAGCAATCCGATTGGTCTGGAAAAACTCGGTGACTCAAATTTCAGCGGCGATTTGTCCTCTGATATTTTAGGATATGAGCCACAAACATACCTAAAACGTTCGGGAGCATTTTTTGGAACTCCGATTGCACGCCTTTCCAAAATGAATCCAAGTGCGATTGATATTTATCGACATAATGGAATTGATATTGCAAATGAACCGCTCGAAATTGCTGTCTGTGCTCAGCATTGTAATGGCGGCATTGCTGTTGATGCCAACTGGGAAAGCAGCGTCAAAGGACTTTATATCGTTGGAGAAGCGGCGGGAACTTTTGGTGTCCATCGACCAGGTGGCTCTGCTCTCAATTCGACACAAGTTGGTTCTCTGCGCGCCGCCGAAGCAATCGTACAAATCGGCCTGCCAATTCCTGCATTACCGAATTGTGCGAGCCAATCGAAACAAAAACTCGATGCAAATGAGAAAGAACGATTGGACAAAGCAGACAACGAAATGGATGAAATGCTCTTTTCATTTGATTTCGCTGACACATCAAATGTCGCCGCCTCTCTCAAAAGACGACAAATTTTAATGAGTGAATATGCCGGTTTTTTGCGACAAACGGACAAACTAGAAGAAATGCACCTCTCTTTTTGTGAAGAACTCGAAACTTTTTTCCAAAAAGTCACTATTGCAGACCCAGAAGAATTGCCACTTCTTTTCAAAAATCGGGACACTCTGATCACACAAATTGCAGTTCTAAAATCTATGATTTTCTCCAGTCAGAATATTGGAACTCGCGGCGGCTCAATTGTTCGCAGAACTGACGGCTCTTTTGGTAACACGCTCTCTCCGCATTTGGATGAAGTGGTAACTCTTTCAGGAAACGACGTTTTCTTTGAAAAAGTCCGTCCACTTCCAGAACCAGATGATTGGTTCGAAAATGTCTGGAATGAATACAACCGCACAAGAATCACGAAAACACTGCCCGAAATTTCGTAGAAAACGAAACAAACATGCGAACCATTTTTTATGCTTTTTTATCCATCATATCGACGATTCGAGAAAGCCCTGATGCGACGAAATCTTCGAGTTTTCCAATTTGAATGGAAAGACTTGCTGTTGCCAAAACAAGCGGGATGGCAATTGCCATTCCACAGGCAGTCGTAATTAGTGCGAGCATGATGTCGGCTGCCAATTTGTCGGGACTCACCTCTGCTGCGACACTTAATTTGCTAAAAGCCCCCATCATTCCAATAACAGTGCCGAAAAGTCCGATCATAGGAGCCGCTTTGATGATAGTTTGTATCCAACTCGTTCGATAATCGAGTTCGACGAGGAAGTCTCGCTGAAATCGCTCCGCCAATTTTGACCGCAATTTGGATGAAGAAAGCTGCCGATGTCGCAGTGCAAAAAGTGCCAGATGCGGCAAAGCACGGATGTCATTTTGGCAAATTTCGTCTAGTTCAGAAAGCTGATTTTGTGAAAGGAGTGCCTCAACATCATCGAGAAACTCATCTTGCTCGGTCTCGTTCCGAAATTGAAGCTGACTAATACGTCGCCACTGGGACACGCAGCAATAAACACCCCAAATTGCGACAATTAACAGGAGCGCATAAATGAAATAGCCAAGTGTCGCGGCGACTGGAGTGAAATCCAATGAAAAAGCGGCTGAAAAAATCATAACAAAAAAGGCGGGAGAGAAAAAATTGAGTGACAGGCGGCGTATAAACTATGCAATTTGAATATTGTTTCTTATTGATAATTGGTAAATGTTCCTGTTCGCAAAAATTGTTCGATCAGTACGAAAACATCTTTTCGATTCAGAAGCTCTGAATGAGTTACTTCGAGTAGAATCCACTCGGCGGCGCCATCTAGTTTTGTTCCCGCTGTACTTACAATCCCATCATCATCCCCTTCTATCAGGCGACTATAACCTTCGCCATCGCTTTTTCCGCCGGCGATAATTCCGAAAGGAATCGAAGGAATTCCGAGAGATCGTTCTGCTTCTCCCCAGCTTTTTCCTAGTTCATCGCCACTTTTTCCTAACAAATGACGGATCAGAGGCGAAGATCGAGTAAATTTTTCTGCTATTTCGGCTCCATTGTTTGGTGGTCCGAGCATCACAAAGCGTCCAATTCGAGAGTCAGGCAAAAATGGTTTTTGCTTCGCATTTTTTACTTCATTTTGGTGTGCTTCGTTTTGGTATGCTTCGTTTTGGGATGTGTTTGTCTCTTTTTGGATCATGTTCATCCAATTTTCGCGGAGAGGACCACTCAAATAGCGACGAATCACGATGCTGCCGAGACTGTGTCCAACGAAATCAATTTGATGAACAGTCGGTGGAATTGCATCGACGACTTGTTTGAGCATTTTGGCGTGTTCCAAAATTGATTGCTGCATTGATGGATATGTCATATTTAGAACATGGTCATATCCACCTTCTTGTCGCAGCCAAGAAGCCAAATGCCGTGTCATTATCGCATTTGCCCCAAATCCATGAAGCACGATAACTGTCTTGCCCGACATGGGAAGAAGCCCTTCTGCAACTTGAATTTCATCGAGGCGATCTTGGCAGCTTTCGCGTGTGCCAGATGCGTGCTGAATTGCATTTCCATCGAGAAGTCGATACTTTTTGGTCACCACATTTTCCTGAATGTGCCAGTCATCAAAAAATAGAACATCTCCCCAAAACAGAATTCCGCCCGATGTTTGGATCGGAATTCGATCATCGAAAACTATCGGAACAACAATCCTCTCCGCAGCACCCAAAATGGATGTGGTCAGACTAATAATAATCAGAAACAGAGACAAAACAAAGGGATTCATGTCATATTTTGCAACATCACTGAAGCATCCATCTTGCTCGCTAAATTTTGAGCATGGACGCTCCTTTTACGCATTGTATTTAACGCATTATAACTTACTCATTGTAATCTTTTAGATTAAAAAAACAAGCGGATGAATAAATAGCCAAAAACCGCCGAATTACGTCGGCGGCTCGCTGAACGAAACAACAGCTCTCGACGAAAGCTGGCTTGTTAGTTTTTTGTACAGAATTTTCACTCTCCGAAAATTAGCGTTTGTTTCGTCATTCGTTGTATCGTTTCGATTTTCAGTCGCAAGTATTCCATCGGGCGATTTCCTTTGATTTTGTTACAAGAACCACACAAAAGCTGATAATT
>JBOFGF010000197.1:0-35788 GCA_051649005.1 Thermoguttaceae bacterium | reverse complement strand
GTGGAACAATTCTGGAGTAATCGACTGAGCACCGTCACAAAGCGCACTTTCTGGATGATTGTGGACTTCGATAATAAGTCCATCTGCTCCTGCTGCGACGGCGGCATATGCCATCGGTTCCACGAGACTCCAGTGTCCAGTTGCATGAGATGGATCGACGACAATTGGCAAGTGAGTTTTGCTTTTCAGAACAGGAATGGCAGAAAGATCGAGTGTATTTCGTGTGGCTGTTTCAAATGTTCTGATGCCACGTTCGCAGAGAATGACATCGGTTGCTCCTGCTGCCATGACATGTTCGGCCGCCATTAAAAATTCTTCGATAGTCGAGGCAAATCCTCGTTTCAATAATACTGGTTTTTTGAGAAGACCAACTTCCCGCAGAAGTGTGAAATTTTGAATGTTTCGTGCGCCAATTTGAATAATATCGACATCACGTTCAAAAATGTCGAGAAATTCATGCGACATAATTTCTGTAACAATTGGCAGTCCACTCTTTTTTCGTGCGATTTTGAGGAGATTTAGACCATCTACTCCCAGTCCAGTGAAGACATACGGAGATGTGCGTGGTTTGAATGCTCCGCCGCGCAGAAAATTCGCACCGGATCGTTTTACGTCTCTGGCAATGTTCAAAATTTGTTCTTCGCTTTCGACAGAGCACGGACCTGCCATCACCACAAAATGACCATTTCCGATTTTTTGTCCAGCAATATCGAACGTGCTTGTTTCTGGATGAAATTTACGACCGGCCAGTTTATATGGTTCCTGAACTTTCAGGACTTTTTCGACGCAATAAAATTGTTGCAACATTTCGGGAGAAAGACTGGCCGTGTCACCTGCCAGTCCAATCATTTTTGTCGTTTCGCCTGAAATGTGTTGTAAAATTACATCGCGCGTTTTAAGACATGCCAGAAGTGGAGCAATTTCAGATTCTGACGCGCCTGCTTTTAGAATAATAATCATATTTGGATTATGGAAGTGAGATATA
This sequence comes from Thermoguttaceae bacterium, assembly GCA_051649005.1. GTDB lineage: Bacteria > Planctomycetota > Planctomycetia > Pirellulales > Thermoguttaceae > WRKP01. The sequence continues at coordinate 34,803 of JBOFGF010000197.1, read as the reverse complement.
TCTTGCTTTGAAAAATAATTATGCGTTCACACAGTTTTGGTTTGGTTCACCTCTTTTTTAATGAGAGGGATTCGCTCTGTGAACGAATACGATAAATTGAATTTACATGGATGCCTCGATTTGGGAACCCCCCCCAATGAATTTCACTTTTTTTCATCACATTTTAATTTTTGTTTCAGCATTTTGAGTACGACTTGAATTTCATCAGATTCGTCATATTGTAATTCGGAGTTGCCAAATCGAACACGATAATAAAGACGAACTATGGGCGAAATATCGTCAGAAAATGGTATTTTTTTCACAAATTCGAGCGGTGTTTCATTTATATTGCGGTGATATCCATGTTGCTTCAATAATTTTTCTAATTGCTCGTAAAACGCAGTTGATTTGCGATTCGATAATGTGGGAATCCAGCGATGTTTGAAACAGTCCAAACGAGATCGCAAAAGCCACATGGAAAGCCAAACCAAGATGAACAATAAGAGAAACGGGGTGGTTATTGTCCACCAGTCATTTGAAATGTTATTGGACGAATTATTATTGCCATTGTTCGGATTTGATGGCAAGAATGATTTGATAGATTCAACAAATTTTTGTGATTCAAGTTTCCAAAATTGTTTATTAAATAAAGATTGGACGACAGATGTGCCAATTTGATAAAAGGGACGATAAATCCACTCCATCTGTTTTTGTCCATTAAAATTAAGCACCATGTCACTCCATATTTGCTGAATCGACATATTTAAGTCGGTCCATCCAAACGAAAAAGAGCGAAACATTCCGTCTTCGCCGCTCGGAGGAGTCGGATCGAGTCGGAGCCATCCACCATGTTTCCACCAGTTTTCCGTTTCACTGGTTATTTGCTTGTTTTGGTCATAATTCATAAATTCCTTCGAGTCGAGCAAAAATTCGGTGGGAATAAATGCTTCGACCCACGCATGTGCATCCGACTGACGCACACGAATTTCGTGTGGATTAGTCGATGTCGGAGACGAATCTGTTTTGAATCCGATGACGACGCGTGAACCGATTCCGATGGCGCGGAGCATCATTGCCAGTGTTCCGGCGAAATACTCACAGTGTCCAGTTGGATTTTTCGATACAAAATCTTCGAGTGGATCAACTCCAAAAGATCGAGTTGTTCCACCGAGTTTGTACGAAAAACGACCGGAATGAATGAGCTGCTGCTCCAAAAAACGTGCGCGTTCAATCATTTTTTCTTGCGGCAAACCAGATTCATTGTCCCACTGCCGCGCCAGTGCAATCAGAGATGAAAGTCCCTCGTTTGGAATGTGATTGATGTTACTCGTCTCAGTAAAACTCAGACAGGGAACAAGTGGCAATTGGATGCCTCTTTGAAATGCGGTCGAAAAAATCGTGGCATCTTTTTCTCGATTTCGCAATTCCGGTTCATCAACTCGTCCGGCATTTGATCTAAGGTTTATATTCGACGAAAAAGAACAAAAAAATGGACGCGGAGCGAAAAAAACTGTCGAATCGAGCGGCTGAATTATGAGATTGATGGCAATCAAATCAGCCTCTTTTGTGAAAAAGAGTGACGCTGATTCGTCGGAATGGACAGTATCGGCCAAAAAATGTGGGACGTTCTGGAGGGTTCCAGCATTATCCCAAAAATTTCGGGGAGGATATTTCGTCGCCTTCCATGTTCCTCGGGCATATTGATCGAGCACTGTTCCATCGAAATATATGGACGTTCCCGCCAATTCTGAATAAGGTTCTTCATTGAAAGAAGATAGATTGTCTGGAATTGTTCGAGATGGAATTTTCATAAATTTTGCCAACATGACCGATTTGTAATGAGGCAAAACAGTTCCGAGTGATCCGAGTCGCACTTCTTCCCGAAATCCGACAGTGGCGACTGGTTTACGAATTACACTGGCCCAGTGATCGCGTCCAGATTGAAATGAAAATCGATAAAAATCAACTCGTCCAAAACGAGGAAGTAAGCAAAAGAGAATTGTCGCTCCCAATAAAGAAACCAAAAGAGATCGCAAAATTTGAAAAAAAAGTTCTTGGCGGCCTCCTGGAAGAGGCGAAGGAGCCACGGTTCCAGCGACGATTTGGGGCGATTCATCAAGAAGAGGAAAACGACTCGCCGGAGATTTCGAAGCAGCAAGAGAAAGCGGATGTGCCGATTCGAAAGAGCGTTTCCAGGGAAGTCGATTTATTTCTCGCTGCCGAGTTGTGAATGCAAAAAGAGGCCGGAGCATGTTAATCAAAGCCAAACGCTTCGATGATGTTGTGGGCGATTTTTTTCCATCAAACGAATTTTCATCTCGATTGTTTTCGGCTGATTCGTCCGTTTCATCTGAATTTGGAGCGGAGAATGAAAAGAGGAGTGCAAGTGGTCCAGTTAAGAGTGTCAAAAGAGCCAATCTCGCCAAACGCCTTCGATCTTGTCGAACACTAAACTCACTGCGCAGAGAATGCCAAAATGTTTCGACAAAGGAATTATTTCGATAATACTCATGCTCTTTTTGCAAAAAAATGAGGACAAAAGCAGCAAAACTCGCAAAAATGTATCCAATCAAGAGGACAAAAAAGAAAGGGGACTGCTGCATCACTGTCGCCACAACAACTTGCAGCAGTGAAATGAGGAGAATTTGCCAACAAAATCGTGGACTTTTTTCACGAAACAGGAGAACCATTTCGACAAAAACGAGGACTCGTGCAATTGCAAAAGCGAGGTCTTCGTGCTGATTTCGCAAAACATCTCCAAATGTGAAAAGTACAATCAAGAGTACAAATCCATTGACAGTCCAGTCGCCGAGTTGAATTACACGTCTCCGGTCTGCCCAATAAAAACTTGTGGCGGCGGCAATCAACATGAACACAGGCAACAAGAAATCATTCTGTCCGAGTCCGAGCATTAGTGCAGACAAGCAAGTCATCAAATCTAGTATAAGTGCTGTTTGCAGAGAGTGTTTCATAATGCTTCGGCGATAAATTTTATACCGCATTTATTATTGATACGATAATGTTTTGTCTTTCAATTTCAATTCGGTGGCATGGATTGGTAGAAACGGATGCCCACCAACAACGCCCCTCATTTTAAGCAGCATTTACGAAACAACCAACAACCACCGACTGATGCAGAGGCTCTCTGCGAAAGCGGTTAAACAATCTAATAAACATCAAATTGATGTGACGATGCGCTCTATATTTTTTGGTCAAAAGCCGTTTTCTGACGATGTATTCCAGTTTATGATTGTTTCACCTCAATTTCGAGTCTGCGCTGCGACGCGTCAAATTTTTGTTTCACAATATAATGGGGCCGTTTTTTCGTTTCAAGATAAATTTTACTGATATACTGACCGAGAATGCCAATACAAAAAAGTTGAATTCCACTCATAAAAAAGAAAATCGAGACACTGGATGTCCATCCGAATGCCGAATTTTCCCAAACAAGTTGTCGCACGCAGAGAACAACAATGGCCAGAAGAGAAATCGTGCAAAAAAGAAACCCCAAAAGAGTTGAAATGACAAGTGGCACAGTGGAAAACGCTGTAATTCCATTTATCGAATAAACAAATAAACTCCAAAATGACCATTTCGTTTCACCGGCGACGCGGTTAATATTTTCGTATTCGAGCCATTTTGTTTTGAAACCGACCCAACTAAAAATTCCTTTTGAAAAGCGATTATATTCTTGCATTGATAAAATGGCATCGACGCAGATACGTTTCATCAGTCGAAAATCTCGTGCGCCATCGACAAATTCCGTTTTGGAAATTCGATTTATGAGGTGATAAAACATTCGTGCAAAGAGTGAGCGAATTGGCGGTTCTCCTTTCCGATTTACGCGGCGAGTTGCCACTTGGTCATACTCATTTTCACGAATATAACGATACATTTCAAGAAGGAGCGATGGTGGGTCCTGCATGTCGGCATCAACTAATGCCACACAATCACCTTTTGCGACTTCCAGACCGGCATAAATCGCCGCTTCTTTTCCAAAGTTACGCGAAAATGAGATATGCGACACACGGGAATCTTTTTCACAAAGCTGCACGAGCAATGGAAGTGTGTTGTCATTAGACCCATCATCAATAAACACAAATTCAAACTGAGTGTCAGAATAGACGGAGAATATCTGATCTGCCACTTCGTTCAGTGCGTCATACAAACACGAGAGGGATGCTTCTTCGTTATAGCACGGAATTATGAGTGTGATCAGAGGCATGAAAATATCAGTAGATGGGTGATTTTTATAGGATATTTCAAAAACTACACATTCTCTCTATTTTTGTCATTTTTCCGATACAACTTCCCTCATCTTCAATCAGGGAAGTTATTTGCGGAATTTAATTTTTTACTGTTTTTACTCACGCGAAAGATTCGGCGATGTCCAGACGCTCCAAGCATTCGTGTTGCCATCAATTGCCTGAATAATCAATTCGAGTGTTTTGACACCTTTGACGGAAATTTTGACACGGCGATCTTTATAATCTGAAATTTTTTCACTTTTGAACAATTCTTTCGCATCTCCGTTAATTGTAAAAATCAGATTTCCACTGTGTCCATATTGACGTCCATATCCAATATCGAGAGTTTCCCATTTTCCATTTAGGTCTATTTTAATAACTGAATCGGCGTGTGCATAAAAAGCCGACTCGAATAATTTCCCCTCCAACTGAATGAAAATGTCTTCTGGAATTTGTCCACGATGCACGCGGCCGTGCCAGCCGACTTTTTCGTCTATAAATTCCGCATAACATAAATCTGCTCTTTTAACACTTTCAGGCAAATCAGAAAGTCGATACAATTTTTGCGGTTCACGAAGAAGTTTGATCGCATGAGATGCACAATCTCTCATTGCTGAATCGACAGATTTTTTGTCCGCAATTTCTTGAAGTTTTGCAATGTTCTTTTCATTATAACATTTTCTCAAATACTCCAATGGAATCGTATTGTTAATCTGTGAGAGATCGAGTTTACCATTTTTCGTTTCATAAATAAAATTTGATGAGCTTGTTTTTCCGCTCTCATGCACACCGACCAATCGCAGCTTATAAGGTGCTTCAGTGAATTCCTCAATAAAAAATTGAAATTGACCTTTTGCATCGACATCCGAAGTGAAACTTTTGGCATCATAATCGCCATTCACATTTGCATTGTCATTGTACACGATGACTCCGATCAATGGCGGAGTTGCTTCGACTTCTCCTTTTAGAAGAAAACGGCGCGAGTTTGGCTTTTTATCGGATTCTTTCTGTTCGACTGCTTCTAATTTTTTGAGTTTCCATTGTGTCGAATCCTTCGCTCCCTGAATGGTGCCAGCAAATGCTCGGATTGGTGAAAGTCGCATCGCATCTGTGCGAGTCAAAAACGTATCACGTCCTTCATTACGAAGTTTTTTTCCGAAGGTGTGGTTTCCGCCTCCCATCAAAGAATATCCAAATTTATCTTTGTCGGTCTCCAATTCGGCATTGTGCGGCAAACCGAATGCGTGTCCGAGTTCATGTGCGACACCGCCAATATAGTGCGTGTTGAATTGGCCAATCGAACATGGGCCTCCATAATATCCACCCGGCTCTTTACTAGAAAGAAATGCCGAATCAAGCAGTGGGTCGTCATAAACAAAGGCGAGACCGGAAAGATGCGAACCACTTGCACAATATGGCCCGACTTCGACGGCTTTTCCGGCTTCCCATTTCAAAAGCGTTTGGAAAACGACATTCACTTCTTCATCGACATTGATTCCATATTTTGCCTTCATCATTTCTCGAATTTCACTGTGAATCAGCGCGGCATCATCTCGTCCATATTCATCACGTTTTCTTTTTCCAGTGATCATATAAAGTTTGATCTTGTCGGGGGCATCCCATTCGAGAGCAAATGTTTTGCTGCCAAATTTGTTTCGTTCCATTTCCACACGAAAAAAATCTTGAACACATCGCATGACTCGTCCAAGTCGTTCATGGCAATCGGGAAACGCCTGCATGTCCGAAGGCATGAAATAGATGACTTTGATCGGAGGGACATCTTTGGGTTCTTCTGCTGAGAGTATGGCACAAAAGAAAACCAAAGATAGAAAGGAAGCCACGAATTTTAATTGAGATTGCAACATTTTTTCGTCCTTTTGTAAAATTAGTGAAGCAATAGACAATAAAAAATTGAAAAAAATTAGAAAAATTGAAAACATTTAGAACATTTAGAACATTTAGAACATTTAGAACATTTAGAACATTTAGAACAATCCAATTGGAATGTTCATCGTGTAAAAAACCAAGTGAGGTGATAAAAAACAGGGGCGGCAAAACAAAGGGAGTCGATGCGGTCCAAAATACCACTGTGTCCATGAATCAATGAGCCATATCCGCTGACTCCGCGATCTCGTTTGATGGCCGACATTGTCATATTTCCGGCGAATCCCATGAGAGAAACGACAAACGCAATTAAAGCGGCGTGCCACCATTTCGGAAAAGGAGTCCAATACCAAAGTGCGACACCGAGCAGTGCCGTCGTCGCCGCGCCGCCGAATACTCCTTCCCACGAACGATTTGCATTGATGTTCGGGGCAACTAAATGCCGTCTGGATGCCTGTGACCAAATATATTGAAAAACGTCGCCAAGTTGGACAATGAGCACGAAAAAGAAAAGGAGGCCAAAATGACGACCACTAACTTCGGGAAATATCGACAAAGAAATATCTTTTGTTTGAACATTCACGCTCTTTTCGTCTGTATTGTTCGACTGTGTGCTTGTTATGTGACTCGTATGGCTTATTGTCCCGATGTCATTTGGATTTAGTGTAATTGGTGGTGAAATTGGTGGTGAAAAGGGAAGATGCGATTCAGATTCCACCAAAATTGCTGATTCTAAATTCGTTTCATTTGCTTTCCCCGCTTCATTTATTTCCTCTGCTTCATTTGTTTCTTTTGGAGAGTTGAAGACGGATGCCCATTCGACTATTGTTTCTTGTCGCGGAAAAATACCGATAATTTTTCGTTCCAGTCCATCTGCGAGTACACTTGCTGTTGCCGATTCTGCCGGAACAGCTTCTTGTGGCAGTTCCAATGTTAACAAGGCGGGCGTGTAACTGAGAGCATATACACATATCATCAAACCAAGTTGCAACTTGGCAAGTCGTTCAAGAAAGCGTTTCGGATCACCAGAAGTGGCCATGAAACCAGGAAGAATCAGAAAAACATATCCAGGCAAAAGGGTGCAAAAAATTTGATATGGAATCAAACCCGTTTTCGAGGCGAACCAGTTCGGATTTATGCCGACAAGGAGAAATTGGAGTGGTGTGAAAAAAATGTAAATCCAAAAAAGTGTTTGATGATCGACCGGACTTTTCGGTGTCAATGTGATATATTCTCTCAAAACGCCGATTGACAAGAGGAAAAAAAAGAATGTGGTGGCAACTGGGCCGAACACAAAAACACAAGCAAGTGCCCCAAAAAGAATCCACCAAGCGCGAATCCGCGTGCGAAACGTGTCCAAAACGGCGGGATCAACGCCATAATCGACATATCTCCGAAGTGCAGATACTGCAAGTGTCGCGGCAGTGAGCAAAACTAAAACCGCAAAAAATAGGCAACTGGTGAGAGTGTCCATGAAAACTTAAAAAAGGTATTCGTTCACCGATATTTGTTTTGGCTCCCCTCCTTTGAAGGAGAGGCAGTGGTGGTTTGTTCTGTTTTAATCGTCTTTGTAAGTCTGACCGCCCCGCACTCCGTGCACCCATCATTAAAAAGGAATGGCGTTATTTGAAGGTTTTAATTTTCTACTGTTTCTAAAAGTGCCTCTCGAATGGCTGCATCTAACTCATGTATTGATGGATTTATTGATATGACTTTGCCATCACGACCGATCAACATCATTTGCGGCAACTCAGTGATTCCATAATAATTTGTTAGTGTTACTCGCTCCGGTTCATTGATTGGACCATCATAAACAATCGGCCATGTTATTTTTTTATTGCCATCAAAAGTTGTTTCCGATAAAAATTTGTTGACCAAACCAATTTGTTTGTCTTCTTTGTTTCCCGTGTTGACACCAATGATTTCAAAGCCTTTCGATTTGTGTTTGTCATACAATTTGATCAAACTTGGGATTTTCTCCTGACACGGAATACACCATGTCCCCCAAAATTCGACAAGAACGACTTTTCCTTTGATTGATTCGGCATCAAAAATTTGTCCATCAACACCGACACCAAATACTTTCATCTCTTTTCCTGGCAAAGTGACACGCCGAGCGATTGTTTGGAGATTTTGTGATTTTGCATGTCTATTTGTCTTTTGATAGTATTCAGCAAAGAGCGGTGCGAGAATTGCTAGTCGGCGATCTCGCTCTTGAAGTGGTAATTGCTGTGCTGAGATGATGAGCATGTCAATCAACATGTCGGATTCTGAGCTGGGATACTTTTCGGCGAAAAAGAGAACTCGCTCTGCCAGTGCTTCCAGATCGACTGGAATCGTCTTCCCATCAATTTTGTTGAAAGCAAGAAATGAAGCAATTCTTAGCACATGCGACTCCACTAATTGCGTGATTTTTTCACACCCCTTTTGTGCGTCCAGTTCGTCAACAAATGCTGAAAGAGCAGGAAAGTATTTTTGCGTGTCTCCATAAGCCAAAACAATCATGGCAACTCCTTTTCGTTTCAGCGTCCAAATTCGGGCATCTTCTGTCAAATCCTGTTTCAGAATTTTTTCAACGGCATTATATGCACTCAAAAATGAGTCCATGTCAGCTTGTGTTACTTTCGTTTTACCTAAATCTTCCGGGAGAGATTTTGTGTTTTGACCGATCACATTGCAAAGGGACTTGATTTCCTCCTCGGTCATTGCTGGTTCTGATGTGTTCGATTCGTCTTTTGCCGTCTCAGCAGCGAGAAGCGACAATGATGTTTCGAGGCACAAAAAAATTCCGCCGACGAACAAAAGCAAAAGAATGAGTTGAGAAAAAATGCGAGTCATGATATAATTCCTGAAGCAAAGCCATAAATAACATGAGAAATCAGTAATTTCATTTTACACACTTTTTCAAAAATGACTAGATATACTCTCCTCATTGAAAAAATCCTACTTTTTTAGCACGAAAACACATAATTTAATGCAGACCGCATTATTAGATTGCAAAAATGACCGAAAAAACCGACACCAAAACCATTTTCAAGAGAATCATCGACCGCGAAATTCCAGCGCAAATTGTCTATGAAGACGATCTATGTCTCGCTTTTCATGACGTGGCACCACTGGCACCTGTTCATCTGCTGGTCATCCCAAAAAAAGAGATCGCATCTCTGAACGATTTGAGTGGAGACGATGCACCAATCATCGCCCATCTATTCAGTGTGATTCCGAAACTCGCATCTGATTTTGGTTTGAATGATGGATATCGAGTTGTGACAAATTGCGGAAAAAGTGCTGGACAGACCGTTTTTCATTTACATTTCCACATTTTGGGCGGACGACAACTTTTTGCTCTCGGATAAAATTTCCGCCGAAATTGACGAAACCGATGGGCACATCTAATCGTCCATTTTGTGAGTCGAAAAATCAAACCTCCAATTTATTTTGACAAACGATCATTTTATGTACACGCTTCTTCATCAAGATCAACAGACAAAAGCACGACGTGGACAACTCGAAACGTCGCACGGAATAGTGGAAACCCCTGCTTTCATGCCGGTCGGAACTCTCGCCACTGTAAAAGGAGTCGAGCTGAGTCTATTAGAACAGACTGGTGCGCAAATGATTTTGGCAAACACATATCATCTCTCACTGAGACCCGGCGAAGAAGTTGTGCGTGCTCTCGGAGGACTGCATAAATTCGGAGGCTGGAATGGCCCGATTTTAACTGACAGCGGCGGCTTTCAACTCTTTTCACTTGCCAAAATGGCAAAAATTGACGAACTTGGAGCCGTTTTTCGTTCCCACATCGACGGCAGTAAAATCGAATTGACACCCGAACGAGCCATCAAAATTCAAGAGGCACTCGGCAGTGATATTGCGATGGTTTTAGATCATGTTGTGGCACTTCCGAATGAACGCCGCATTTTGGAAGAGGCGATGTTCCGTTCGATTCGCTGGGCAAAACGGTCTCAGGATGTGGCAAATCATCCATATCAGTCTCTTTTTGCAATTGTACAAGGTGGTCTCGATCCAGAATTGCGCCGAATCTGCGCCGAAGAACTGGCGGCACTCGATTTTCCTGGATATGCCGTCGGTGGTCTAAGTGTTGGTGAAACTCCGCAAGAAATGTATGACGCTCTCGATTTCACTCTTCCATTTATGCCGGAGAAAAAACCACGTTATTTGATGGGGGTCGGAAGACCGGAAGATATTTTGAACGGCATTTTGCGCGGTGTTGATCTGTTCGACTGTGTCATGCCGACTCGAAATGGGCGAAATGCACAGGCGTTCACCGATTCAGGGCCAATTCGACTAAGAAATGCGAAGTATCAGAGAGATGAAAAACCGCTCGAAGAAGGATGTCCTTGTCCGGCCTGCAAACGGAGTCGTGGTTATTTGCGGCATCTTTTTATTGCAGAAGAAATGCTCGGTCCGATTTTAGTCACGATTCACAATTTGACTTATTATCAGCGGCTCGTTTCTCGGGCGCGAAAAGCCATCGAAAAAGACGAATTCCATCAGTTTTTCAACAACATGATGGAACGATTTGAACAAAAAAAGACGAAATGTTGACCGTATTTGGCGAGTTTATTCGGCGAGCCGCCGGCGTAAGTCGGCGGTTATTATACTCCGCACCATCATAAAACGATACTTTTGTTAGTGTCATTTTTTTAGAAATTTGCTTTGTTTTGCGAAACAACCACTTTCTACGAAAGCGGGTTAAACAGCTACGAAAGCGGGTTAAACATCTAATTGATGACGATTCGCAGTTTATTTGGCGCGCCACTCAGAAATGGCATTTCCGTCTCCATTGGGATTCGTTTACTTTTGTCGCTGCAAAACCATCACATCTTCCGGCCCCAATTCGATGGAAATTTCATTATTGTTCACGACAAAAGATTGTTCATGTACGAAGTCAAAAAGAGTGTGATTTGATCCAAACATTTCTGATCCTTCGATAAATCGGATTGCCGCTTTCTTGGAATCATTTAATGACGAATTAAATATCGTGTAATACTCATTTTTCGCATCACTAAACCGTTCGACAAAAATATCGGGATCATTTGTAGTGGCGAAAGTGATCGGCTGCCAGCCAGCTTCCCCCACTTTTTTGCACAGCGGAATATATTTTTTGAAAAGATCACGGTCTCGATTGTACAATTCAGGCCGAGTAAAATAGTGTCCACTGGAGGCATCTTCACTGAAAAATCCCGGATACATTCCATAAGCAAGTGAACGCCGCATATATTTCTCCGTCATTTCTTTCGTGAAATCGTCAAAGTGCGTGTTCATAATGTAACAATAAGGCTTTTTTGCACATAAACTTCGCGTGAACAACATTTCTGCATCGGAAAGTGGTCGCCATGTTCCGCCATAATTCCAGTTCGTCTCCGTTCCGGCAACATCCAAAAGGGGCATGAACCAGCAAATTGCATGTGGTGTCGCATTGGCCATCATATATTTTCCGGCTCCATGAATGTCGGCGGCCATCGTTTCGATATATTCCAATCCGATGAGTCCACGAAAAACACCAGGCTTTTTTGTGAGCGTCGAATAAACGAGCGGATATCGACTTCCCGAAAAATGATCACGGCAATAATCAATTTCGGCTGTCACATATCCTTCGGAAGAATCGACATATTCTCCTGCCAATTCAACTTTTCGATTCGGTCCATAAGAATTTTCAAAAGCCGATTTATTCCATTTTATCTCGAAACTATTCGGATTTTCTGGTGTCGAAGGAATTTTTGGCGTGTCATTCATACTCCAAACGATTCCGTTTGTCCATGGAGTATCTTGAAATATCCCCACAAATTCTCCATTTTCGTCACGAAAACCAGCATTGAACAACGAAAGAACTTTGCGATTCCCTTCATCGGCAAGTTTTCGTGCAACAGCAATGGCATTAGACATTGTATGCGGCACATCTGCCGGAATCGACATCCAGCAGGTCATCGGTTCATCGAGATAACGAAAAGTCATAATTCCATTGGAAAAATCCCATTCCGGTTCGTTGTCACCTTCTTTGAACATAAAACCGAAATCTTCCCAGTTTTCAACTTGGCTGATTTTTTCAAAAGCCATCCAAATACCATGTTTCTTGATTTTCGATTCAAATGCTTTCGGAAATAGTTCATAATAAGCGGCAAGTGCTCCTCGAAAATCATGTTTCCCATCAAAATCAAAACGGCAAAAACGGAGTGTGACTGTGCGATTCTCTGGAACCAGTGCCACATCTCCTGTTACAAAAAGCTCCTGCATCGAAGCATTGTAACCAGTCCGAAAATAAAAGGGATGATTGATGTCGATGCCGACTGCCTTTCCTTTTGTGCCAGAAGCAACTGCCGCAAATGGATATTTGGCAAGACGACCAACTGCGCCAACATTGTTCGATGAAGTGTGCGTGTACTCTTTATTTTCCTCCACTGGAACCGTGATACGCGGGTCTTTGCAATAACGAAGATTTGGAGCAAATGTTGTAACAGAATAAGTTACTGTCAAAATATGATCCGCATCATCGGTGCTGGTCAGTGTGTATTCAACGATATTTCGATTGATTTCCTTTTTCTCCACACGAATTCCGGGAATCGGTTTGTCTGAATTGAGAAAGTCGCCATCTGCTCCGACTTCACGAATCCACAATGTAGTATCGCCATTCTTTTTGGGCGTTTTTTTTGTATCAGAATCCGAGACAGGAACGGGAACGCCATCGAAAAAAGCGATATTTCCATCAATTTGCTGGACTTTCACCTGCATGTCTTTGAAAAGAGCTTTTCCCGAGTGATTGCCACGAAAGATAGAATAAAAGGAGAGCGACTTGATCGGTTTTTCAGGAAAAATGGTCATTTCTCGTTGATTCCAGTTAGTTGTGCCGACTGGAAATGCAATAGCTCGGCCCCATTCGAATGTATCATCATTAAAAGCAATATCGCAGTAAAGAGCGTAATTGGTATCAGGCGATCCGCTGACATTTTCAGCGCGGCTCCATCCTGAAACGATAATAGGAATGGCCGCCGTTTGATTGAGCTGAAAAACTTGCCGCACACCACGAGTGCCGGCAGAATCGCCATTATCGCAAATGTAAATCGTGGTGCCATCTTCTTCGACTGTGGTAAAACCATCACCAAACGGATGGGTGCCATCTGGTGTCAAAACTTTCTCCGTTTCAGATGTTGACCGAAAGATCGGACGGACATCAAAATCATCACCAAAAACCGAATCAGTTACAAAAACCGACTCAGTTACGAAAAATGACAATAAAAAAAATGAAAGAAATGCAAGTCGCATTATTTTTCTCCTAAAATTGTTGGCGGCGGGGTTTATTTCAGCGTTTTGTTTGTTGGCGACGGGATTTATCCAGACGTTTTGTTTGTTAGCGGCGAGGTTTGTCGAGAACATCGATTTTTGGCCCAACTTTCAAAATCAAATTATTCCGACCCGGCTTCACTTCAATCTGTTTCAGCGGAGTCGTTTTTTGCTGCATATAAACCAATTCAATGTTCGTGTATCGCTCGCCTTGTTTGGAATTTGCTTTCAGTTTTTGCCATGCCTCCGCCTCTTCACGAGTAGGATTTTTCTTGATTGGTGGAACAATTTCCGCCCCTTTTTGGATATGTTTTTTTGCTGTTACATCAAAAAAACCTGCGGGGATGCCCTGATATTTTCCTTGTGTCGACATCGCAGCGACACCAGATTGGTCGGTAACTGCCGAACAGAACCAGTCTCCAACATTGCTCCATTCTGCTGGATAAAAAACGATTGTCGCATCATCGACTGGAGTGCCATCGTCATAAGTAACAGTTATTGTAACTGGATGGAGTTTCGGCATGTCAGGAGGCATTTTGGGGCCGCACCCAGAAATACAAAGAAGGAGAGAACCGATCACAATGAAATTCAAAAAATTCAATAATCGAAACATGATAAATAAATTGTTGCGGCGGAGTTTATTGCGGCGTTTTGTACAGCACACCGTCATAAAACGATACTTTTGTTAGTGTCATTTTTTTTAGAAATTTGCTTTGTTGTGCGAAACATCCGCTTTCTACGCAGTGCGTATTGTTTCGCAAAGCGAAAGCGGGTTAAACATCTAATTGATGACGATTCACTGTTTTTGCGGCGTTTTGTGTTTGCGGCAGGTTTTTGTTACAACGAAACCGATTCGCCGCCGGAAGGAGTTGCCATTGCACCCCAAACTCCATACGGACTCGGACCTGTCACCGCTTGATATGTCGTTTGTGAACCTACATTGATCGTGTCGGGCACAAATAAGACACTTCCATCGGCGCGAAGAACATTCACGCCACCAGAATGAAAACTACTCGCTGAGATGAACGTGGTTCCCCAGCCATCAAAACATGACGGCGAATTGGGAGCAAGATTGGCCCCAAATCCGACACTCGCCACTTCGCCTGATGCCCAAATAGTGCCAATATTTTGGGATGTCTCTGGATCAGAAAAAACATCTTTGTTCGCCGGTTTATTCGCTTCAGTGAGGCACTGAGCTGGATTATTACCACTCAGCCAGCCATCCGTTCCACCCAACAAACCACGGCGTGCATTTGAATTATCTGGGTTCCAAACTCCATTAAGTCCCGAAACAAGACGCTCACTGGCGGCAATCGTGTTGCTGGAACCGTCCGAGCAATCGGCGAATGTCTTCCATTTTTCGATAGTCATGAGACCTCGTGTCGAAGTTCGGGCATCTGGATTAGTGCCCCAGCGATCATCAGGATCACGCGGTGCATACGAAGCATCGCCATAACAATGACGGATATTGATTCTCGCACAATTTCCACGTCCAGGCATTCTTGCTTCGCCATCAGAGGGACAAAGAATCGTGCTGATGGGATTTTGCCATGCTGGTCCCGCTCCTCCTTCGAGGGGCCACCATGACAAGCCACTCCCTGGCTGTGCATAGGGATGACTGAGCATCTCGTTATATCGACTTCCTTCTTCCATAAATGGGAGCATTGCAAAAGTGGGACCAGTTGCAGAACTGTCTTGGCCCCCATCGCCCCAATTTTGTGGTTTCGCATTGACAACGCGATTTTTTTTGGTCGCACCGGCGGGAAATGTTCCAGCAGTGTCGTGATAGTTGTGGAGTGCGACTCCCCACTGTTTGAAGTGGCTGGAACACTGCATTCTTCGGGCGGCTTCTCGGGCTGCTTGTACGGCGGGCAAAAGCAGAGCGATCAAAACGCCGATGATGGCAATGACGACCAAAAGCTCAACAAGAGTGAAAGCCGAAAAGAAACGACGGCGATTTGTGACAAAATTCGTTTTCATTTTCAAGTCCCTTTGTGAAAAATTTGGAAAATTCCGGTGCTTACACGCCGGCTCGAAAGCGACTCACCAAACTCGGTTCTGACACTGTACACAAAACATTGGTTCGTGTCAAGTGTTTTTTAAGAAAGCAGAAACCTTTCGGGTATCTGTTGACGGTTTTTAATGCAGAACTAAAGTCCCGACGATCTCTTGAATCGAGGTGGCTCCGATTTCCAATAGTGCCTGTGGAAGTGCGTCCAAAATTGTGATCGTCGATGTCGGATTGTAAAAATTGGCCGTTCCTATTTGCACCGCAGATGCGCCGCTCACCAAAAATTCCATAACATCATCAATCGTTTCGATTCCGCCGATGCCGACAATCGGAATGTGGACTGCTTTGTAAATTTGATGCACGCAGCGCAGTGCAATCGGCTTGATTGCTGGACCGCTCAGTCCACCGAATCCATTTCCGAGTCGAGGCGATCTATGTTTCCAATCGACCGACAAACCGAGACAGGTATTAACCGCAGAAATGCCGTCCGCGCCTCCTGCTTCGGCTCCTTTGGCAACTTCGGCGATGTTCCAGACGTTTGGCGATAATTTCACCAAAAGTGGCGCATTCAGAACCGCTCGCATCGCGGCCACTACTTTTTCGCATAATTTTGGATCGGTCGCAAAATCGACTCCGCCACTCACATTTGGACACGAAACATTCAGTTCGATGCCATCAATTCCTTCGACACCGCTTAATTTATCGCCGAAAAGAGAACACTCATCTAAATTTTTGACGGCGATGCTCACAATAATTTTCGTCCCAATTGTTTTGAGATATGGCAATTTTTGAACGATAAATTCGTCAATACCATCATTATCGAGTCCAATTGAATTGAGCATTCCAGATGCCGTCTCGACTGTGCGCGGCGGAACATTTCCAGAGCGAGGCAGCATTGTCACCGTTTTGGGAATGATGCCACCAAGTCGATTTAGGGGAAACATTCCTGATATTTCTTTGGCATATCCGAATGTTCCAGATGCCACTAAAATCGGATTCTCCAAAATCATCTTGCCGATGCGAGTCGATGAGTCGAGAGATGAGCCAAGACTCGTGGAGTCGAGACTCGAGAGACGAGAATCGGAAAAAGAGGGGACAATTTTCATTTCGTTTTCAGTATAATACATAGACACCAATTCCGTCTAATACGGCATCAAACCTTTTAGTTCAGTTTTGGCAGGATTCGGAATTTGATACGACAAAGTGGTCATTCCGGTTTTGTCGATTTTGATGTTTCCCAGTGCGGGGTCCCAAAGCCACGTCCATTTTCGCAATTCATCACGATCCATAATCAGACGATGCAAAACATGAGTCCGCTTTTGTTTGACATATCCACCAGAGCGGTCTTCAAATTGCCAAATTTCAAATCGCATTGTAGCTGAACTGGCATCCAAAGTTGTTTGCAGATCGCGCAAAAGCATGACCAGTGAGCGGACTTGTTTGGGACTTTTTTGTCCTTTTTTGTAACTTGCGCCAAAATACAGGGGAATCACTTTGTTTTCATAGTGTTTCGATTGGCGAATTGACCGCTCGACATAATCAACACTTTCCAGATCAGGGACGGTTTCCATTTTGCCGTTCACATCTTTGTCGCAAAGAACTTTGGCATCCGGCGGAAAAAATTCTTCGAAATCGAGAACTGGCGCATATCTCCATCCTTCAAAACGCTCTTTTGAGCCACGTTTGATAATGATGATGTCATATATTCCGGGCGGCATCGACTCGATGACCCACTTTCCTTTGCCATTAGAAATTCCTTTATTGACGGCGCGATAATCGACCCAGGGTTCTTCGATATTTGGGGCCTCTGCACGTTCATCTGCAACTCGCGGAGAACCATCAGCTTTTCGGGGCAAACCATCTTGGTCCCATCGATAGATCGCTCCGACAAAACTTACACCATCAGCATCGCCTCCCAATTCGATTGTCAGTCCACCTGCGAAAAGTGGAGTGTTAATCAGTGCAAAAAAAAGAATCGAAAATGTTACAACAACAAAAAAGTTTCGAGTCATGGGAGTTTCGTTAAAAAATATCCATTTAAGCGAACCGCCAAAGTGAATTGGCGGGTGTCTCGACATTTAATTAAACGAACCGCCAAAATGAATTGGCGGGTGTTTCGACATTTTAATTAAGCGAGCCGCCAATGTAAATTGGCGGGTGTTTCAAATTAGAACTTCGAGAGTTTTTCGATGAGATCGACACTTCGGCAGCTATAACCCCACTCATTGTCGTACCATGAAAGGATTTTGACCATATTGTCGCCGATGACGCGAGTCCATTCAGGAACAAAGATGGAGCTGTGCGAATCTCCGATGATGTCACAAAGGACAATCGGGTCTTCACAATAAGCGAGGACACCTTTCATGGAGGATTCAGCAACTTCTTTGACAGCTGCATTGACTGCATCGGCAGTGACTGGTTTTGTGGTTTGAACGACGAGATCGACGCAGCTTCCTGTCGGAGTTGGAACGCGGAGTGCATATCCGGTCAATTTTCCCTTGATTTCAGGAATCACTTCGCCGACAGCTTCGGCGGCTCCAGTTGTGGTTGGAATGATATTGAGCGCGGCAGCACGACCTCGATAAATATTTTTGTACGGAATATCGAGGACAACTTGGTCGTTCGTGTACGAGTGAACGGTCGTCATAAAACCGGAAACGATTCCGAATTTTTCGAAAAGGATTTTTGCGACAGGTGCGAGGCAATTGGTCGTGCAACTGGCATTTGAGATGCAGTGATGTTCGGCGGTCAATTTATCGTCGTTGACACCACAAACGACAGTCAAGTCAGCTCCTTTTGCGGGAGCACTGATGACAACTTTTTTTGCGCCGCCTTCGAGATGCGAGTCGAATCCTGCTTTGTCGGCGGTTTTGCGTGTTGTGAAACGTCCAGTGCTTTCGAGAACAATACTGGCACCAGCTTCGCCCCACGGAATTTTGTTCGGCTCTTTTTCAGCGTAAATGCGGATTTTGTTGCCATTAACGATGATATTTTGATCATCGCAGCTGACTTCGCCTTTGAAACGGCGGTGCGTGCTGTCATATTTCAGCAGCGTGGCAAGTGTTTTTGTGTCGGTGAGATCATTGACTGCGACCACATCGAACTTTTCTGGGGTTTCCATCATGCGACGGAAGACGAGACGACCAATTCGACCAAAACCATTGATTCCAACTTTGATTCCCATAATTTATTATTCTCCAAAATAAGTGAGAAAGGTGTTTACTGAACCGGCAAACCGACCGGGGCGACGCCCGAGCGACGCCAGTGCAATATCATTTTACATGAAATATCGCATTTTATCAATCGGGGGCTGCTCACTGACCCAGGGCGAACGCATCAAAATTTTGTTAATTTGGGAAGGCATGTTGACAAAACAGGTGAAATAGAAGCCGGAAAGGAGGTGCGAAGCACCGTATTGACGGTGGTATTTTGGGACAATTGAGACGAATGGAAAGTTTATTTGCAATAAAAATGTTACAAACCGTCAGTGCGCTGCGCTCCCTTCCGGCTGCTATGTTTGCCTGAAACGCTTATTTCGACCAAATTAACAATGAATTCATGTTTTGATGCGTTCGTCCTAAGAACCACCCCGCCATTTTGGACACAACTCCTTAAAAAGAAGGGGAATTTCTGTTCGTGAAAGCAAACTATTTTCTTTTTTTGTGACGTTGCTTAATTTCTCGCATCAGTAAATTTATGGCGGTGCAACGATTTCGAATCACAGACGACCAATCGCTTTGTTTTTGGGCGACAAGTGAATCACGTTCTAGTCTCGATAATTCTGGTGATGACAGCACATCTTTCTGGGCCGCCTGTTTTATTTCCCCGAAAATTTTGAGGAGTTCCTGTGCAAAATCGTGGCTCGACTCTGAGGATTTGCGTGTATATGGGCCTGCTCCGAGCGGCGGCGAAGGATTGAAAGGAGATGGTGAGAAGAAAGATTTACGAGGTGTGATGAAAAAGAAAATGGTGAGACACACGGCGCAAATACCAGCAATCAAGGCAAAAAAATAATTATAAAATGAGGAAAAAATAGTGGCCGCCCCCATCAGAATCGCCACTCCGAGCGCGATAATGTTCGATGTGAAAGTTTGCAGAGCTTCGTCCACTTTTTGAGAATGAGCGTGATTTTCGGTCGCCTTCACAATAACGAGTGTGATGTTGTCGGGGCCTCCTCGCAAATTCGCCAAATTTACGAGCGTCTCAGCCGCTTCTTCTGGTGAGAAGAGAGCCATAATTTGTCCAATTTCTTGGTCAGATAGTTGTCCACTGAGGCCATCACTGCACACCAAAAAGGTATCACCGACCATTATTGGGAAAGGACCTTCAATATCAACCTTTAATTCATTGGTCGGGCCGAGTGATCGTGTGATCTGATTCTTTGGGATGTGTGAGGGCGGATTATCGAGAGGCAAATTCGTCGCTTTGCACACTTCCCAAACGAGACTATGGTCGAATGTCAGTTGTTCCACGAATCCATTTCTCTGTCGATAAACCCTGGAATCACCGACATGACCGATCAGAAGTCCCTGCGGCAACATCACACAGGCATCGCAGGTCGTCCCCATGTCTCGATATGCGTCTTCGTGGCGACTTTTTTCTCGAAGAACTCGGTGTGCTTCCAGAATCGCCTGTTCGAGAGCTTTTTGCGGAGACTCTGTATGTTGTTTGAGATAGCTCCGTGAGATCGTTTCGACTGCGAGTTTACTTGCCACTTCGCCTGCCATGTGCGCTCCCATGCCATCTGCGACAATGAAGAGATGGCCGCGATGCAGCCACTGTTCGACACTCGTTGCCATGTATACGGCAAACGAATCTTGATTGTTCGCCCGGCGTAAACCGACATTGCTCAGTGCTGCATGACAGACACTCATTTTCCAAAGTGAAGAATCAGAACGCATCAAATACTCAAATGCAAATAGCAACTAAAAGTGACAAAAAAGACGAAAAAGCCGAGGAGAATGCAATCAAAACGATACTGCATTATACACCATTTTGCCGAGTAAAAACAATCCCCCACAAACAATTTTTCTAATTTTCATGGACGACAGTGGTCTAAATTTGTCGAAATAGAATGATCATCTCTGTTTTTTACGGAAAAATACACTTTTTTCGCAAAAAATCAGATTTACTTGAGAAAGCTGTGTAATTTATGATGTATAATAGACTGGAAGAAAGCCCGTGAAAATGCCTGACTGGGTTATTCGATGACTTGGTTATTTTCGTCGAATTTTTATAATCGACTAAAAAACAACCAAATGATATGGACGTTTGCCGCGCAATTGTGTATTGTTAGTCGGTTTGTTTTTCGCCACTTGCAATTTTGCTCGATTAAAACGATGCACTCCTCCCTGTTCTCATTTATTTGTTCCTCACTTTTTTGTGCTATGAAATTCTCGTGGACGTTCCTCGCCATACTTTTTTTCGCTTGTTTGAACTTTGGCGTTCAAATTGGATGCCAAAGTACACAATCGAAACAACTGGTGAATCCATTTGAAACGGCTCGGCAAACTGTGCCTCCGCCGTGTACGCTCACATCGTCTCCACAAACGGTCATTCTCGGACAGCAATTTTCGACATCAACGAATTTGCCGGTCGGAATGTCAGTGCCGGGCGTCGCTCCTGCTCCTTCACTGGCCAGTCCAATTGGTGCGCCGATGCCATCTGCAAGTGGAAATGCGACTCCTTTGGCATCGCCTCCTGTGTCCGTGCCTCATATTTCCACTGTTCCTCCCCCGATTTCTGCGAACCCTCTCCCGACCACCGCATCGAATGCCGACATTGTCGATGCAAGAAATCGTGGATACGACTTATTTGTCGGTTCATCTGCATATACTGGTGAGACGGCTTTTCAAAATATAGAAACTCGTGCCAATTCGATCAAGACAGCGACAACACCCGGCTCCGTTCAAATGACGGCAATCGACAAACAGGGACTTGTCATCAGTTCTGCGCCATTCACGACTCAGGTCGGTGAATAAAATTTTTGAAAAATATGATGCAAACGAAAATTAGACGCACATAAAAGCACATAATAAAACCTCGTCAAAAAATTGAACAGTGAAAATAGTGCAGCAAAATTTTACTGCGCCGGTGAGTCTATTTTCAAGATTGATCTTGTCTATTGATGAACAGGCATGTATACTTTTGACAGGAGTGATGATTTTCTTCATTACAGAATCAAAACATGTTTTTGAACGACAATGTAAATTGTGAATATGGATCGGGAACAATTACTTGGATATTTGCTGAACGCATTAGACGATGTCGAAATGGCTCGTTTGGAGCGTGAAATAGTGCGACATCCCGCACTTCGAGCAGAGCTTGGACATCTCAGAGTCGAAATCTTTCCTCTTACCAAACTGGAGGATTCTGTCGAACCTCCCGTCCAGTTGGCCAAACGAACTTGCCAGCATATTTGGGAGCAAGCTGACGAGAATACCTTTCTCCCATTTTCATCTCCGAATACATGTTCTGTCGGGAACTCGGGGCCATCTCCGCTTTCAGATAAACTTTCGGCCAAACTTACGGATAATACTCGGGACAAGCGACTTTTGCGACGTTCAGATTTTCGACAAGAACATCATCGAAAAACATCGCAAATTCCCAAAAAATCTCATTCTTTTCGTCGCATTTTGTTTGATCTTTCGGCTGCTGCTTTTTTGGGTGTACTCATCGCGTTTGTTTCATTTCATCTCATCCAATTTGTAAACAATCGCGCAAAAGAATATATTGCACGAGGAACGCTAAAAGCGGTCAATAGAAATATGATTGCTTTCGATCACATACGAGATGATGTTCTCAGAGAGGCCAGTGACACGTCTTTGCCAGTCAATTTGGCGCGCTCTGCGTGGCAAGAATGGAAACCAACAAATTTATCGATCTCTTCAAGTGCCGATAATTATTCTTGGACACCCATTTCGACGGTTCAAAGATCATCTGAATCCCCAAATCTTATTGACAATTCAATCGTTAATTGGAACACTGAACCAGGTGCATCAAATCTTTCAAGCTCGATTTGGCATTTTAGAAAACATCCACTTACTGAACAAGAAGTGGCAAACATTTCTCATTCTGACGATACTTCTAATTCCACTCTTTTTTCATCACTTCTTTCGACACTGCCGACTCTCGATCATCTTGTAATTCTTGGAGAAGACTGTTCGCTGCAGACTGGATATGGACGCGATGTTCTTCTGCAAAATGGACGTATTTTCTTCCGTGAATTGCCTGCTTTTACGCCGCCAGAAACGGAAATAGTCGCCCCACCAAAAAAATGAATATCGAGTCGTATTTCAACGAGTCTGGGATGAACTGTGATTGACAAAAAGCTGGGGCTGTTTCTGACCGAAAGAAAAATATCCAAAATAGACTTGTTTGGAAACTTGTCAAGTTCCATTAAATCCCAGTCCACTAACAAGTTTAGTTTTGCGAAAACGGTTAGATAACAAAAACCGTCAATACGCTCCCTTTGGTCGCTCCTTTCCGGCTCCTATTTTGTCAATTTCAACAAAATAGAAAACTTGTTATCGGACTGCATTAAATCCCCCCTCGTTTTATCAAAAATCAAATTTTTGGGCAAAATAACGAGTTTTTTCGGGATTTGTCGAACAATTTTAAGTTGTCGAACAAGTTCAATATGTCACGTTTTGATGTTGTACATTTTGCCCCCGAATGTGGGCGAAATACAAAATGGCACATCCAATAATTCGTTTTTCAAAAACGCAGACACTGCAATTTACGGCGTTTTGTGTTCAAAATTTGGCAATCGGTGAATAAATAGATGTACACAAAACATTATTGTATCAATAATATATGTGGTCAAAACATATCTCCGAAATCCGCGAGTCGATTTTGTGCTGGTTCGCGTTCGCTAATGAAATGTCCAATTCAGTGAAGTCGCATTCCGGGTTTGGCCCCATCATCTGGCGAGAGGAGAAAAATATCACTTCCACCTGGTCCGGCGGCGACGACCATGCCTTCACTCAAACCGAATTTCATTTGGCGTGGCTGCAAGTTGGCAACACAAACGACGAGCCGACCAATTAGTTCTTCGGGTTTATATGCCACTTTAATTCCGGCGAAAACTTGTCGATATTCATCGCCGCCGAGCGAGAGTTTTAGTTGCAATAATTTTCGTGCATCAGGAACTTCGGAGGCTTCTACAATGCGAGCAATTCGCAAATCGACTTTCGTGAAATCGTCAATCGAGATTTTTTCGGTCAAAAGTGGTTCAGCGAGAATAGATTCGTTCGTGTCTTCGGATGTCATGGCAACTTGCTTGTTTGTGGCAATATTGGAAGAATTAACTTGCTTACTTTCTTCGATAATTTGAGCAATCGCGGATTTGGAAACCCGCTGCATAAAATGTTGGTATTCATTAACTTTTGAACCGAGAAGCGGATTCTGCGCGGATTCCCAGTGAGCGAGTTGGTCGCCCAATAATTTTTCCGTTTGTTTTCGTAACTCTGGAAGTACTGGCGCGAGATAAACGACAATTTGCCGAAACAAATTGAGTCCAATTGTGCAAATATCACGCAATTCATCTTGCCGGTTCGGATCGTTTTTGAGCGTCCAGGGAGCGGCATCTTCTATGAATTTGTTGGCTCGGTGACCACATTCCATGATGAGTTTCATTGCTTTTCCAAGTTCACACGATTGATATGCCTCTGCAATTTCGTTACTGGCGGAGGCAGCCTGTGCGAAAAGACCGCCGTCGTCTGGATATTGTGCGGAAAGTCCCGTCTGATGTGCAAACTTGGCAGTCCGGCTCACTAAATTGACAACATTTCCGATTAAATCTGCATTGATCTTCGTCTCCATTTCGTCGAAATTCAGGTCAATATCATCGACTCGATTCGACAGCTTCGACGCATAAAAATAGCGCAAATAGGATGGATCGAGATGTTTCAAATAAGTCGAAGCAAGAATGAATGTACCTCGACTTTTCGACATTTTTTCCCCATCGACGGTCAAAAATCCGTGAACGTGAATTTTTTTCGGCAGTGTAAAACTGGCGATTTGGAGCATAGTCGGCCAAAAAAGGGTGTGAAAATATGTGATGTCTTTTCCGATGAAATGATGAATTTCTGTTTCAGGATTTTTCCACCATTTATCAAAATTTTCTCCATTTTGCTTCGCCCACTGCATTGTCGCGGCAATATATCCGACTGGTGCATCGAACCAAACATACCAATAATTTCCGGGAAAATCAGGAATTTCAAAACCAAAATATGGAGATGGTCTCGAAATGTCCCACGCCAAAAGAGGTTTGTGCAAAAATTGTCCAAGAAGAAAATTTTCGATTTCACTTTGTAATGAACCAGATCGAACCCATGAATCGAGAAAATCGTGCCTGGCTTCAATATCTACAAAAAGGTGTTTTGCTTTTCGCAGTTCTGGAACAGTCCCTGAAATCGTGCTGATCGGATCGGCAAGTTCGGTCGGCGAATAATGAGCACCACATTCGCAGTTATCTCCATATTGATCCCTTTTGCAGCAGACTGGACAGGTTCCTTTGACGAATCTGTCCGCCAAAAACGTGTTTGCCGTCGTGTCGAAAAGCTGTTCGATTTCTTTTTCTTGGAGCATTCCCGCCTTTTTGATCTCATTCCAAATTTCGTGGCATATTTGCCGATTTTCGGGGGCGTTTGTGCTGCCATAATAATCGAAGTGAATTCCGAAACCTGTGAAATCGTTCAGGTGAGCTGTGTGCATCGACTGAATGACCTCTTCTTCCGTGCGTCCTTCTGATCTCGCGCGGAGCATGATTGTCGTTCCATGTGTGTCATCGCCACAAATATACAAAGCTTCATTGCCGCACATTTTTTGGAATCGCACCCAAATGTCGGTCTGCAAATACTCGACTAAGTGCCCGATGTGAATGTGTCCGTTCGCATAAGGAAGCCCACTTGTCGCAAGAATCCGGCGTTTCATTGTTTATAAAAAATTGATTTGTGAAAAAGATCGCGTTTATGAAAATCGCGTTCGTGAAAATCGTGTTTGTAGAAAAATTGTGTTTCTTGGAAATGAGATAAAATATACGGAAAACGGTGACAAAATATCGCTTTTGATTGTGGTAATTTTGTAAAAATCGTTTGTTTTTGCGAAACAACAGCTTTCTGCGAAAGCTGGCTAAACATCAAATTTTCTGCCGTTTTCATACATGTTTTAAGAGCGTTTATTTTACCAAACATTTTGCACAGCGGCAAGTGGCAAATTGAAAAAGTAAAAAATGATTGATATGACGATTCACATGATCAATGGGTGCGAGAAGAAACAGAAAAACGAACGAAAGCTCGCCACGAAAGCAAAATACTGAAGCAAGTCAGTTTTCGACAAAAATCTTCATAAATTTTTGATTGCGCATTGACATTGATGCAATTTATTCGTAAAATGCTGAAATGTTCAAACCGGTTTTTATTGTCAAAATGGCGGCTTTTTTTCTCGTTCTTCTCCTGCTGGTTTCCGGGGGCAGACTCGGCGGCGGTCTGGTCTCGCTCCTAAATTTTATGAGGAATCCAGCCGAAAACAATTTAGAACGAGTGGAAAGTTTTGCCACGACAATTCGAACACCTGTAAAACAAACGGTCCAACTCGAAACGAGTTACTCGCCGGTTCATGGGAAATTCGAGTCAGGACAGGGAAAGGCATCACTGATTTCTGGAAGTTGGTCTCAGTTTCGTGGGGATGCTTTTGATGCCACTTTCCATGACCCGATCAAACTGCGACGTGATTTCGGCAAAGATGGTCCCCCGAAAAAATGGGGAATCTCACTCGGAGAAGGTTTTGCCGGAGCAGCCGTCCGAAATGGACGCGTCTATATTCTCGATTATGACATGGAAAATTTTCGAGATGCACTCAGATGCCTCTCTCTCGATGACGGCACTGAAATTTGGCGACTCTCGTATCCAGTCAGAATCAAGAAAAATCATGGTATGTCACGAACCATTCCCGCAGTGACCGACAAATACTGCGTGTCACTTGGCCCAAAATGCCATGTCCTCTGCGTCGATGCAATTACCGGAGAAGAAAAATGGCTCATTGATTTGCGCCATCAATATGGTGCGACTGAACCAGAGTGGTATGCGGGACAGTGTCCGATCATCGTGCCTTTCAAAAATCCCAAAGATTCAAATTCACCAGAAATTGAAGCAGCAATTATCGCACCTGCTGGCAATGATGCCCTGCTCGTCGCTCTGAACTGCGAAACAGGAGAAGAATTGTGGCGCACGCCGAATCCATTCGACTGGACGATGACACATGTATCAATTGTTCCAATGGAATTGGACGGACATGCGACATACATTTACTGTGGGAAAGGAGGCGTGGTCGGTGTCGATGCACAAAATGGCCAAATTCTCTGGTCAACGACAGAATGGAAAATCGAAATTGCAACTTGTCCTTCTCCGGTGGTCGTTCCTGGAAATCGTATTTTCTGTTGCGGCGGTTATTTGAGTGGAGCGGTCATGCTCCAAATTGTCCCAAATACTGATGTGCAAAGTGCAAATCCATCGGGAACGAATCATTCTGAAAAATACACAGCCAAAACGCTTTTTCGATTGAAAGATGCTATTTTTGGATCCGAACAACAGACGCCGATTCTATTCGACAATCATCTTTTTGGTGTGAGACAGCGAGACAAGGAATTTGTCTGCATCGATCTTGATGGAAACGTCGTTTGGCACAGTGGATCGAAAGGACGTTTCGGCGGAGGTCCATATCTTCTTGCCGATGGCATGTTCCTGATTCTCGACGACAATGGAAAATTGTCCGCTTGTGAAGCGACCACTGCCGGATTTCGCCCACTCTTTGAATACGAAGTCCTCGAAGATCACGGTTCTTGGGCTCCAATGGCACTGGTGAATGGTCTCCTCTTGCTCCGCGACCAAATTTACATGGCATGTCTCGATTTGCGTGAATGAGAAACGAAATATGTTTTCGCTCGAATGTTTATGCCTCCATTTTTCGTTATTTTTCTTTCTCTTTCGGGCGAAGCCTTTCGCATATCATTCGTCGTGTGGTTTCGTTTCGCGTGGTTTTGTTTCATGCGGTTTCTGCAATTCTCGCTCGATGACACGCATTTTTTCCCAGATGTTTCCCAAATATCGATGGGTGAAAAAAACACTATAAGCGAAAACATACGCCGTCAAAATGCTCCAACACCACAAAAGGCCGAATCCGAAAAAGTAAATACCAACCACACACAAAGTCGGAAGGAGTGGTGCCAAAAAAAAGACGATTCGCATCACATAAATGGTGTCTCCCGCGCCGCGCAGTGCCGAAGAAAGAATAATCGAACAATTATCGAAGAAGAGATACAAAGCGATAAATCGCAGGAGAATGATGGTCAAATCCGCCATCGACGCAAATTCTTCGGGATCGGCGAATGCGGCAAATCCAGCGAGCATCAAATTTGGAATGACCAGATATAATAATCCGAACAATCCAGTATAAATGCTTCCCAGCACAAATGCGGTGTTAGTTGCTCGCCGCGCCAAGTCGGGGCGTTCGTCTCCCAGCTGGTTTCCAACCATGGAAGTAACCACTATTCCGATTCCGACAAGTGGCAAAAATGAGAACATATTCATCGTGAAAGCGAGTGTCGAAGCATTCATTTCCTGATCACCGAGACCGCCGACGATCATTAAAAAGAGGGTGAATGTCATCGTGTCCATCAACGAATATGAACTACTGGGAACGCCGAAATAGAGGAGTCGCCCCAGCAGCGACCAATCAAGTTTCATGCCAGCCAAAACGCCAAAACGTTTTTCTGAGGCATCGGACCAAAATATGAGAAAGAGATAAAAAACGAGTCGGAACCACTGCGAGCAAACTGTCGCCAAAGCGGCCCCGGAAAGGCCCCATTCTGGAAAGCCGAATTTTCCAAAAATCCAACAATAGTCGAGAATGACATTCAAAAAAACGCACACCAGATTGACATTCATTTCGACCGACATTTTGGCGCGGCCACGAAAAAACGCCGCCGCCGCTTCACTCGCAATTGTTCCACCGCTCCCCCACAAAAGCAGCCAAAAATAGTGCTGTTCCATGCGGAGAAGTTCTTCGGAGTGCCCGAATAGGACGAAAAGCTGATTCAAGAGCGGAGCAATCAGGAGTAGAAGCGGCATTGCTGCCAGTCCGATCCAGATTCCTTGCCAAACAACAGGTCCGATGCGATTTGCATTGCCGCTCCCCTGATATTGGGCAACAAAAGTCGTGCAGAACATTGCCACAGCCAAAGGAATGGCGACGGATGTCCAGAGGAGCATTCCTCCCTGCATCGAAGCAGACATGGCAACTGCGCCATCGGGACCAGACCACACTAGAAACATGCGGTCTGTGAATGTCATCAGTGAGAGTGAGCCGGTCGAAATGACCAGCGGAATTGCCTGTTTGCATACTTCTTTTCCACCACAGGGGCGATTCCACCAGTTTTGTAACAAATCCATTGGCAAAAAATGTTGTATCCGTTCCTGAGTTTTGTTATTTTTATCGAGCCGGTGCGTGAGCACCGACATTGAAGCAACTTTTTACGCTAAAATTCAATTGCCATGAAATTGCATTTCCGAACACCGACGGTGTTCGGGAACAACAAAAACCCGCGAACGATTACTTTTTTTTGCGATATTCATCGACAAATAGTCCGATTTTGTCGAATGGAATCGGCTGAAATCCTTTCGGCAAAATTTTGGAAATTGGAGATTTTTCAGAAAATTGAAAATTCCATTTTCCGAAATCGCGCACGTCCAAATCGACATTCTGTGCGAACAACTGGCCTTCTTTTTCTTTGGCGGCAAGTCGGTCTTCTTTACTTTTGACCGTGTTTTCAATGATGAGATTTTGTTTCAAAATAACATTGTCAGCAAGATCAGTACGTTCTAAGAGTTTCAGCACATTTCCGTCGAAATCGAGCCACTGAATACAGTCGATAAATATATTGTCTTCAAAGACACATCCGAGTGGTGCCTTTGGTTCATTTTGTAACAATGTCGCCAATTTGGGATATTTTTCGCTCCAAGGAGGATTTTTGTAATTCACAGCTTCTGCTTTTTCTTCGAGATTCCAGCCGTCCCCCGACGTGTTCCACTGTTTCCATGACATGCCACGAGAATCGAGATGAATTCCCTGAAAACATTCAAGAAAAAGATTACCGCGAACAATGTTATCACGTCCGCCGCCAATAAAAACTGCTCGGCTTGCTTGGTAAAAAATGTTTCGCTCAATTGTGTCTCCGCTGTCACAGTCGTCCAAATAAACGCCCATCGTGCCATGTGTGTCAGAACTGCCGACATGATGAACGTAATTTTCACGAATTACATTTCCCTGCGTCGTCCAATCTCGCCCTGTATAAAATGTTCCAGCATCACTCGTTTCTTGAACGACATTATAAATTTCGTTTCGCTCAATAAGATTTTCATTGCCTCCATAAGAAATAGCCAAATGAGGAGCATCATGAATCAGATTGTTTCGGACAATCTGTCCAACTCCGTTAATACTGAAAGCACCTGCGTAAGTCCGCTGCAAACGTCCAAAATGATGAATGTGATTGTTGCTGGCCAAATGACCGGCGGACTGGAGCGTTTTGCGGTCTCCGCCGTGAATGTTCACTCCAACACTCCCGATGTTATAAAGATTGCAGCTGCGAACTTCGTGTTCAAAACCGCCTTCGAGTGAAATGCCGTGTCCCCCCGTGTTTTTGATGAGACATCCAAGTATTTTATTTTGTTTTCCACCTCTAATAGTTACACCTGGGCCAAAAGTCGGACCAAATGACAAATTTTCTAACAAGATATACTCAGCATCCTTTATTTGGACTATCGGCGAAGTCAATGTCGATAAAACGACCGTTCCTCTTGCAATCGGAGTTGGAGGAAGGAAATATAGTTTGTGGTTTTTTCGATCCAAATACCACTCGCCCGGCGCATCTAGTTCTTCGAGAAGATTCATGGCGAAATAACGTCGTTCGGCAAAATCAGACCATGTATTTCCGCCACAAACGCCATATCCATGTGTTCCTTGAAATGTCAGAACACGATTTTTGGGGTCAATGGAGGCGACTTTCATCGTGTTTTCCGACCAATCATGCGTCCAATAACCACAAAGCCACACGCCATTTTCGACGTTCCAATTTGAAATACGATCAGCTGGTAATTTCAAACCTTCTTCGTTATAGACGAAACTGCCGCCGTGCAATTTTGTGACATCCACATCGGGATGTGTGAATGTCACGTTTGCTTTGTCGGTTGCTTTTTTCGTTTGCTCTGCTGTTTGTTCATTGTGTGGCATTCCCGAATCGAGTGGTGTTTTGAATCCAGCCCATCCGGTATTTGGCCAGCGAGCAATCGTCATTGGCTCATCATCGAAAAAGAGTTCGGGGGGAGAGGTCGGACTTCCACTGAAAGAATTTCCCCACTCGGCGAATTGTGGAATTGAAAGAGCCGTCAAATCGGCGACCAGCACTTTGCTGCGGACATTAGGAGCGAGACGTTTTAGCGTTTCTTGGTCGGTAATTCGCACAAACGCCTCCGAAGGAATCGAAATACCTCCGATCAGCAGCGTTTTTCCATTTTCATCACCAATAAAACGGACAAGTTGATTTTCACTTCCTGAATCTTCTTTTTCGAGCGTAATTCCTTCGGGAAGATAGTAATTTCCTGCTGCAATGTGGACATTCACGGGCTTTTTCGCCGTGATTTCTCCTTGTTTACGCAATTGCCGCACTTTTTGAATGGCAGTTTGTACCGAATCGAATGGTGCATCTTTTGTCCCTGCATTGTCACTTTTTCCAGTCGGAGCGACATAAAATTCAGCAGCGGTAAGAAAAAATTCGGCAGCAACAAGAGATGTCGAAAGAAATGAAATCGACAACAGAATTGCCAAAAGATAAACAACATTTACAGAATGACGAACACGAAAAAAACGGCCATTTATGTAATTTAACATTGTACAACTGGGGGAAAGAGAAATAAATGGTACAAATACAGACCACATTGTATCACGCACAAAAAAAATTGCCAGCGAATCGTTTGAAAAAACAGGAAAATCACAAATTTGTAGTTTTGAAAAAATTTTGGCATGTTTTTGGGGATTCGTTTCTGCCATTCTTGAACACATCCGGTGTTCGAAAAATGAATTTGCGCAAAATCGAGAAACGAAATTGGACAAAACCGAGAAACGAAATTGCGCAATTTAACAAAAATCGGGTGCTAATACGAAATTATTCGCCGTTGGTTCGACATCTTGCACTTTGCAATCCTCGTGGAATGGATGTTGTAGGATTTGACATTTTTGTTATACTTTTTTTTAGGAGGTGTGTTTGAAGGTGTGTTTCCAGAGGTGTGTTTCCGTATTTTGATAAAATTTGGACAAAACATTTGCGAATAAAACTCAGAACAAAGACCGAAATGCTTTCAATCGGGAGAAAAATACTCAAAATGGCACACGTTTTTGAATAAACAATCATTAAAACTTGATAATAAATTGTAATGAATCCTTTTATGAAATTGGCAATTGAAGCAGCACGAGAAGGAATGCAAAATGGATGCGGCGGACCTTTTGGTGCCGTCGTCGTAAAAAATGGACAAGTTGTTTCAATTGCTTGTAATGAAGTGCTTTCAACAAATGATCCGACTGCGCACGCCGAAATCGTCGCCCTTCGGCGGGCAACTCAGAAACTTGGAACTTTCATGATTCCTGATTGTGAAATGTATGCCACTTGCGAACCGTGCATGATGTGTCTAACAGCGATGTATTTCGCCGGAATTACAAAATTGTATTATGGTGCTGATCGAAATGATTCTGTAATCGGTGGATTCGATGCCACATGTTGTTATGAACTCGCGCATGAAACACTAAATCATCCACTTCTGACAAACTACCAAATCGTTGATGCCGAAGAATGTGTCTCGCTGTTTCACGAATGGGCTGAAAAATCAGATCGAATTATGTATGGCGTTTCTGATATGGATTTGTATTGAAATTTCACGTTTGAAACAGTAAAATAATATAACGATAATAGGAAAGTATGTGTTGTTGGTGTGCCCCGCATTTTCCGGCAAATGTCCAAACGTCCCATCTTGTTTTTATGAAACAATTTTTTAATTCAATTGCCAAAAATAGTCTTATTCTGACTGGTCGTTTTTTGAGTGGAGCGACCGTTCTTTGGCACGAGTCACAGCCGGATACTTGCCAGAGAATTTATTTTGCAAACCACACGAGTCATCTGGACGCACTTGTGGTTTGGTCTGCTCTTCCATATCGAGTCAGAGAACAAACTCGTATGATCGCAGCACAGGACTACTGGGATGCTGGCCCGATTCGTCGTTATATTGCCAGAACATTATTTAATGCGGTTCTCATCGAACGTGAAAATATAAGTCTCAAAAACACGCCAATAAATGTCATGATGAACGAGATGCAGGACTTTTACTCACTCATTATGTTTCCAGAAGGGGGACGTTCGCACACCGGTCAATTGGGTGAGTTCAAAAGTGGGCTTTATTATCTCTGCAAAAAATTGCCGGAATTAGAACTAATTCCCGTCTATTTGAACAATCTAAATGGAATTTTGCCGCGAGGAAAAACGTTTCCTGTGCCGATGCTTTCCCGGGTCATATTTGGGCCGCCGATGTGGCTCGAACAAAAAGAAAGCAAAGATGTCTTTTTGAATCGCGCTCGCTCTGCCATTTTGAAGCTGCAAACACTTGAAGAAGATTATGAAGACGAATCTGACGACATAAAATAAGAATTCATTGTAGGTTTACACGTTGTCCAAATTTTGTCCTCATTTTTTCGACTCGTCTTGTATTGCTGGTGTGATGTTGGTACAATAAATTCGGAGTTGTTTATCATAATTTTACTAAAATATCACAAATATCACACTCTTTATTTGCGCTTTTTTCACGATGCAAATTCGTTCGATTTTTGGTTGCTTCCTTTTCTTTGTGAGTCTGTTTTGGAGTGCGTCTTTCGGTGTTCGGCATGTTTTGTCGGAGACGAATGGGGTTTTTCAGGCAGATGCCGAAAAGCGTCGCATCGAGCGGTTGGATCGGTTTCCAATTGTTCCAGATGCAGAAAGAATGGTCGAAAAAGAACTCGTGCCACAGGGCGATTTAAATTCCGACCATGTTTTGGATGCGGTCAAACGGATTCCCCGCCATCGATTTCTTCCATCGTCGCTTCGACAAATTGCATATCGAGATCAGGCAATTGCAATTGGAGACGCACAGACGATTTCGCCGCCGTACATCGTCACTTTTATGACGGAAAAATTGGCACCAAAATCAACGGACAAAGTGCTCGAAATTGGGACTGGCAGTGGTTATCAGGCCGCCGTTTTGAGTTTGCTCGTTGATGAAGTTTATACAATTGAAATCGTCGAACCACTTGGGAAAAAAGCAGAATCGCTTCTCAAAACGCTGAAAATGGATAATGTGCATGTAAGAGTCGGAGATGGCTATTTGGGATGGCCCGAAGCCGCGCCGTTTGATGGGATTATTGTAACGTGTTCGCCGGAATCTGTGCCACAGCCGCTGATTGATCAGCTAAAAGAAGGCGGACGCATGATAATTCCAGTCGGAGAGCGATATCAGCAGACTTTTTATCTGTGCAAAAAAGAAAATGGTGAGTTAGTCAAGGAAAAACTTCCGCAAACGCTTTTTGTGCCGATGACAGGATTTGCGGAGGAACAACGTCAAATTTTGCCAAATCCTGAAAATCCCGTCATTCGAGGAGGAGATTTTGCGGCAACTAATGACGACGGTTCACCCGTCGGATGGCACTATTCTCGCCAAGTCACTATTATTAAAGATGTCGAGCCACCTGCTCCAAATTTTCCAAAGAATGTGGCTCGATTCCAAAGTGCGAGTGAGCCAAAAATTCCTCAATTACAATCACCTCGTTTTGCTCGTAAGTCGGCGCAAATTTTGCAGGGATTTGCAATTGATGGCCGCGTGGTAAAAAAAGTGACACTTGAATACTCGATTCGTGGCAATTTAGTAGCTTCGCAAATTAACATGCAGCAGACACCAACAGCGATTTTACAACTTTTTGACGCAAAACGTAATCAAATAATGGAAAAAAGAGTTGGACTCGTTCGTGGTACATTCGACTGGAAAAGAGTGCAGCAAGAAATAGATATTCCGTCGGGTGCCAGAGAAGCTGTGTTGCTAATTGGACTTCCATCCGCCACTGGAGAACTCGATGTCAATAACGTCGTGCTAAAAGTTATCGAATAAGTGTTAGGCTTTCGCCAGAAAATAAAATACCCAAATACAAAAACATTTCGTGCGATTTTCGCGTCGATGTTCGTGAATTTCGTGGTTAAAATAAGATTTTTCTCTCACAGAGGCGCAGAGGACACGGAGGATTTGTCGTCAT
>JBOFGF010000196.1:0-6625 GCA_051649005.1 Thermoguttaceae bacterium | reverse complement strand
CCCAAGGCATGAACGATCTCTTATGCCGCGATTTTTTTCATTCTTCCTTCCTAGGAAGGAAGAATGAAAATCACATTTCCTTTATCCTAACAACCTTTTTTTCCCTGACAATCACACCCGCTTCAATCATACAAGGCTTTGACGCTGTTTTTCGCCCAAAAAATTGATCGATGAGCAGGGTTCGGGAGTCGGTGCTCGTTTCGCCTGAACGTCCTTTTTGATGACGCAATGAGCAGGATTTTGCCCTACTGTCCCGGAATATGCCGAAAACACCCAAAACGATTCACATTGTAGCAATTGTGTAAATTAGATAAAATATACAAAGTTGGTAGATGTGTCAAAACGACTGAAAACCTTGAAAAATGCCCATTTGGAGGGCGAAAAAGCCGATTCTGGCTCGTTTTGGCAAAATCGGCGAGTTTTTTGAAAAACATGGAGTGCGGGAAGCTGGATCGTCAGCAGCTCGCCAATTTTGTACTCGTCGCGCGGTTCGTACTCCGGTTGTTTTCACAATGCCGCCCCACGTTCGCTCGGATCGATTCTGTGGCGTTTTCGTGGCTGCCATGCAATTCCATGCCAAAGGCATAACCTCGCGTTAAAAGCGCAACTGGTGCGTTTATGGCGAAATGGTTGTCGGCGGCTCTTGCAAATGTGCGGAATCTGCATGTTTGTCAAAACTGCCGGAGAAATTGCCGCCCAGAATGCCCGGAAGAGACCAAGAGACCAGAAGTCCCTTTCAATACATAATTTTGGTCTCTTCACCTTGCGTTTCGTTCAAGTGCCCTATTTTATAGGCTCAAATGGGCAAAAACTAGAGACCAGAATTCCCAAAAGAGTTTTGGTCTCTTCCCCTACTTCTGGTCTCTTGGTCGGTCGATTGCATGGAGTGCCTCCTTGTCTCGCATCAAAATTGTTGATGCGTTTGGGCGGTGTCTGTCATCCAGAACGCCGGTCGCCACGCCCAGCCGGTTTCGGTGCGGACCGCTTCATATCCAGCTTTCGATCTCGCCCGTTTTACTGTCGTCCATGACAACCCGGCGGCACTGGCTTCGGCTTTGATGTCCGACACCGAACGAGTTCCCTCTTTCATGATTTCCAGAACGAAATCAACCGCCTCGTCCAATTCGAGTGTTGGGCGACCTATTTTTTCGGTGTCGCCTGTCGAATGAAGCCGCCGCGATTCCTTTGCCAGTTCGGTGCTTGCTGTCGTTTCCACTGACTCGTCAATAATCATGACCGCACTGTTTTCGAGGCGATATGTGAACCCATTCTTATTTTCCGATAGATTGTTTTTGTCACAACAAACAGTTTTCAAACCAGTGTCATCTTCGACAACAAACCACACACTTCGTGCAGCGGCAGCAAGCCCACGACTTCCGTGAGTGCGGTTCGAAGAGTCCGTCGAAATGCTTTTATTGGTGTGCGTAATCAGCACAATTGCAATTTCATGTTCCTCGGCAAGTGCTTTGAGTTGCGATAAAACCGCCCTAATTTCCGTATTGGAATGTTCCTTGATTTCTCCGTACAAAGCAGAAACAGGGTCGAGAATAATCATTTTACAATCCGGAGTTTGTTCAAACATTGAACGGAAGTAAGCAATCATTTCCAGAGTGAGAGGCACTTCCGTTTTTGTAACTTCGCCTTCTTTCGTAAGATCATTGGCAACGACTTTCGGGAAAAATATCTTTGATGTTGTCGCTCCGTGATTTTCAAGTCGCTGTACAATAACAGTTTCCGGGGCTTCCGTGTTGACCATAATCGTACTGCTTTGTGGAATGATTCTGTCCCGAAAATAGCATGGAAACGATGACGTAACTTGTGACGCAAGAAAGCAGGTCAAAAACGATTTGCCAACACCGGGCCGCCCAACGAAAACGGTAATCGAACCGAGAGCAATCATGTCTTTGAGCAGCCAATTGATGGGCTTTTTCTCAATTTGAGAGGCAGGAATCATCTGCACTTCAAACCTCGATTCTGGGCGTTCATTGGAAATTGCAGTGGGCATTTTCGTTACTCCTATTTTATTGGCAATTCGAGAAATGTCAATGCCGGGATATTTTGAGGCCGTTTGTACACAAGTATTTTCAAGCAATCTGCCACGAGGGTGTTCGGGCGGATGTTCGTGGACTTGTGCAATTTTGTGGCGAATCTCCTTGTCGCTCCACTGCGGTTGACAACGTGGATTATACTGGTTTTGCAGCAGCCAAAACGCATCATCGCCAAGCAACGCATCCTTTTCGATCCAGACCTCGACTCGGCGTGGCTGATCTTGCCAGTAATCGACGTGAAATTGGTCAGCACAGCAGTCCAAAAGATCACTCGGGTCGTCCCATCGCGGTCGAGATCGGAGAATGCGAGTCCGGTCTTCGATGATGTCCCAGTCGATCAGGCCTGCCATGCGACCATGCTGCATTGCCGTACAAACACAGTCATACGTTTTGTCCGTGTTCGGCAAATAGCCACGCGACACAAACTGGTAATGCAGCTGCCGGAGCGTCACTCGATAACCCGCATTGGCGTACTCTTTCAAAATGGGATCAGCATTGCAAATGATTGACAAATCCGCTTTTTTGATGATTCCTGAAACATATTTTATCTTCGCCATAAAATTTCCTTTGTAAATTGTGGCACCATTGATTCATCTCACACCCATCATTGATTCGCTCAAATATTGGACGCACTTTTTGAGGTAGTCAAGCTCCACGTTTTCCATCAAAGCCACCGCAAATGCGTGCTTGTCGCGTGTCGGCAAAGCGACATGGACAATCTGTTCAGAAATCGTTTCTGTTTTAATTAAATCGTTTAATTCTTTTCCTTTTTCTGTCGATTGAATTAAACCGTTTAGTTGCGATTTCGCTGAACCAGCACCGACATGCGAAGCGGGAGATGCCTTGATTCCAAGTGTATCTCGCACTTTTTTGACGAACGGCACCGAGACATTGAGCCGTCTTGACACTTCGCTAATTAAACGGTTTAATTACCACGAGAAAAACGGCCTATCAAAATGTTGCCCTTCATAATATCTATGTCGTGGGAAACGACTTTTGCGCGCTAAATGGCAAAATTCTGAAAGATTTCCGAAAAACTTCCCTACACCATCACATGACTTTGCAGGTTATAATTCCGGTAAAGAGCCGATAAAGAGTGATTTCCCGATAAAAAAGAAGCGTTTGAATCCTTGTTTTTACGGCACTTCAAGATTTTATCGGAATTTTAGCCCCGTGTCGGGGCGGACAGTTGCTTCGCTCCTCGCAATCGCCTCCCGATGGTCGGCTTCCGTAAGATCAGTTTCCGGTTTTAGAACCGGCTACGATAAGAAAAATGAGCCAAGAGACGGCTTCCGTTCAAAAGGAAAGAGAGTTTTATCGGAAATTATTCGGGAGAGTTTTCCGCTTTCGATTCGGGAGAATCAAACTGATTTTTTAGAAGTTCATGGATTTTGTCGTCATTCGGCTCGTCGTCAAAGTCGTTTTTGGCACGTTGCATCGCTTTTTCAGATTTATGGATGAGACGCTGCCAATTCGGCTCCTCACCATTGGCGACTTGCTTGATAATGCTTTCCAGTCCATAATACTTTTCAGCACTGGGATAGTTGTCGTCGTAATCATAATACGAAGTCGCTTCACTGCGTCGTTCGGTGCGATTACAATACTGAACGCCACTTACATGTTTATCGGCAGGAACAGCCATTCGGAGGACATTCTTGCCGATGCGAGTAATTTTTATCGTTTTTTTTTGAGATCGGCAACGAGTCCGTTAAATCGAACCCGTATTTTCTCATTGGCAAAGAGTACGTCTTCGCTGACATTCGTTGTTGCACGATAATTCACCTCTTTGACAAATTCCTGTTGTGTCTCCGGCAAACGCCCAGCTTGGAGATATTCATTAAGAAGAACATGGGCAGAATCAAATGCCTTGTTGACATCCGCTCTGCTTGAACGGTGCTTCTTTTTAGGCACTTTTTGAGGTTTTGCAGATTTTTTACTGCCACCGTTTTGCGTCTTTGAGGCAGGCTGGGTTGTTGGTTTTGTTGAAGCAGATTTGGGCAGTTCTTGTGTTTGCAGTGCTGATTCTTGGGCAATGAATTCATCGGCAGGCAAAGCGGCATCATCGTTTTCTTGCTGGCAAATGCTGTCGGCTGCAGTTTCGGATTTCTCTACAGGCGAAGGCGAATCTGTGGTTTTCGTTTTTTCGATTTGGGGAGCCGATGCTGCGGCTTCATACAGTTTTTCCGATTCGTTGCATTTCACAAGCAATGCGGACCTGCGAGTTCTTCATCGGAAAGCGGCGGGAGAAGGTTTTGGAGTTCTTCGTTGATCTTGAGTTTTGTAGTCATTTTCGAGAATGGCGCGAGTGAAAACGGCGAGGTATTTGCCGCACATTTTATGATATTCCGGCGTGCGAGTCCATTCAGTACACACGTTTCTGATTGCAAACGCTGAAAATTCGCACCGACAATCGCAAGTGAGGGTTTCTGAACTATCGCTCCAAAGAGCCGGATTGTCAGAAAATTGCAGCCTTTCTTGCAATTTTTTCTACTTTTTTCGCCAGACCTGACAGCATCTGTCAGGGCATAGCATTTCAATCGACGCCGATCTCCGATAGAATTATGGCACATGTGAAATGACGCATGGATGACGATGTACAGAAAAGCGATATGGAAAATCAGCAACAAAAAAATCTCCGCCACTTTTTCAAGGACCATTTCGTGGATCACTCCGAAAAACCGACCATCAGACACTGGAAATTATTGCGCCTCCTCGCTGAGTCGCCGCAAAGTCTTCCGCTCAAAGAATTAGCAGAACATCTCGGTGTCACGCCGCGCACCGTCAACCGTGATCTCGCACTGTTACAAAAAGCCGGTATTCCACTTCAAGAAACCATCGGTCCACACGGCCTGAAACATTGGTTCATCGCCGAAAAAGAAAACGTGCCACTCGGATTTTCTTATGACGAAGCCGCCGCACTTTATCTCGGTCGCCGATTTCTCGCCCCACTGACAAAAACCTTCCTCTGGGAAGCCGCCGATTCGGCTCTGCGGAAAATTCGTAACAGAATCGGTGCCCAAGCAATTCGATACTTGGATCGACTGCTCGATACTTTTCGGCACACGACCATCGGTTGGAGCGATTATTCAGAAAAAGGCGATCTCGTCGATGCACTGGTTCTCGGCTGCGAAGAGCGGCGAGAAGTGCTGATTGGTTATCGCTCATTAACGGCAAACACCGAAGAAAGCTATGCGATTCGTCCGTATGAGCTGGTTTATCACGAAGGGACACTTTATGTCATTGGATTTTCGTGCAAAAGCGATGGGCTTCGACATTGGAAGATTGACCGGATGAGTTCGGCATTGGCAACGGACACAAAGTTCGAGATGCCGAACGATTTTGATGCTAATTCGTACAGAAAATCGAGCTTTGCCGTTTTTGCTCCGAAGGACATGCCGACCCAGCGAATCAAGGTTCGATTTAATCAGCGTGTTGCTCGATATGTCGAGGAGCATCACTGGCACGAGACGCAAAGTATTTCTGTGCAGAAAGACGGTTCGGTCTTGGCCGAGTTTGAACTGGCGGCGACGGAGGAGTTGAAACGCTGGCTCTTGAGTTTCGGAATGCACGCCGAAGTGCTGGAACCGCCTGAATTTAGAGAAGAACTGCGAGTTGAAATCGAAGGGATGCAAAACTGTTACAGTATTTCATCAAGGCGAATGGCCAAACGTATTGACAATGACGAATGATGAATGATGATGTTGGTATGAGCAACCATCCTGCCGTATTCGTTTGGTCTGTCGCATATTACCATTTTTTACCATTTTTTAGACAAGGAGCGATGACATGTTTGGTTTTGGTTCGATGAGTTCGTTTTATCACGATGAAGATTTTGAAAATCCGACGGTGCCGGGTTCGCGTGCCGAGTTCGCCTGTTATGATGACGACGAGCTTGCAATTCTGGATGCCGACGAAGATGCGGACGGCTATTGCCGCGTCATCTGTCCTGAATGTGGCAGAAAAATGAGATTCAGCAGCGGCGTGGAAAAAATACGCTGCAAAGATTGCGGTGGCAAATTTATTGTAAACTAATTTATTGTAAACTAATTTATTGTAAACTAATTTATTGTAAACTAATTTATTGTAAACTAATTTATTTTAGGAGGCTATGTATGTTCAATTCACATGACACTGACATCCCGTGTGTTCGGGACGCATTCATGAACCGCGACGAGGAGGACCACTCGGTGATAACCGAGCGACAAGAGGAATTAGAGCGAAACAAGGAGTCCGAAGATTCCTTTGGGCAACACACTGAGACGGCAAAAAAGTCTGCCTATCAAGATATTTTCGAAGCCGTCGCAAATGGAACGGTCGAGGATGTGCGTTATTTTATCGAACAAGGTGCCGATGTTAATGCGAAAAACAAAAAAGGCAGAACACCGCTGCATATTGCCGCAAAGAATAACGTCGCCGATGCCATCGCCGCGTTGCTGGAAGCGGGTGCGAACATTGAAGCGAGAAACAAATATATTGGCAGGACACCGTTACATATTGCCGCAAAGAATAACGCCGCCGAAGCGATTGCCGCGCTGGTGAAAGCGGGTTCTAACATTGAAGCGAAAAACAATGCAGGC
>JBOFGF010000195.1:0-3613 GCA_051649005.1 Thermoguttaceae bacterium | reverse complement strand
GAAGCAAACTTTCGACTTGACTATCGCTAAATTTTTCAGGCAATTCGACTTTTCGTAACGTGGAATTTTCGAGCATCTTTTGTTCGTCATAATCGATCACTCCAATCGAATTGTCGCGTGAGTTACGATAAGCAATCAGCGGAATGTCGCCCAAAAATGCCGCCGCGATGTGCGTAAACTTGCCTTGTCTGGTATTATTATTTGACCACCGCGTGACTTGAAATTCTGGCGCAGAAAAAGTGCTAATCCACAAATATGTTTCACTATAAGGGTTGTTTGGTTGTCCCGAACAACCGACGCAATAACCGACTTTTCCATCGAACATACCAGACAGGGTGAATACGGAGGGAGGAACATAGGTGCTGTATGGACGCTTTTCATGAGCTGAAATGAAATGCTGGGTGTCAGTATTTGATAGAAACCTCGCCAGTGATGATTCTCGAAAATCGTCAATTGTGGTCGAAAGAAACGATATGAAAATCTGATCGATAGGGTTAATACCGGGTGTATTCCTTCTCCATGTCAAACCATCGATTTCAGCATTGGCAAGAACAATCTTGTTTTTCCAAAATCCAATGGGCATCAAGTTTGTTACTGCACCAATAGGACTCGAAAAAGCATTAGTGATTACGGATGATCCATCATTTTCGTTCTGGTGCCGGGTGAAATCGATGGTCACTACAAGAGTGTTACAAAAACTCGTGTTCAATAGCACCGATGCGTCCGTGTCATTGTTGGGATCATACAAAGTTGGCGAAATCACAAGCAATAGTTCATTCTTTTTTTGAGGATGACTAAGAATACTCAAATGCTGCGGCCATTTGTTTTTGAGATTGATATTGATTGATTCGTCGCTATGAAGATAATCTGTCATAAAAAACAAGCAGACAGTTAGTATCTTAAAGAAAAATTGTGTTGACATGTTTTTCTCCAAGTTATTCCATTGACGACAAGACAAATAGAAAACAGCATAAAATACGATATTCAGCCGAATGGTAGAAATATTGGCAATATCGTTGCAAAAATCCCGATGCGTTCCACTCGCCTAACAACCGCCGACTTACGCCGGCGGCTCGCCGAAACAAAACCCGCCAACTTACGTTGGCGGCTCGCCGAACACACCGCCGACTTACGCCGACGGCTCGCCGAAACAAAACCCGCCAACTTACGTTGGCGGCTCGCCGAACACACCGCCAAACAACCGCCGACTTACGCCGGCGGCTCGCCTAACACACCGCCGACGGCGTTTGACCATAATTCAAGACGATGATATGATAAGCGCGGTGTCAACAACGAAAACACGATCATGAATTGAAATAGTATTTGGATCGTCCAACTCAAAAGTTATTCCATAATACTCGATTCCTTTCGAGTATGAAATGTGGTAGTTGTTTCCTAAAATTACAGATGGAACTGTGATGCTGTTGATTGACCACGAGGTGTCATACAGACGAGATTTAATACCACCTGCAATTATATTCGTGATTTCACCGATGCCGTCAATCACTTGGGCATTGATTTCTTTGCATTCTTCCATAGTAAGACCAGAAACGGTCTCTTTGGCAACATGAGTTGGCATTGTCACTGAGATAAAACCGGTGCATTTTCCATTCGCCCCGATCATTCCTGTCACCGGCGCACTCTGCAATTGAATTGGAATTTTGGAAATACCTGTCACGCGAACAGAGCGATTACACATTTTGAGACAACTGAACACCGATTGAACAATCGAATCAACTATAATTGTATTTATAGAAAGACCGGAAATCGACAGCATTGTATCTTGGGACATGATTTTCAAATAAAAAGAATAAATACTTCGTTTGAAGTGGAACGGTTCGAATCACTTTGATGTGAAATGACATCTTCGACCTTGTTGCATTTTATCAGGATTGTTTCAAGTTGGCAATCCTCTTTGTTGGAAGTGCGCCAGTCCGCTAACAAGTTTTGTGAAGTTGGGTCGAAATAAAATTTTCATCGAAGGCAAATACTGTCAAT
The DNA here is from genome assembly GCA_051649005.1 of Thermoguttaceae bacterium. Taxonomy (GTDB): domain Bacteria; phylum Planctomycetota; class Planctomycetia; order Pirellulales; family Thermoguttaceae; genus WRKP01. Next base: position 1,615 of record JBOFGF010000195.1, on the reverse strand, counting down.
ACGGCAAATAAATACCGTCAATACGGCGGAGTACCGCCTCCTTTCCGGCTTCTATGCTTTCCGACTCATTTTCACCTCTTTACTCAACAGCCATCTGGTTGTACACTGGGAAGATCATCAGTTCTCATAATTAACCGCTTTTTCCTCCAAAGGTGTCTCCATGTGTCGATCAATCGCGTCGTCCATCGTTGTTGGACTTGTCTTTGTCGTTCTGCTTTTCTGTAGTGACATTTGCGCGGTTGAAACCGTTCGTGTCGGCATGAAAGACGATGTGCCACACATTTTGGTCGATGGCGAACCCGTCCGAACACGCATGTTTTTCGGAAATCCGGGTTCTCGGCCCATTGCCATCGGCACAGAACCTCAAATCATCCAATTCGTTTTTCGGCCTCTCGAAACGGAATTGGAACGAGCGACGGTTCATTTTCGTTTCGATCAAAAACCGGCGACCATCGTGCTGGACGATATTTTGGTCGAAGAAGTCACGACCGATTCGTCGGGAGCTGTCACGGCGACGAAAAATGTGTTTGGTCCATGTCACTTCGAGAACGGAATGAGCGATTTCGATGCTGAATGGCAATTTTGGCCGAATGGCGAAGCCAATACGACGGGAGCCATTCATGTCGAGCCGAAAGTGGGACAAAATGGTTCCTCTGGTCTTGTCGTTCAGCGAACTGCCCCGAAATCCGGCAATTGGCCCGACTTTCACTTTTTCCACAAACCAAATCTCGCTCTTGATCGCAAAAAGGAATATCGTGTTTCACTCTGGATTAAAAGCGACGTGCCAAATGGTTTGTGCATGGCCTTTTATCGCCCCGGCACGACATTCACATTACTCGGAATAACCGATGATTTTTTTGAACGACAAATCCAAATGGCGAACAAGGCGGGTGCGCGTTTCATCTCTTTTTCGATTCCGCTCCCGTGGCCGGCTCCCGGAAAACCAGTCGATTGGTCCGCCGTCGATTCTGCGTGCCGACGTGTTTTGAACGCCGATCCGAACGCACTTCTCCTTCCAAGAGTCCCGATGGACCCGCCCCAGTGGTGGGTCGATTCACATCCGGGCGACGTGATTCGCTGGGAAGGAACGCCGCACGAAGCCCGCCGCGTCGCCGCTGTTTCGTCCACCAAATATCGCCAAGAAGCCGCCCAGCGACTCGAAGCACTCGTCCGGCATCTCGAAGCAACATTCGGGCCGAACATGGCCGGATATCATCCGTGTGGTCAGAACACCGGCGAGTGGTTTTATCAGGATTCATGGGGGCCTGCTCTGAACGGATATGCAGAATCGGATGCGGCTGCATGGAAAGCATGGCTCGCTTCTCGATACAAAAATGACGCGGGACTCAAAGCGGCGTGGAAAGACGAGAATGTCTCTCTTGAAAATGTCGCCGTGCCAACTTCGGAATTGCGACGTTCACTCGAAAGCGGCGTGCTGCGAGACATCGCCGTGAATCCGCAGTTTCAGGCGGTTTTGGATTTCAATGAATTTCAGCAAGAACAAATGGCGGACACTGTTTTGGCGTTTGCAAAAACGGTGCGAGACGCATCCGGCGGAAAACGGCTGGTCGTTTTCTTTTATGGATATGTCTTCGAGTTTGGCGCGATTCAGACC
>JBOFGF010000194.1:0-8046 GCA_051649005.1 Thermoguttaceae bacterium | reverse complement strand
AGATCGTCTTTTTTCAAATCATTCCACGAATGAGTTTGCCACTCCGACTGCTTCCACTCCGACTGCTTCCACTTCCACTTCCACTTGCTGGCAAAAAATCGCTTTTAGATTGTCTCTTCCTATTTCATTCTGCTTGTTTCTCGCAGCAGGAATGACACCGACAACAGAGTATGATGTCCTTTCCTATCATTTTCCCGTTGCTCGAACATTTGCCGAAGAAGGACAAATTACGTTTCAGGCCAATAATGTTTATGGAAACATGCCTTTTGGCGCAGAGCTTTTTGTAACTTGGGGAATGATTTTGTTGCACGATTCATTTTTTGGTGCGATGGCAGGAAAAACTTTTCTCGCTCTGACAACACTTTTGACCGCACTGGGAATTTATTCGTTTGGCAAAAGGTTCTTCTCCGAGTCTGTTGGAATCGTGGCTTTTCTGATTTATGCGACGATTCCATGGATATTTTATGTTTCGACATCTGGTCTTATTGATTCTGTTGTCGGAATGTATGTGTTTTTTGCTTTGTACACACTCTTTTTGCATAAACGATTGTCGCCGGGATGTGTCGTGCTTTCGGGACTACTTGCAGGATGTGCGGTGGGATGCAAATATCCCGCGATTCTTTTTATCTCTTTTCCTCTTTTTGTTTTTATTGTTTGGAAAGCGATGCTGGATGCTAAAACACTTGAATCATGGGATGATCAGAAACCCGCAAATCGTCTCGAAAATAAATTTGGAAAATTTTTTTACAATCGACTGATTTTTAATCACGAATTCTTTTTTAATCGTCGGCTCTTTTTTGCATTACAGTTTGGAATTCTCTTTCTAATTGCTGTTTTCATAACATGCGGGGGCTGGTTTGTAAAAAATTCGATGGCGACGGGAAATCCTGTTTATCCACTCTGCTATTCAATTTTTGGTGACACGACCGGATCGCTCACTGAATCAGCGAGCCACCGGTGGAATCGAGTACATGCACCGCATGAATTTACAATGAAAGCATTTTGCCATGATTTTTCGAGGTTCGCTCTCACAAGTCCATGGAACGCTCCACTTGTAATACCACTTTGTTTTTTGGTCCCACTCGTTTCAAAAACGCCGCAACAACGGCGAATTCTATTTTTGTTGGCGATGTGGATTCTCTGGTTTTTGGGAACATGGTGGATTTTGACGCATCGAATCGACAGATTCTGGATTCCATTATTGCCGATTCTGGCCATCTTTGTAGGAGTCGGAGCACAGCTTTTCACATCCAAAATTACTTCGACGATTTTCGGTCTGTTTTTAGCCGGCAATATATTGTATTCGCTCATTCTTTGTGGCATTTCTGCCCCGGGAAAGTTGAATGCGTATTTCGCTTCGTATCAATCGCTCCGCACTGATGAACTGGTTTCGACCGATGGGGCCATTTTTTTTCACAAAAATCCGCCGAGTGGAAAACTACTTCTTGTCGGAGATGCAAAAGCGTTTTTATACGACGTGCCTCTTATTTATCAATCATGTTTTAATGAGCAATTTTTTCAGCAATTTGCAAATTCGGATGCCCCGGCTTCGTTTTTGATACAAAATGGTATTTCCGACATTCTCGTTGACTGGGGAGAAATTTCTCGTTTTCGAGCACCTGGAAATTATGGGTTTGTCGATTGTATCACCCCCGAATTTTTCGAGTCGCTGATTAGTAAAAAGGTGTTGGAGCGATGTCGTTTTTCGTGCGACAATCAATCAAATGCCAGAAAGCCGGAAAATGTTGCGCTTTTTCGTGTTTTGCCTCAAAAAAGTGACGAATAAGACTTTCGCCTGAAAGTTTTTACTGATAATTAGTAAATTTTGTAGTAAATATCCTGTCTCCATTTCATGCCATGTCTCATTTTCGTTCATTGATAATTGATGTCGCTCTCGAAAAACTGCGATGGAATCTGCGATGCAGAATCGGATGTGACGGCGCAATTGCTTCTCTTTTTTTCGTCGAGGGAATTTTGATCGTCGATTTTGTGGCGGATATGATTTTTGAGTGGCCGCAATTGGGACGAATTGGAATTTTTGCAGGGATCGTTTTGATGATCGGATTGATCATCTGGCGAGTTTTGCTCAGTCGCCTTTTCGTTCCCATTCGAGATGACCAATTGGCTCTTATTTACGAACGATTTGTCTCTGGATTACAAGAATCCCTCATCACAGCAGTCGAATTGGCTTCTGATGTGGCAAAAATGCAGTCTTCTTCGACTATTTCAACACAAAACGAAAGTGCGGAATCAATTCGTCTACTTGCCCATTCCAGTGCAATTGCTGAACAAAAATTGCAATCTGTCGATATACGACGTTTTTTTAGTCAAAAAAGAGCGACATCTCGTTTAATTTTAGCACTTGTATCGCTCTTTTGTTTGGGTGGACTTATTGCACTGGCACCAGAAACATCGCATCTCTGGTTTCAGCGAAACATTTTACTTGCTGATGTCGATTATCCACGTCGATCTCGACTCGAACTCGATGGATTTCAAGAAGGACGCATTCGAGTGGGACACGGCGACTCTTTGACATTGACGATTCGTGCAGATGCGTCGATGCCACTTGTTCCCGAGTCAATTCGGCTGCGTCTCGGTTCTGCACAATCTGGTTTTCACACAATAAATCTCGATGAATTTGAAACGGAAATACGAGATGGTAAAACTTGGCGCACTTTTTCATACACATTCCATGAACTGGTGGAATCAATGGCTCTGCGCGTGCGAGGTGCTGATTCTGTGCTCGATGATTTGTATGTAGATGTGGTGCCTCTCCCAAATTTCTGTAACATTTCAATTCGACAGACATTTCCCACTTATCAAAATCGTACTGAACAAGTCGTTTCACCTCACAGTCATTTGATCGTTTCTGATGGCAGTTCTCTTTCGTTCAAAGCGACAGCAAATAAACCGATGAAAACGATTTATGCTCTCATCGGAGGAAATGAGACGATTGTATTATATGAAAATGAGAAAAATCAAGAATTTCAGGAAGCGACACAAACAAATGATCACCACTCCGATGTGCCGACAATTGAGTTGCCGATCTCAAATATACGAAGCGACTCGCATGTTGATTTTTTTCTCACCGACATGGATGGACTATCAAATCGCACTCCGATTCGATTCGATTGGAGCATTTCGAAGGATGCTGCTCCGACAATTTCTGCACAATTAGTTGGAATTGGGAGTGTTGTAACTCCATCAGTGCAAATTCCGATTCATGCTGAAATTAGTGATGATCATGGAATAGACCGCATCTTTCTGAAACTGCAATTAAATAGGTGTGAAACCCAGTCTGATTCGCAAAAATCGAATACAGAATCGAATCTCGAAAATAAATTAGAAGTGAATGCCGAATCGAATCTCGAAAGTAAATCAGAAGCAAATGCCGAATCAAATGCCGAAAGTAAAAAAACAAACATGGAATTTAGTCATTCCGATTCGCCGATCAGTCAAGAAACGCTGGAACGAGATATTTTGGGAAGTGGAAGTGGAAGTGGAAGTGGAAGTGGAAGTGGACAACAAATAATAGACACGAAATACTCACTGTCCAGTTGGGACGCGAAACAAGGAGATGTTTTGTCGCTGCAACTTTTTGCCACGGATCGATTCAACTTGAACGAAAATGACGGACAAACTGGAGAGGGGCCACTCTGGAAACTGGAAATCGTTTCACCAGATCAATTGCGAGACACCCTCGCTGTCAGGGAAATGACTCTCCGAATGAGATTTGACGTTTTGATCGATGAAGTTCAAAAAACCAAACAATTAACAGAAACCATCTCATTTGAAAAAATGCCATCAGACATGCTGGCTCTTTCTCGCATTTTGCGCGATTCTAGGAAAGAAGTGTATGACATAAGATCACAAATCGAAGCATTTGGTTTGATTCGACAAGAAATGGTCAACAACCAAATCTTTTCACAAGAAGTGGCCAGTCGAATCGATTCAGGAATTTTGCAGCCGATGAATCGACTCGTCGCATCAGATTTTCCTGCGCTCGATCAAAGACTAGAAATACTGAAACAATTTTGTGAATCGGGACAAACCGACTCACAAAGAGAAAAAATTGTGCATCGTGATTCTGTCACAGAACAGCTCGAACGCATTTTAGTTCAAATGACCACGATTCGAGATAATATGCTCATGATGGAAAGTTACAACGAAGTTTTGGACATGCTTCGTGCCATTATTAAACAACAGCAACAAATTCGCGCTGCCACAATCGAACAGAAAAATAACCGTCTTAAATCGCTTTTGGAAGAATAAATAATCCTCAAATAAAGGCTCATTGCTCATCACTTTCCGATTGTACCATCCAGAGGAGTGCTGGCAGACGCATATAACTTTCGAGGAATTCGACCGGCAAGATACGACAGATGCCCTGATTCACATGCCAATTTCATGGCGACTGCCATTTTCAATGGGTCCGTCGCTCCGGCAATCGCCGTATTTAGCAGAACACCATCGACACCAAGTTCCATTGAAACAGCAACATCGCTCGCCGCCCCAACTCCCGCATCAATTATGACCGGATAGTTCGGATCATCTGCTTTCAAATACTCCAGACAAATACGAATCGCGTTTGGATTCAAAAGACCTTGTCCTGAACCAATCGGACTTCCGGCCGGCATGACGGCGGTCGCTCCACAATTTTTCAAACGTCGGGCCACCAGAGGATCGTCCGTCGTATAAACAAGGACCTCGAAACCTTCGTTGACAAGTGTTTCGGTGGCTCGAAGCGTTTCAATCGGATCAGGAAGGAGTGTCTTCGTGTCTCCAAGACATTCGAGTTTGACCCAGTTGGCACCAGGATTCCCCATTTGACTAAGTATTTCACGACCAAGACGCGCAACTCGAATCGCCTCCTCCGCACTGAAACAACCAGCTGTATTGGGCAATATCGTATATCGTTTGGTGTCTATGAAGTCAAGAATTTGGCGACCTTTCGCATCACTGAGACGTTCGCGGCGAACGGCGACTGTGACACACTCGGCTCCCGAAAGATCAAGTGCCTGCTGCATGATTTCATAAGATGCGTATTTGCCTGTGCCGACAAAAAGTCGACTCGAAAAAGTGTGAGAACCAATCTGAAACATTTTGAAAAATGAAAAATGAAAAATGAAAAATGAAAAATCGTGAGTTAAAATTTGTGAATGGAATGGTACTCAAATCCATCTGGAGTTGTATTATCACCGTCGTACACTGAAATTATTGGACACATCATCTTTAATCTTTGATCCATGTTTCGAGTGCTTCTCGCAGTTTATCCGCGCTGATCGGTTTCGTTAAGTGGTCGTTCATTCCAACATCGAGACTCCGCTGATAATCACGATCCAACGCATTGGCAGTCATTGCCAAAATCGGGAGCTTTTCCACACCAGGTTTATCGAGTTTACGAATACGTCGGGTCGCTTCGAGACCATCCATAACAGGCATCTGAATATCCATAAGAACAAGGTCGAAATTTTGATTCCGCACAAAATCGAGCGCATCATCACCATTTTCGACAATAGTGACATCCATTCCATACATTTGCAGCATTTCTGTGGCGACAATTTGGTTGATTCTGTTATCTTCAGCGAGTAAAACACGTTTACCACGCAGGTCGATTGTCGGTTTTATAGGAGGTTTCTCCTTCGTCATCGATTCGGATTCGTCTAATTTCAGCGCGGCAACAACGGTTGCTTGGAACGACTCGCGTGACACCGGTTTGACGATGAATCCTGCAAGTCCGAGTCCCTGCGATTGTCGCAAACATTCGCTCCGGTCATAAGCGGACACCATTAAAACGTGTGGTAAATTGTTAATTTCTTGCAATTCTTTGCACTCACGCATTTTTTGTAGTGTTTCGACACCACTCATCTGAGGCATTTTCCAGTCGAGAAGCACAAGATCGAAATGCTTGCCGTTTTGCGTCGCTTTCTTCAGTGCTTCAATTGCCGCCGCGCCGGAGTTTGCCGTCACAACATGCGGAGTGAATAGTTGGATTATTTCCTTAGTCACTTCCCGACCAGTCGGGTCGTCGTCAACGACAAGGAAACTAAGTTTAGATATGTCAATTCCGTCAACATCCACTTCAATGATGCCATGTTTTTTGAGCCGAATCGTGAAATAAAAGGTGGTTCCTTGCCCGGAAATACTATTTACTTGAATATCCCCCCCCATCAATTCGATGAGATTTTTTGAAATAACAAGTCCCAAACCGGTTCCGCCATATTTTCGTGACGTTGACGCGTCCGCCTGCGAAAAAGACTGAAAAAGCCTGTCAATTTGCTCCGGTGTCATTCCAATTCCCGTGTCACGCACGGAAAACATTAGTTCGATGGTGTTATTTTCGGGTGGTTTATCATTCGTATCATTTTGCAGCAGCGGCGAGAGTGTCTCGACTGCATTTGTGTTGATTACAGAAATAACAACTTCCCCTTCGTCAGTAAATTTGATGGCGTTATTTGTCAAGTTGAGTAGGACTTGCCGCAAACGCAGCGGATCGCCGAGCATGTCGTCGAACACCAGACCTCCCGACTGAACGCGGACATCGATTCCCTTTTCGTTCGCCTTGATCGACACCACGTCAACGACTTCCTGCAACAGTTTCGAGAGCGAAAAGGGGATTTCTTCGAGCATGATTCGGCCAGCTTCGATTTTGGAGAAATCGAGAATGTCGTCAATGATGCCGAGCAGATTCTTCGTCGCCGTCTGAACTTTTTCGAGATAATCTCGCTGTTTTTCCGTCATTTGTGTTTGCAAACACAAATACGTCATTCCGAGAATTGCGTTCATTGGCGTTCGTATTTCGTGCGACATGTTCGCTAAAAATTCGCTTTTCGCTTTCGTTGCCGCTTCGGAAATTTCCCGCGCATGGTTTAGTTCCTCTATTTTCTGCTCGATTCGTTCTTGCAACTTTTTTTCATTCGTCAAATCGCGGTTACAACTGACGACCATGTATTGGTCGCCCGCTTGAATGCGAGTTAGTGTCACCTCCGAAGGGAGCAATGTGCCATCTTTTTTTCGGTGCATCCACTCAAACTGTTCAAACCCCGTCTCAAATGTTTGGGCAATAATTTTTCTCGCAAATTCCCTCGACAATTCTCCATTCGGTTGGTATTGCGGCGACAACTCATCAAAATAGTGTTCAAAGTCCTCTTTCGACTTGATTCCGAACATTTTCAATAGTGTTCCATTGCAATCGGCAATGTGGAATTGGTCGTTGAAAATCATGACACCAACAGGAATGGCGTTAATCATCTGGTGCATTCGGTCGCCCGCTTCTTCATAAGCAATCATCCGTGATTCTACTTCCACCATTGCTTGTGTTGTAGCTTCTTCTTGACTAACATCGCGCACATACGCAACAAGAAACGAATTGTTTTTTTCCATGACGTGAACAATAGTCACCTCCGCAGGAAATGGCTCTCCGCTTCGATTGAGATGCACCCAACGAAAACGCTCCATTCCCGTTTCTTGGGCGCGTTTCTTGTGTTCGTTGCCGAGATCAACACTTTTTCTCCCGCCGGGCTGGAATTCAGGCGACATTTCTTCGATTCGAGCTGTGGCTTCTTGCACGTTGGAGAAACCGAACATTTTGAGCAGCTCTTTGTTGCAGCCGATGATATTCATCTGGGAATCACGAATCAGACACCCGATCGGCATCGCATCGAGCATGATTTTATCGTTTGGCGTTTGTGCCGTGAGTATTGGGTTCATTAGAATCTATGTATATGTCCAGCAAGTATCTGAGACTTGTCGGCCGATGGGATATTGTGAAAGAAGTTTGGTGGTTTTTGTTTTGGCAAGAGCAAATGCTATTTTGTTAGAGCCAGATTAACTGATTATTTCAATAACAGTTTGAATTTTTTGTCAAACTGTTGTCAAACTGTTGTCAAACGTTTGCCAAACTTTTGTCAAACTTTTGTCAAAGTGTATGAACTCACTTCAGTCGCTTGGAAATTCAGGAAAAGGTGATTTTTCACGATCAGCATCTTCTTCGTGAATTGAGACAATGGATATATTGTGCAAATTTGCAAAATCAACGACATCTTG
>JBOFGF010000193.1:0-8560 GCA_051649005.1 Thermoguttaceae bacterium | reverse complement strand
AAATGTTGAATTCCGTAATTACAATGCAAAACACAGGCAACAAATTCGTGTACTTGTGACCGGCGTGAATTTGCATCGAATATGACTCCGCCCAGCCGAACAAAATTCGTTCAGAAAAGGCTATTTGCGGTGTTGTCTGGACTTCAATGTTATATTTTTTTCCGCATTCATCTTCGACGCGGACATCGAGAACGATTCGTTTGTCATCAGCAAATTCTTTGATGCTGAAAGGATTTAGGACGGTCGCCGTGCGCACTTTCGGCCATCCAGAGTTTGCAACGACGGCATTGATAATTCCGCATAATATCGGCTCGTTTTTGGGAGCGGAGAGGAGTGCGGCGATGAAAACATCGGAAGTTGCTTTCATCAACTTATGTTCTGTCGGCTGATTCTGGCGCGGTCGATTTTTGTGCGGTTGATTTTTGTTTTGCTTCGAGTCCATTCGCTTATTTTACCATTAAAGTCGCCGTGTGGCAAGATGGTTTGATTTGCTTTTTGCTGGCATTTTGGCGTAAAAAAGTTGATTCAATCCCGGTGTTCACGCACCGGCTCGAAACGCACCGGATTCTGAAGGCTTCGCCTAAGGAGCGGACAATGTCTGACATAATGCAATAAATCTTCTGTCGCTTAACAAGTATTCTTTTGGAGCAGGTTTATGACATCCACAGCATGTTACAATAGTAATAATATACAAAAATAAAGAATTTTTGTTCGTACAAATCGCATTGAAAATAAAATTGGTCATCTATTTTGCTTCAAAAAAAGTTCGGCCATTTTCAATGAGGGGGAGTTATTGACGAAAAATAACACGTTTTGCTTTTCCTTCGGAGCGCGGAAGAGTTCCTTCGGGAAAAACGTCGCCTTTCGGCAAAAATCCAAGTCGTTCTTTCAAGTGTTTTGCAATGAAGTGACCGGTCACTCCAGATTCCGCTTCGACTTGAATACAGATGTCTTTTACTCCTTCGACTTCTCCGATCACAATTTGATAATGAGGAAGCACACCTGGAATTTCTAACAGCGCATTTTCGACCTGAATTGGGAAGAAATTGACTCCCTTTATAATGAGCATGTCATCCGTTCGGCCAGTAATCGGTGCAATACGAACAGAAGTGCGTCCACAATCGCATCGACTTCTCGATTGGATGCGTGTCAAATCGCCGGTGCGGAATCGAATGACAGGAAGTGCTTCGCGTGTTAGTGAAGTGATGACCAGTTCTCCCATTTCTCCATCTGGCACATGTTTTTCCGTTTTCGGATCAATTATTTCGAGAATATAATGATCTTCCCAAACATGAATTCCTGTGTGTGTTTGGCAGTCCATTCCCAAAGTTCCAACACCGCCTGTCTCGGTCATTCCATATATGTTGAAGGCACGGATTCCCAGTAAATTTTCGATTTGGCATCTCATTCCATCGGAAAAGAACTCAGCACCAAAGATGCCGATTTCCAATTTCGGCAAATCAATGCTCATTGTCTTCATCATGTCGGCCACTCGCGTCGCATAAGAAACGACTCCGCCGAAAATACGAGTGCCGAAATCGTGGGCCAAATGAATCTGTCGCTCTGTGTTGCCTGAACTTGCTGGAATGACGAAAAGTCCTGCTTTTCTTGCCCCGAGATACATTCCAAATCCGCCATTGAAAAGTCCGAACGTCGGAGTGATTTGTACTGGGTCTCCCTGTTTTGCGCCCGACATGATAAAACATCGGGCCATGCACTCGCCCCACTGATCCAAATCGTTTTCCGAATATGGCATCACCACTGGACTTCCAGTTGAGCCACTCGACATGTGCATTTCTCGAATTTCATCATGGGAAATACAGCACATTCCAAGTGGATATGTCTTTCGGAAATCGTCTTTGCTGGAAAATGGGAGACGCATCAAATCAGAAATGCCACCAAATTCGCATGGATTTTTCAGACCCACTTCTTCATATATTTTTCGGAAAAAGTTATTTCGGTTCCAAGACGATGCAATTACATCTTTCAATCTGGTATTTTGAATTGACTGGAGTTCGTCGGCGGACATGGTTTCCGCCTTTTCATTAAAGTATTTAGAATGTGACATTGATGATATAAACTGGAGTGATCACCATTTTTCTAACAGGAAAATGGTGAGTTTTTTCGGGAGTCGTCGAACAAGTTTAATGAAAAAAATGATTAAAAATGGAGAAAAAATAAATTTGGTCAAAAAATTGACAAACTTTGCAGTTTTTATCTTGTTTTATTTTTATAAAATTGATATTCTCCCCAAATATGAAATACTTGTACTCCTTCATTTTAGTCTCACTCCTGCTTGGTTGTCAATCGGCCCCGACTTGGCGCACAGGATTCGACACGAAAACGGCCCCCGATGACAATACTCCGGGATTGTTTGCGCGGACGAAGGCGTTTTTTGCGCCCACTCCGTTTTACGAAGAAAGAATAGCTGAAAATAAAAGGGAAATCGACGAACAAGGTGCCAAACAAAATTCTAAAAAATTTGCCTCTGCAATTCCAGATGCTTCTCTCACGGCAAGCAATTCAGTTGTCGCAGCCACAAAATCAGAATCCGAAACAAATACCAATGAAATCAACAATGAAGTAGCTTCGACAAACAAATCCAAAACGACTGACAAATCTAATAAATCAGTTCAATTAGATGAATCCGGCGAAATAGCAGCAAATGCTGGACAGGCGGCGAACTCCAGTAAGTCCGAAGAATTCGAGACACTGGCCGAATTACTGAAACCAAAACGGGGCGAATCGGAACGATTTAGGAAATTTTTGGAAATGATCATCAATTCAGCGGAATCAGATCGCGGTGTTGATGAAGAAACTCTAAAACGTCTTATCACCAATTTCCGAAAGAGTGAAATCGACTGGGCCGAATTTCCTGACTTAGAATCGCAGACCATTTGGACACTTCGGGCAAAAATTTTGCCGAACTATTCGCCAAATTCAAATAATGCCACGACTTCTGAAAACATTATTCCCGGAAATGAGACAGAATTACTGACCGACAACAACAAATCGTGGGAAAAGACCTCGAACAAAAAGATTGATGCGAAACTAGAATCGAAATCACAATCGAAATCAAACACATCTGCAAACTTATCAGAAAACGCTTCAAAATCACGTTCTGCTTCAATTCGCCAAACAACATCCCAAAGATTTTCCGACGATGATTTGTGGAACGACGAAGAACTCGAAGAGCCGATGCAGCTGACAATGAGAAATCGTGCTTCTCTTCCACCGGCGGCACTATCGCAGCAAAATCGCAGAAGTGCGCCGAATCCACTCCGCGCACCGATGCCATCAGAGCAAACGGAGACACCCAGCTTTGCTTTCGCTGCTTCTAATATCGCCTCATCTCCTTCTTTGTTACTAAATCAGGCTCCAATTTATCCGGTCATGGGTTCGCCAAACCAACCTGTTCCGAACCAATCTGTCCCAAATCAATCAGCAAGTATTCAGGCAAATCAGGGGACAGCTTTGACGGCAAATCAAACGGCAAACTATCCAGTGAATCAGGGGGCAACTCACGGAATTATTCAGGCGAGCTATCAAAATCAAGTCGGACTTCCGATTCACACCACAAATTACGCGCCTGGTTCGCCACTCGCAGCAACAGACTGGGAAACGCAGACACGAATCGCCACTGACCTGCTTCGTAATCGAATCGAACAAACGGTCGATGGTCGAACTTTTGCAAATGAGATGCGACTGCGACTACTGGAATTAGCACTGGGCAATCGAAGTGAAGCGGTTCGTCCAATGCGGCAGACAGAAGAGCCGATCAACGAATTTTGGAGCAATCAGGTGCTGGGAATCACCGCACTTATGGACGAGCCGGGCCAGCCGAACAAGTCGATTCGATATGTAAATGCGGCATTTCGATTCGATGAAGGTCTCATGGAACTGCGTCGTCTCTGTCCAATCAAGCTCAAAAATGTACAAATAGTCACAACTTGGGAAAAATTTGGCGATTTCCAGCCACGCACGGAGCCGTGTCGCGCCGGTGAAAGAATTGCCATTTATATGGAACTGGAAAATCCGTCGATTCGGCAAATTGCAAAAGGATACAATGTCCAAACGTCAATCAGTTACGAAATTCGAGATGGGGCGGCAAGTGTCGTCGCCAAGAAAGACAACATTGTCGCAGAAGAAACGACTCCGAGTCAAAAACACGATTATTGCATTGGATTGACTGTGCCACTTTCTGAAAACCTCCCAGCTGGTCGATATCAGCTTCGTATCAATGTCACTGACATGAACGATCCGACGATGCAATATGCCGAAGAACAGATTCCTTTCCGAATTGCCCAAGTCGAATAGTGGTGTAATCCACGATTACAATCTAAAATTCCAAAAAATTGATGTTTCCTGCACACAAAAGAAACACGTTTCAATGAGCGACGACCTTTTCGAGCCGGTGCGTGAGCACCGGCATTTGTTCGGCGGGTGTTCTTTGGCGAGCCGCCAACGTAAGTTGGCGGGTTTGTTGGCGAGCCGTCGGCGTAAGTCGGCGGTGTGTTCGGCAACAATCGTCAAAAAAATACAACAGTCCCGGAGGGACTTCCGAATGGTAGAAACATGAACATCAAAAACGTCCGAACCCCATTCGGGGTTCAATATCGGTGACCAGTATTCAACTCCGACGGAGTTGTGTGTTTTTGTGGGCAATTCGTTTCTACCATTATTGAACACCTCGGCGTTCTGGAACGAATTCCGATGCCAAACAAAACCCGCCGATTGACATCGGCGGCTCGCCGAACAAAACCCGCGACTTACGCCGGCGGCTCGCCAAACAACCGCCAAATTGCGGTTGAACCAACATTTGCCACAAAACATATCTGTTTTATGTTGTCAGCGATTCGAGGAAATCGTTTGATTGTCCTAAAACATCTGCCATCAGATGAATGCGGAGATATTGCAAAAGTATCTGTTTTTGCGGCAATGATAATTCTGCTGAACCGCCGAGTTTGCGAAGAATTTCGTTCTCGTCTCGATAAAGAGCAGTCAAACCGCCCCGGATTGTAATGGCAAATACCTGCAAACTGATCGGCACTCCTCCCGTCGGATTCATTCGGATTTCTACAAATCGAAAAGTTCCCTGGTCAGGAATGGCATCGACGTTTTTCTTGGCCGACGCAAATCCATTTCCGACATTGACGAGCCAGCCTTTTCCATTTTCCCATAATGCGACGAGCCGAGTCGGTGCTAAAACGAAATATCGATGCGGCGGCATCAATCGAATCGGGACTTTTCCGGCATCGGATTGCTGCGAGAACGCCGATGTGATTGGTAGTTCAGTGATTGCCGGCGTTTTTTGCTGAATCAAAACAGGTGATTTGCATTTCGGACAAGAACGTGTTTGACCAATCAATTCGGATTTGGCGTTCAGCTTGCTTCCACAGTTCGGGCAGTGAATTTGTAAAATCACAGCATCCATATTTGATATAAATTCCTTGAATTTCTTGAGTGCCAAAATTAAACGCCAGAAAGTTACAACACTTGTTATACTAAACAACGTCTTTCGAGCCGGTGAGTGAGCACCGGCATTTATACCGCGCCGGAAACCGACTGGATTCGTTCCTGAAACCCGACGGGTTTCAGGACTTTGAAACCGTGACTTCATTCGCGGTGTGCTGTATATATTGCCGCCCCAGCAACCATATTCTATCAAGAAATACTGGAAATGTCGAGAGGTCCGCAGACACACATCTTTTCCACAAAAATCGGATAAAACAGTTGCCAGACGACTTGCACATTCACTATTTTGATGCTATAATGCTGGAATCAAGTAAGTGTTTTTGTGCCTTTTCGCATATTTCGACATGTTACTTTCTTGTTTACTACGACCAAATCTACTCCGACTAAATCAATGTCATCAAGTGAAAATTTGAGTGTGTATGCTGGGAAATCAATGGGGAGACCATCGGTAATTACGCCGCAGGGACTTTATAACAAGTGTATGGCACTTGCCAGCAATTTGTGGTGGAGTTGGCACCCAGAAGTTATCAATCTTTTTCGCGCTCTGGACCCCATTCGATGGCGGCAACTTGGACACAATCCAATAGCACTGCTGCGCGAATTTACGCCAGAAAGATTAGAGGTGAAAGCGAGTGAACTCGTCTTGTATACTCGAATTGATCAGGCATTTCGTCGCATGAATGAGTATATGACGACCCGAACTGATTGGGCAAATCAGAATGTCGGAGTTCTCGGTTCACAGCCAGTCGCTTATTTTTCACTCGAATTTGGCGTGCATGAATCGGTGCCAATATATTCTGGCGGTCTTGGAGTCCTTTCTGGTGACCATATTAAAAGTGCAAGTGGACTTGGAGTTCCTCTTGTCGCCATTGGACTATTTTATAATCAGGGCTATTTCAAGCAGCAACTAAATGGAAATGGCTGGCAAGAAGAAGAATATCTCGATACAATGATCGAGTATTTGCCACAGGAACCAGCCGTCTCTCCAACTGGCGAACGAATTACTGTCGCCATTGAAACACGCACTGGAACGATTTATGCCAAAGTTCGCAAAGTAAATGTTGGACGTGTCCAATTATACCTCCTCGATACTGATGTTGAAGAAAATTCTCACGAAGATCGTTTGCTAACAAGCCGTTTGTATGGCGGAAACAATCGCACTCGCATCCGGCAAGAAATCGTCTCTGGAATCGGTGGTGTCCGGCTTCTAAAAGCACTCGGAATAACACCCGGTGTCTATCACTTGAATGAAGGGCACAATGCTTTTGCCACACTCGAAGCAGTTCGCCAAAGAATGGTCGAAGATGGTGCCAGTTTCGCTGATGCCGCCAGTGATATTGCACAAAAAACTGTTTTCACGACTCACACACCCGTTCCTGCTGGACACGACCGATTTGATAGTGGACTGATTGAAGAACATCTCGGACCACTGCGCGATTCACTTGGAATCGACCACAATCATCTCATGTCGATGGGACGAGTAGACACAAGTAACTTCAATGAACCATTTTGCATGACGGTTCTTGGCCTGAAAATGTCTCGATATGCAAACGCCGTCGCTTCGTTGCATGGTGTTGTTTCGAGAAAAATGTGGCACTGCCTCTGGCCATATATGCCCGAAGAAAAAATCCCGATTGGACACATCACAAATGGAGTACATGTGCCGAGCTGGATGGCATGGCAAATGAACACGTTGTTTGAACGGCATCTTTCTTCTAATTGGTCTGAGGAATCAATTGACCCATCTGTCTGGGCCGGAATTCATCAGATTGATCCGGGCGAAATTTGGGAAACTCATAATGCACTCAAAAATCTGCTCGTTGGATTCGTTCGTCGCCGAGTCAGTCGGCAATGTCGTCGTCGCGGCGAGTCGGATGATGTTATTGATCGCGCTCGCACCGTTCTTGATCCGCAAATTTTGACCATCGGATTTGGACGTCGTTTTGCCACATACAAGCGAGCCACTCTCGTCCTCAATGAAATTGACCGAATGGCGAGAATTTGCAATGACGCAGATCGGCCTGTGCAATTCGTATTTGCAGGGAAAGCACATCCAGCAGACAATCCCGGCAAAGAATTTATCCAGACAATTGCCAATTTGCGAAACGATCCACGTTTTGCAAATCGATTCGTTTTCATTGAAGATTATGACATCAACGTCTGTCGGCACATGGTTCAGGGAGTCGATGTCTGGCTCAATAATCCACGCCGCCCACTCGAAGCTTCTGGAACAAGTGGCATGAAAGCCGTGTTGAATGGCGCACTCAATTTGTCCGTCTTAGACGGATGGTGGGCAGAAGCGTATGACGGCACAAATGGATTCTCCATCGGAAAAGGAACGAGCCACGTCGATGACAAAATCACTGATTTGCGAGATGCAGAAAGTTTGTTCGATGTTCTCGAACATCAAGTCGTCCCAATGTTTTATGATGTCGATGAATATGGACTGCCAATGCGATGGATCAAACGAATGATGAACTCGATCAGCACGCTTGCTTGGAGATTCAGTGCCCACAGAATGGTCGCTGATTACACACTAAAAGCGTATCTGCCCGCCGCGGGAGGTGAAAGCTGCGACATGGACCGATAATCAATTTGGGACTTCATAAACCGACTGAACGAAAATAGTGTCTTTTGCTTTTTTTATGTAAAATGACAAATAATGTCCTGAAAAGGCTTCGTATTTAGTCCAGTTATTGTTTCAATAATTTATACTCAACAACGTCTTTCGAGTTCAGTTTTTCGCCGCGTCGGAAACCGACGGAATTCGTTCCCGAACGCCGAGGCGTTCCATGTTCCCGAAACCCGAGGCGTTTCATGTTCCCGAACGCCGTCGGCGTTCAATTATGGTAGAAACGAATTGCCCAGAAAAACACACAACTCCGTCGGAGTTGAATTATGGTTGTGAGGCGACGCTAATTGACCATAATTCAATGCCGACGGCATTGGTAGTAGTTTTTGTTGCAATATCTACCATAATTGAAACCCGACGGGTTTCAGGACTTTGAAAACGTGACTTTATTCGCGGTGTTGAATATAGTGTCATTTTTTAGAAATTTGCTTTGTTTTGCGAAACAACCACTTT
>JBOFGF010000192.1:0-2276 GCA_051649005.1 Thermoguttaceae bacterium | reverse complement strand
CGATGCGTGCATGGCAAATTTGATGCGGCCCGGAATGTATGGAGCATATCATCATATCACCGTTCTTGGCAAATCGGAGCAAGAATCATATCCGAAAGAAGTTGTCGATGTCGTGGGATCGCTGTGTGAAAACTGCGATAAATTTGCGGTCAATCGAGAGCTTCCACGCATCGAAATTGGCGATGTTTTGGCGATTCACGATGCCGGCGCACACGGATATGCGATGGGATTTCAATACAATGGCAAATTGCGATGCGCCGAATTGCTTCTCAAAGAAGATGGCTCCGTGTGTCTCATTCGTCGTGCTGAAACGCTGGACGATTATTTTTCAACACAATTATTTTGAATTTGAACGGATACTATTATTTTACTGTTTCAAGTAATTTGGCGAGTCAGTTTTTTTCATTGTCGCTCTTTGTTTTTGTCGGATTCAGTTTGTTCTTTGCTTCTTGCACCAATTCAGAGGCCCAAGAATGGTGATTGTATAATTCGATGATGGCCGCACGGATTTGTTGTGAGTATTCAGGCTGCTCATCTTCAACATTGTCGGCAAAAGTTAGTCGACTGCTTATCCAATCAATTTGATTTTGACACCGCAATTGTTGTTCTGATTTCAGTTTACTGAGATGGCGTGCGACAAGTTCAAGACATAATTTGGCGGGACTGGCAGCTCTGCGACGCGCAGAAGAAGATGTGTCGCTCTCAATATCATCAGGAAAAAGATCGAGAATCGCTTGTAATTTAATAATCGTTTCGTCGGGATTAGTTTTTTCAAGTGAGAGAACGTCAATGTAGATGCGTTCAATCGGAGTGAGAAGACTTGAGTCGGCCATTTGTTGGCGGCGTTCAAGTTTTCGTTCGAGTGCTGCCAATTCCAATTCGTCTTTGTAGTGCTGTATTTCATCAAATTTGGGATGACTCGGAAACTCCGCCCAAAATAATTCAATATCATGTTCAGCTCGTCGCAAAGCAGTAAATGCAATGCGATCAGACTTGTCTTCAAATGATATTTCATTGACCGTCCGCATGATTCGTTCGTATAATTGATCAGCGGAAATCGGCTGCAACAAATACAACACGGCCATTCCTGTAACAAAAATCGCAAGTGAAACACACGCCATTTGAAATGAAAATATCGGCGTGTTTCGTTCAGAATGTGTTCCAAAATCATCGAAATTTTTTCCTTTTATTGAAACAAATTTTGAAGTTGTGCGAGCAGGTTCAGGTGAGTCTGAATCTGACTCATTTTTGTTTCGATATTGATTTGGAGGATCAGTGGACGATTTGGGGACACCTGCGGCATGACTGGTATTATTTGCATTACTTGCATTATTTGCCTTATTTGTAACTGAAATACTTTGCGTTGTTACATCAGATGTGTCCAAATTGGATTTTTGAAAATCAGAATCAGCTGTTCGTTGAACAGAAATTGACTCCGCTGGTGTGCAAAAAGAATCGAGAAAAGAACCGCCGGAGCCGTCTGATTCTAATGTCTTTCGTGTTCGAGATGGAATGTCATGAATTGCAAATTCCGTTTCGTGTGTTTCCGACATCACCTGCATTTCCGAGATTGATTTCGGCGAGCTAATTCGTGTTTCCGCCAGTGGTGTGGATTTATGCAGCTCTGATATTTGCTCGGATGTTGAAAAATCGTCCGCGTGTTCCCCTCCCAGCTCGATGATTCCTTCGTCGTTTATCAAATGCGGTGAATTCCAAATGAATTTTGTGGCACTTGCTTCCTTTTTTTTCGGCAATTTTTCAGGTTCGATGCTGCGCGAAGTGCCATCTCCGGGCATAATTGGACGAATAATTACCGATTCAGGTGGACCGTGCAATGCCTGTAATAGTGACTGAAATCGTTTTGCAACAAGATATGTATTTTGTGGACGATTTTCAGGTCGAATTTGTAAAAGATGAGCAATGATGCTTTCGAGTTCTTCGGGAATATCCGAACGCTTGGAGCGGAGAGTCGGAACAAATTCTTCTCGATGTCGTCGCATCATTTCAGCCAAGTTATTCGCCACAAAAGGTGGGTTTCCAGATATGAGTGTGTACAAAACAGCCCCGAGTGCATACATGTCAGTTCGAGGTCCGACCGGCTGTGCCAGTGTTTGCTCCGGCGACATATATTCGAGAGTTCCGACAACAGAATTAACTTCGGTTAATCGAGTTCCTCCAAAAAACTGGGCGATTCCATAATCAGAAAGTTTAATCGAACCACACTGTTCGAGCAAAATATTTGCTGGTTTTACATCACGATGTGTGATTCCCCGATC
>JBOFGF010000191.1:0-9120 GCA_051649005.1 Thermoguttaceae bacterium | reverse complement strand
ACAAACGAATCGCATCTCGTGCGTGGATTTCTCGATGATTATCAAGTCTCTGATGCCCAGTATTACACGGGACCACGCGACACAAAAAAAGAATTTATCACCGAGCCATATATTGATGCCGGAGCTCCGGTTTCCTCCTTTTGTTCCCCAATTTTTTTGAATGACAAATTCATTGGGGTCATCGGATTTGACATTGCTCTCAGTAATGTTGAATCAATTGTTAAATTGAGTAAACCTTTTGGCACCGGTTTTGCGATGCTCATAAGTCCAGATGGGGCAATTGTTTATCATCCCGACGACAAAATCAATTACGAAATATCCAAACAAGACGGAGTGGAATCACAAAATTATCGAAACATTCACGACATTGATACATTCAAAGATGTGTCGGGGCATCTAAAAGATGCGATCAGTCATCTTAAAGATAAGGAGTACACGATTTTTACCAGCACGACAATCACAGGAAAAGATTCGGAAGAAATGTTAGTCATGCTCATTCCGGTTCAATTCGGTGAATTTGAAAAGTTTTGGACCGTTTTGATTGCTGCTCCAGTCGGTGCTGTCATGCAGAGCCGCGATCAAGTCAAAACAAGTATTGACCACATCATTTTGGGCATCAAAACAAAAACAACAGAAATGGGGCAAGAACTCACCGCTCAAATTGATGAGACAGCATCCAAAACACAAGAACAGACAACTTCTGTTGTTTATCGGGCTTTTTTCATAGGAGTCGGAATTTTGTGTGCCTCGATTTTCGTCGGTTTCTTCTTCGCATCTGGTGTAAATCGTTCCATTTTGGCGAGAGATTTTTGGTATCGGCAAATTTTAGATGCCACAACTTCGCCTATTTCTGTCGTCGATAATCGAATGTATGTGACTTTTGTCAATAAATCAGGCCTTCATCTTCTTGGAAAAACACTCGACAATTGTGTGGGACAATCGGTGGAATCGACATTGAAAGAGACTCTCGGTGAGGCATTTGAAAAATGTGGAATGAGAAAATTTTATGAATCCGGTGACTCGGCAACTGTCGTCGAATTCGGGGAAAAATGGTGGGATGTAACTGCTCGTCATCTACACGATTCTTCAGGAAAGCAAAATGGAGCCATCGAAATTTACAATGATGTCACTGACAGAGAACATGTCTTCCATTTAATCGAACGTGTCGATCAAGTGGCCAAAATGGCATGTTCGCAAACGGAAAGTATTGCTCGGGCTGCTGCTGAACTTTCCGCTGGTGCGACGGAGCAGACAAAAGAAGTCGAGTCAATCAGCGATGCAATGCGACAGACGAGTATTCAGACACATGAAAGTGCCAACAATGCAACAAACGCAAATCATCTCTCTAATGATGCCGCCAATGCAGCAACTGTCGGGCAAAAACGAATGCAGGAAATGGTCGCTGCAATGAATCAGATTCGGGACCATGCTCAAAATATGCGAACTGTCCTAAAAACAATTGATACAATTGCTTTCCAGACGAATCTTCTCGCGCTGAATGCCGCTGTCGAAGCTGCGCGGGCAGGATCGCATGGAAAAGGATTCGCCGTTGTTGCCGAAGAAGTACGACAACTCGCCGCTCGCAGTGCAAAAGCTGCAAAAGAAACCGAAGGCTTGATTTTGCAAAGCAACAAACAAATAGACGGAGGTGTTTCGATTGCAAATCAGACGGCGGAGGCTCTCAATAGCATCTCGCAGCATGTTACTGAAGTTTCTGCTTTGATCACAAAAATTGCCGATTCAGCAAAAAGCCAATCAAATGGAATGACTGCAATTTCTTCGACACTCGAATCTGTTAGTCAAGTTTCTCACAAAAACTTGCAACTTGCGTCAAACACAGCCGAATCGACACAGCAACTGACTTCAGAAGTTGGAGAACTTCAAAAACTTTTGGAACGGATGAGATCGCAGTAATAACGCAGTAATAATAAAAATATATCCGTTCGCGGGTTTTGTGTGTGTTTGTGAGCAATTCGTTTCTGCCATTCTTGAACGCCTCGGTTTTCAGGAATGCCCAATAAACCCGCCGACTAAACCCGCCAACTTACGTTGGCGGCTCGCCAAAAAATTAAAACATTTTATCATTTATCATTCCAAAATTACTGGAATTTTGATGCGATTGCCTTCACGAAGAACATCTAGCACGACTTGTTCACCAGGTTTACGTTCGTCGATTATTGCCGTGAAATCGTCGGCTTTCTTAGTTTCGATTCCATTGACACCAATTATCACGTCCGCCGCAGCTAAATCAATTTTTGGCTGTTCAATCACGATGGTGCCACGAAGAAGAGACCGCTCTTTCACGACGCGCGGACCACGCAGACCTGCTTTTTCCGCCGCGCCTTTTGGAACGAGTGAGATTATCAGTAAACCACGAGCTGATTGGCGTTCTATTTCACGAATCCGCATGATGCCAACATCGCCGCGAATCACTTTGCCACTATTTATCAGCTGGGGTGCAATTCGAGAAATCGTGTTGGATGGAATTGCAAAACCGACGCCATGACTTCCACCGCTCTTGCTGGCAATTGCCGTGTTCAGTCCGATCATTTTTCCCTGTGTGTCCAGAAGCGACCCACCTGAATTGCCGGGATTGATCGCCGCATCTATTTGAATCGCTCCTTTAATTGATCTGGCCTCAAAACGTCCAGGAATAGCACGATTCAAACTCGAAATTATGCCACTGGTCAAAGTGCGTTCCAGACCGAACGGATTTCCGATGGCAAAGACTTTCTGGCCGACTAAAAGACGCGATGAATCAGCCAGTTGGACGGGAAATAATTCATCAGCAGGAGCAGTGATTTGCAAAACAGCCAAGTCGGTAATTGGGTCTTCGCCCACAATTGTCGCTGGATACGACTCACCACTTGCCAGAGTGACGGTCACTGCATCGACTTTATTGATGACATGCGAATTGGTCAAAATATGACCATCTCGATCAAGAACAACACCGCTTCCAGCACCTGGAATGTCCTCTTCGCCAAAAAAGATGTGATTATATGTCGTTCGAGTATCTATATTGACAACACTGCGATTACATTGCTCATAAATTTGCACGGAGATGCGCTCTTCTGGAATCAATTCTGGATATCTTTCGATATAAAGCGGACTTTCGATTGGACGCGGCAATGTCGAAGCCATTTCGGGAATCGGAAGAGAACTGCCAGTCGATTGGGGGCCTTCTCCTTTGACATGCTGCTTCATAAATGGCAGTGTTTGTGCCAATATATCTGTTTCAATCGGAAAAAACCAGAAAAGAGACGACAGTGCGACCACAAAACTGATAAGTAAGGAAAAAACATAAGTGGATGATATTTTAGTCATAATTATTTATTTTTATTAGAAATACCGAAAAGTCAAACGAAGACTCTATAATTTAATTGAATACGAAAAAATTTGAGTTTGTGTTCACTTTTTTTATTTTTTGACCAAAAAAATAAAAATTATATCGAAAACATGGCAAAACACCACTTTGGATCGTAAAAATTTTGTAAAAACTTGTCGGCTTATGCGAAAAAATTGTTTTTCCGAAAGCGGACTAAACAGAATAATCGTTTTTTTTCGCGTGATTAGATTGTTTGGCATGTTCGGCACATCTGCCGAGTTTTGGACTCGGAAATGGCTCTCTTGTCTTTTTTTAAGTGGTTTTTACTTTAATTAAAACGATACTCAAGAAGTGGAAATGGAGTTTTATCCATCTGTTATATTCTCATCTGTTAGATTCTTATATTTTGATTTGGCTTTTTTGACACCATCGGTCTATTTTGCAATTATTCAATCTATGCAAACAATACTGCGTTTTGTTCCCATTTTTTTGGTCGGATTATGTTGTGAATTAGTAGCACTCCCGACACTTGTTGCTGATAGTAATAACGTAATCAATGACGATATTATTTCAAATTGGAGTGTTTTTTCTGAAGATGAATCAAATGTGCCGGAGTCTGTTTCTATTTTGGAAGTACCACTTCTGCATATAACCGAAACAGAATTTATGCCGATGTATTGGACTCACTGGTTCAAATCGAACAGTAACGATTTGTGGACAGAAAATTTAGACAGTTCCGACAATGAAATTCTCTCGGTTTCATGGCAAAACGGGCCGAAACAGAAATTATATCAAATTATGTCGCAAAATGTGACATGGTATGATTCATCGCGTCGTCGCACGATTCCTGCTCGCATTTTCTGGCCACGAACTTCTGGAGACGAAAAGTGTCCAGTTATAATTTTTTCTCACGGACTCGGCGGCTCCATCGAAAACTGTTCATATCTTGGTTCAGCATGGGCATCTCGTGGCTTCGTCGTCGTTTTGGTTCAGCATCCAGGAAGTGACGAAAATGTATGGAAAGGAAAAATTCGTGTAAAAAGTGAACTTCAAACGGCATTCAATGCTAATTGGAGTGGTCGAACTCGTGCAAACGACATTAGATTTGCTCTCAACTGTATTGAACTTTTAGCTGAAAAAGGAGGTAATCTTGGAGACAAAATCGACATGAGCCGAATTGGTGTCGGTGGATATGATCTCGGATCACTCGCAGCTCTTTTGGTTGCTGGCCAGCTCCCACCAGACAGGGGACCTTCGTTGTACGATTCTCGTATCAAAGCTTTGTTGGCAATGAGTCCTCCCATCAACAGTCCGATTGGAAGTTATTATAGTGTATATGGACAAATATCTGTTCCAACTCTGTTTGTGACAGGAACAGAGGATGATGGCATTGTTGGAACCACAAAAGCTCATCAGCGACGAATCCCATTCGATTATATGGCCGACACTGATCGCTATTTGATAACATTACAGGGAGCCGACCACCGTGTATATGGCGGTCATACAATGCCAATGAGAGCAGAAAATGATAAACCTTTTCAAGATGCCATTGTTCGTGTGTCTTGCTACTTTTGGCAATCGACTCTTCAAAACGACGAAGATGCAAAAAATGCAATACAAGGACATCGTCTGAATCGCATACTTGGTGGAATGGCTCGAATTGAGAGACGACTTTTCGAAATCAATGCGGAATTGACGGCTCAAACGAAGCCAGATGCCAACTCGCCGCATCCAATCGAAAACAGTTCACCAGAAGCAAACCGTGAATTACCACTTATGACGGCACTGACATCACCAATTATAGAAAAATCATTGTTCGAGTCTTTTCCGCCGACTCGTTTTTATCGCCCTCTTGTGCAGCGATATTTGGAAAAAATGCCCGAACAAATGCAATTACAATTGGAGGAATAACGGCGAAAATCAGAGAAATAACGGGAAAAATTGGAGGAATAACGGCGAAAATTATAGGAATAACGGGGGAAATTTGAGGAATAACGGCGACATGACAATAATTTCGACCAAATCTGCCCTTTCCATACAAATGAAACTGCACTTTTAGCGGTTTGTCGAGATACCGCAACAAAAATTTATATGCCAAAATGTGGCAATACATCACATCGAGAATTGCTCTCTTGCCGTTTTCGAGTTGCTTGTGTATAATGAATCCATTATTGGCGACATGTCATTTTATCTACATGATATGATTTGTCGTGCCATGAAATAATATATGGCAATAATATATGTTCATTCAACTTGCTATCGCATTTATAACTCTTCCTATTTTGGAGTTGCTCGGGCTCTGGGCAATATCCAAATTATTCGGTGTCATCGGAATGGCATTTGTGCTGGTCGGAATTGTCGTCACTGGTTTATTGGGCGCAGCAATTATCCGATTACAAGGAGGATATTACTGGAAGGAATTCCATCGACAATTGGACCGAGGGGAAACCCCGACTTTCGCTATTTTACACGGTTTGCTTCTTATTTTGGCGGCGTTTTTTCTTATAGTTCCAGGCATTTTGACAGACATTATTGGGCTTCTTCTGTTACTTTCTCCGATTCGGGCATTCGTCATATCATATTTACTCCTTCGTTTTGAACAATATCGACTTCGTTCAAGGTTTTCGACGCATCCTCCTGATGTCTTCGATGTCAACTAATTCGATCTGTATTTTATGTTCTCTTTCTGAAAAGAGGAGGACGATGATTAATTGGATTTTTTAATTTTTAATTTTTCTCACTCTTCTTTCAATGACTCTAATCACTCTTCGTATTTTGGATGGTCCAGAACGAGGAAAATCGTATCACCAAATCACCACACCTGTCTCAATAGGTCGGGAAGAAGGTAATCTTGTCCAGCTAAGTGACGAACGAATTAGTCGTTATCATCTGAAAATTCATGAAGACAATGGCGACGTTTTATTGACAGATTTGCAAAGTACCAATGGAACCAGAATCAATGGTGAAAGTATTCACGTTTGGTCGCTCCGCCCAGGTGATGTGATATCCATCGGACGCTCTTTTCTCTTATTTGGTTCTGGCGATGAAATTGCTGCGAGACTTAAGCAAATCGAAAAAATTGATCTCTCCGATGCAATTTCAATGGATGCAAGTGGAAACGCTTTAGAACTTTTGCGACAATCGTTTGGTGAATTGATGTCATCGATTTCGACTCCGAATCCCAACTGGGATTGTTTGCACGGCAAAAGTAAAGGCGATTTGATGTCTCTTTATTTACTTCCTCCTCCGTCTCTGCCGAAAGACCTTTCGCCACAACAAATGGCACGAATCACAGAAATACTCCACTATTTCCAGCTTCGTTTTCGACTTTTAGGAGCATCAGTCAAAGTATCTGATCAGCATCACACACCAAAAGATGCGAATGCCCCGCAGCAAGATCGTGTTTCACTTTCAGCACTCGAATGGCAAAATTTCTTGGACTTATACGACAAAATATCGACGCTGCTCCTGTCCGTGAATGATACTTAGGAGCCAGTTACAGCCAAGAATCCAGTTAATTGCCAGAGTTTTTCTGGCAAATCCATCCTTTGTGAAAATCATAAATCCATTTGGGGGTCCAGTAATGATAAATGGATTCGTTACTGACCGGTTTGAATCCAATTCGCTGCGTCAATGCAAGTGTCGCCGTGTTTTCTCTTTGTGTAGTGATCGAGACAATCGGGATGTCCAATGAACTGCACCAAAAATCACACGCATCAAACAAAAGTGTTCCAATTCCACGTCGTCGATATTGTTCATCGACTGCAAGTAAGCGGATTTGGCCTTCTTGATATGATTCGTTTGAATTAGGATGTGTCTTCATTAGTGATTGGATTGTGACCAGCCCGATGTGTTCATCATTTTCGAGCCACGTCCAAACGCTCCCTGTTGTCTGACGAATGACGGCGTGATTGACCCACGAAAGAAAAAGTCGCTCAAAATGAACCGACAACTCGGGGTCTCGTTTGTATCGAGTGAGAGAACCAGACTGAATTGCAAGTCGTTCTAAATCGCGGGCACACACATTAGATGTAAAAGCACGAACATGAGAATCGAGATGTACGACATTCCGAGGCACCGGTTTTTCGAGCGTGATAAGACGTGTGTAACACGGCGACGACATTTGCCATGTTTCCAATTCATCAGGGCCTTCGTCTTGAAGATGAATACCTATCAGACGATATTGGTCCTGACTTTTCTGAAGTGTCTCTGAAAGTAATTCAGGGGAAAATCCACTTGGAATTTTCATTTTTCCGATTGGGAATCCGAAAAATCTCGACTCCCATTCAACTGGAGAAATTGTATATGTCATGGCGACTGGTTGGATGGATTTTGTGTGTGCGTCCGACATGATGCACCGATGACCGACTCGATTCCGCACTGCCAAAAAGCACACGCCCCAAAAAAACAGAACGATAAAAGACGGAACGATTGAATTATACTCTCTTTTCCAATATAAAACAAGAGGGCGAATCCTCCCGCATTGAAATACCCAGTCAGGTCGCAAGTTTGATGATTTTATAAAATAACAGCGATAAAAAGAACACGTTTCTGCACTGTGTTTTCAGAAAAACGTGGCAAAATTTGTTTGCGGACTTATTGTGTATTTGGAGATGTACTATTGTCCAAATTGACAAAACAGATTAGAATAATGTTAGTGGAAACAAATTGACACTCTAAATTATTATCATATATCACAAATGACCAAAAAATATCTTTTCACGTTTGTAGTAGCCGCCATGATTTTGTGGTGTATGTTTGTGATTTCACGTTTTGTTCAGAATCTCGCCAGAATCGAAAAATCGTCAATTCATCAGAATTTGCAAAATAATGCCACCAGTAACATGGCAAATCTTCAAATGACATTCGATAACTATATGAATTCGTTGGAAGTTATGGCGACGTGTATTGAAGAGTATGAGTTTTGCACATCGCCACAAGTCCGCGCACTTCTTGCCAAAATTGCATCAAACGAAGGATATGAACGTCTTGCAATTGATGACACCAGTGGAAAATCATATACGTCCGATGGATATGAAATTGATGTGAGCCGATTTGGACTTGCTGGTCGAATAGGCAATGGAGAAACATTTATTTATGATGTGGCACACTCACTGGTCGATCAGGCATTACTGGTTAATTTATTTGTCCCTCTTAATAAAAAGAATGGTGAACACAAAGCAGCAATCCGATGTGCTTTGACGACCAAAATGCTTTCACAATGCTTTGACAAATCGTTTGCTCTTCCAGGACAAGGTTTTTTTCTCATTGTTGATGCAAAAGGGAATTACGTTGCTCGGAGTCTTTCAAAGTATGTTCCGAACAATACAAATAATTTCTACAAAGAAATTCAGTATATGATTGGTGAATCGGAAGATATGGGCGACCAAATTGTTGATGATTTTGCTAATCAGCGTACTCGGTTTATCAATTTCACTGATGGCGGGCAGATGTGGACAGCTTACTATGCGCCAGTTGGTATCAATGAATGGATGATGTTTACAGCGGTTGATTCAAAAGCACTTATACAAAAACAATCACGCGAACATCTTGACAATGCCATTTTTTTAGTCGTCCAAATCATTTTGCTCCTTTGTTTGGTCATTTTGTATACTTACATTACACAAAAAAGGGAAAGAAACCGAATCGTTCTAAATGAGGAATACTTCAAAGCACTTGCTTCGTATTCGGGCAAAATGATTTTTGAATGGGAGATCGTCAGTGGAAAATTGAATGCTCTGACAGGTCGTCGCCAGATTTTTAGGAACAAAGGAGGGGGCACAATTGTTTCAGAT
>JBOFGF010000190.1:0-3422 GCA_051649005.1 Thermoguttaceae bacterium | reverse complement strand
GTAGAAAGTGATTTCTCACAGTCCCGTAGCGGGTTCAGAGTGGTAGAAGCGTGAGCAATATCGTTACAAGAACCCCGTCGGGGTTCCCGAATGGTTACAAAAGGCGAGATTGACCATTATTCAACTCCGACGGAGTTGTTTTTTGTTTTTGTGGGCAATTCGTTTCTACCATAATTGAACGCCGACGGCGTTCGGGGACGACAAAACCCGCCGAACAACCGCCGAAATAACCGCCGACTTACGCCGGCGGCTCGCCGAAACAAAACCCGCCAACTTACGTTGGCGGCTCGCCGAAATAACCGCCGAATAAATGCCGGTGCTCACACACCGGCTCGAAACGCCTCCGCAAAAACACAGCAATCGGCAAGATGATCGTTCACCATTCCAATCGACTGCATGAAAGCATAAATCGTAGTTGAACCAACAAACTTGAATCCCAGTTTCTTCAAGTCCTTGCTGATCTTGTCCGAAAGTGGCGTCGTCGCCGGAATCTCCTCCATTTTTTTTCGATTACTCATAATTGGCGTAAAATCGACGTATTCCCAAATCATTTTGTCGAAACTGCCAAACCTCTTCTGCACATCCAAAAACACTTTGGCATTATTTATTGCAGCAAGAATTTTCAACCGATTCCGAATTATTTTCTCGTTTCCCATGAGCTGCTGAATTTTAGCATCATCGTAAACGGCAATTTTTTTAGGATCAAACCGATCAAAAGCTGCGCGAAATGCCTCTCGCTTTTTCAGTACAGTAATCCACGAAAGCCCCGCCTGCATTGTTTCCAACAGCAGCATCTCGAACAGTTTGGCATCATCGTGAACAGGGCGGCCCCACTCGTTGTCGTGGTAGTCGATGTAAATTTGGGTATTTCCCGCCCATGGGCATCTTGTTTTTTGTTTCATAAACCTAACTTATTAGTGGGCATGGCTTCACTCTTTTTCTTTGGGCATCAATTCTGGAATGTTCATGCGAATCGGATTTTCACGCTGCAAAAAGTCATGGACTCGCTTAAAATCAGGGTTTTGTAGTGCTTGCTCAATTTTTTTTGCATTTTCTTCGTCCAGCTTTTCCGAAGTCGATGACTCGTCATTGTTTTCGAGCGAATTTTTTTTCGACAAATCAATTTTCAGAAGATTATCCTTCGGAACATCTTTTTGACCAGCGGAGTCGTCATTCGGTGGAATCGCGTCAGATGCCGGAAATGTGTCCAAATGAGTTGGTGCGACATCAATCGTCCGAAAAAATGCGCCAGCGAAAAATCCGAAAAGGAAAATCAGCCCGATTGAAATGAAAATGACTATTTTTTGAATTGGCATGGACAATGAATTAACATGAGCAATGAATTACACGGCGAATTAGGGAACAAAAACGAAACAAACGGGCTTCGATAATTCTTTTTCATGTTCGGTTCGAGTTAGTTTTCCATTCTCTTGATCGACATTGAAGACGACCATGTTATTTGTTCTCATATTGCATGAAATCAGGAATTTTCCGGTCGGATCGAATCCGAAAAAACGAGGGTGATCTCCGCCGCAAGAAGTAGTTTCAATCAGATTCAATTTTCCAGAATCGGCATCGACAGAAAAGACGGCAATCGAGTTGTGTCCACGATTCGAGACATATAAAAAGCGTTCATTTGTCGAGAGAAAAATTTCAGCGGTGGAATTTTTAGAGGGATCAAAATCGTCTGGGAGCGTTGAAATGTTCTGAATCATCGGCGGTTTTTTGGCGGAAATTTTTTCCGTTGGATCATTTTTTTCGTCGGAGTTTGGCATAATTTCTCCCATATCAAATACGGAGACGGTGGAAGTCAACTCATTATTGACGTAAATAAATCTATTATTTGATGAGCAACACAGATGGCGAGGCCCTCCTCCTGGTGGTAAAAGCAAGAAAGGACAAGTAAATTTTGGCGACAAAGCACCAGAATTGAGATTTATTTCATACATCATAACTTTGTCGATTCCGAGATCAGGAACGGCCACCGTTATTTTGTCTTGCTGATTAAAATAAGCACCGTGTGGATGAGGTTCGTTTTGCCGCGATGTATTTGGCCCCTTTCCTAAATGTGGAATACTGGAGGCAATTTTGCCGAGTTTTCCGCTTTCAAAAACAGGGACAGAAACGATATTTCCAGAGGTGTAATTTGCGACGACGATGGCATCGAAATCGGAATCATCAGCGGTGCAGATTGCCAAATGGCATGATCCTTTTCCCGGCAACTCTCTTTCATCGAGTAATGTCAATTGACCATTTGTGCGATTGATCGAGAAAGCCAACAATTTCGATTTATCGCTTTCAGAAATGGCATACAAGCGGGATTTTGTCGGATGGATTGCCAGAAAAGCAGGATTATCGCATTTAGCAGCCAAAACCGGCTCCGATAATTCGCCTGTTTGCGCATCGAGAGTCGCGGTGTAAATCCCTTCACTTGCATTTTCTGCGCCGGTGTATGTTCCGATGAAAAGGCGTTCTTTTTCGGCCGCATACAAAGGGGAATTTCCGCCAAACAAGAGCAAGGCAAAAAATGCTGCTAATACTGAAGTAAAGACAGAAGTGAGGAACAAGCAGAGAAATTTTCTGTTTTTGTTTTCCATTTTTCCACTGATAAGAGACCGGCAAAAACGCTGTTGCATGGTTTATTGTTTGTTAGAAGCAGTAAAATAATAGATGCGGCAAAATAGGCAAATTGTGTGCGTTTCAAATTTTAGTGTACGAAACAACCGCTTTCTATGAAAGCGGGCTAAACTTCCTATTTTCACGGTAAATAACGTGTCCACGCCGACGAATTGGGCCGAAATGGTTTTTTCGTTACAATTACGGCCAATTTGTGATTCCTAATGAAATCGAGGATATATTTACTGGCGTAAATTACAAATGTTATTTTTTACGCTTCATTATTCAAAAGCGTTTCCGATTTTTCTGGCGCGAGTCGGTTTGTCGATATTTATTCCCAGTGAAACGCCAGTTTGAACTAAAATGTTCCATCCTGCGAGAAGTTGGAAGTATTCATTGTATCGTTTCAATTCAGGAATAAGAATAGTTGGAAACAAAGTCGGCTTTGACGAAATGGCGATCACTGTCATTCCGACATTATCGACGAGATTTTTGCGATAAAATTCGGCATCTTGCTCAAAAGGATCAATCACAATGACGACATCTTCTGGATTCATCACTTCCTCGATTCCATGTACGACGATGGTTCCTTCGAGATATTGGCTCCTTTTTCGTGTGATTTCGTTAGTTTTTAGAGCTAATTCTTCGGCGACTCCATTGTTTCGTCCCGCCAAATAGATGACCGGCGCGGCGGCGACTTTTTGAACCAATTCCTTGTCATATTCAGTGGTGAGAACTTCGGAGGCAAGTTTTCCGGCCTCTCCTTTGTTTGCGACACATCCGCACTGACACTGACACAAACCGAT
>JBOFGF010000189.1:0-5647 GCA_051649005.1 Thermoguttaceae bacterium | reverse complement strand
TGGTTCACATGGGGCAGCTGCGGCGGGTTCACATGCGGCTGGTTCACATGGTGTGCAGCAAGCGGCTTTGTGAGCAGCACGTTTGGCTCGGATGCGATCAATGCAACTGACGCGTTTGGCTTTGCAAACTGGTTCACATGCTGCGGCTGCACATGGGGCTGCTGCGGCGGGTTCACATGGAGCACAGTTATCTGCGGAAACAACAGAGGCACCAACGACAAACAAAGCGACCACCAACAACGAGAGGACCATTCGATTCGACATACTTTTTCTCCTAAATGGAATAAACGGGAAATTGGAAATGTTTATTGCCGCGACAGACACGGCAAAACTCGATAAAACACATTTTATACTGTCGCTCTCCACAAAATGTCTACTTTCTGAGACGAGAAAGCACACATTTTTAATGCGAACCACAGCATAATAACTCACGTTGAAGCAGTTCACTTCGAGAGTTAAACGACACACTATCAAGGTAACATAGAATTTCGGCTATGTCAATCTAGGTGAAATAGTTTTTCTGGGCAATTTGAGTATTTTTTTCTGGTGTGGGTGAATAAATAAAATAAGCGATATTTTCCGTTTATTCGGAAAATCACTTTCAAACAAAAAATTGCCGTTAATACAAACCCCTTTTGGCGAGCCGCCGACGTTTCGAGCCGGTGCGTGAGCACCGGCATTTGTTCGGGCGGGTTTATTGTGCTCCATCGGAATTCGTTGCCGAACACCGGCATGTGTTCAACGATGACGACGATTTATCGAGTTGCCCCTGTGTCTATTTTGGTGTTTCGGAATAAAAATGGATTATTGCTAATCAGATAAGGTTTGCCACTTTTGATGGTCAAATTTCTGATCGCAATTTCCTTTGTTATCGTATATGGATATTTTTCGACGTATGTTTCATCCTTGTAGTCGTTGTTGAATGGGGCAAATAATTTTGGACCGGCATAATTTTTCGGCGGATTAGCGTCGTTGATTATAAGACCATTGATCGTGATTTTTTTCGGCATAAAACATGGATATCCGAAGTCGTGCTGACCTGAATTGCTGCCGTTGATCAAAACTGCGTCGCTTTGCGCACCATTTTGTGGAATGTACTCGCAGTTCCGTATTATCAAGTCGCCATCAAACGTGCTCCCATAATCGCTCCGCAAAGAAACAAAGTTTCCACCATGTACTTTGGTGTTCTCGATGAGAAATGTGCCGCTTCCAATAATGTTGATTCCCTGATGGCCAAGAACGGAATTTTTGATCGTCGCATTTGCCACGCCCATGTGCGCATCGAAACGTGAAAATTCCACTGTATCAAACGTGATGTTTTTGGAATAGTTTGAACCAAAAATTCCCCATAACTTTCGGTCATGAATGTCGTTTAGCTGTTTGCAATTCTTGAACGTCACATTGGCAGACCTATTGACTGAAATATCATAAGTGCCCATTGAAACCGGCACATTTGCACTGCCAATTGTCGTATAAACTTTGTGTCCCGACAGCTGACAATTTTGAACCAAGATTCCGCTGCAATTTGATATTGAGATAAAACCGCCATATGGAGCACCTTGTTCACCTTCTTCTGTGATTACATGCTTGATACCATCAATAACCACATTGGAGCGTGTGATGTTAATTCCTCTGGCATAATAAGTATATTTAGATTCTGCTCGATTGGCGATGGTCGTAAAATGGCCTCCACTAACTGTGAGTTTTTCCGTGTCAATTGGATATGCCGTCATTGATGTGATATTATTATAATCCCAGATAATGGGGGACTTTTTGTCGATATTCCCTTTTTTATCGACGACAAATCCGTCGGTCTGTGCAGCACCATCATTTCGATTTGCTCCCATGCGAATATAACGCTTCGTCGTATTGTCGGAAACGACGACAAAAGAATCATGTGGCTGTGACCAATCAAGTTCTGCCTGATTTTTTTTGAGCGTCTTCACTGTCGTGATCGGAATTGCAGGAAGTTTTGACGTAATACTGAATATGTGATTGTTTCGATTTTCAACATTTGTGTCGTCAATGATGAATTTGGCATCTCCCCAGTCTGTGTCGGTCTGAATGTTGGCCGTTTTCTTTGCTCCTCCGATGTAATAGACCGCTCCGACATCGGCTTTCACTTTCAAATTGGCCTCATTTGCGGCGGCGTGGGTTTTAATTATGGCATCGAAGTCGTCCGTTTTGCCATCTCCCACTGCTCCATATTCGCTGTAATAGATGGTTTTCGATTTTTCCTGAGACAGTGCCGTCTGAATGGACAAACAAACGACGAGAGTAACAATGGTAAATAGGACAAATGTCTTCATTTTCTTCCTTTCTGGATTGATTTTGGTGACGCTTTTCGGCGTTTTGGACAGAAATAATATGTCTCATGTTATCAGGTCGATTCAGTTGGTTCAATCCCCTTCAATTCGAAAATGCCACAATTCTCTCTTGACTTTCCTGCTATGAATCCGTATTCTAAATGCGCCGCGATTTTTTCACCGCGCATTTTTTCGAGCTTAATTTGTATGCTGTCACGATTATTCCACTTTCCATTGATCTTAATTTTGCTGCTGGGCTTATTTTTGTCTTGCAGAGGGATTGGTGCGCCCACTTTTTCGGACGGAAACAAGCCATCACTCGAACTTGCCGAACCACGACGTGATACTATTGGACTGGAAGTATTTACGATAAGAATCGTGCCACAACAACATGATTTGGTCGCCGATTTATGGCTAAATGTCGATGAACAGCTCATCAATTCGCAGCATCGCTGGGAACTCAGAAGTCAAGGAATCAGGGTCGGTGTGATGGGAGCGTTTTTGCCCCCTTCATTGGCATCGCTTCTGAATATCAGTTCCGAAGGAGAGATTCAAACGAACAATTTTGGTCAATTCCAAGAAATCGCAGTTGCCGATATTCCAAAGATACCAGCGGTTTCACGTCAAAAGATTGCCATCATTCCCAAAATGAACAATGCAATACTGAAACCATTCGACGCACCAGTTGCCGAGCTGCCTCTTTTCTGGACAGAAAATGGACGTTACTGCGGCCAAACATATCGAAACGCTCTCGGCATTGTAACATTAGATGTAGTACCACAAACTGATGGGACGGTGCTGATTTCGCTCACTCCTGAATTGGAATATGGCTTTCCTGAAACGAAATTGCGAATCAATGCAGGCATCGCATTTTATGAAAGTGGTCGCCCCACAAAACGATTTGATGCACTGTCCACGTCAATGAAATTATATCCTGGTCAGTGGATCATTTTGGGAGCCGCAGCAGCAACGCCAACTGGACTCGGACACGCACTATTTGTCAGAGGTGCCGGTGAAAGTGAACAAAAACTGCTCGCCATTCGACTTCTGCACACACAAACACCGAAAGCAAATGTTGGATCACGGAATCCGCCGCCAATGCAGGCCGAATTGTTTAATGAAAGAGAATAAAAATTACAGCAATAAAAACATAATATACTGTGAATCGTCATCAATTAGATGTTTAACCTGCTTTCGTAGAAAGCGGATTTGTCGCAAAACAAAGCAAATTTCTAAAAAAATTACACTAACAAAAGTATCGTTTTATGCCGGTGTGCAGTACAACACGTTTCTACAAAACGTGGCTAAATTTGTCAGCACACATCCACTCTCCCATAATTCATTATTCATGCAAAAACATATTATTTTTATTTCGGGAATCTTTTTTGGAACCCTTTTTGGAACCCTTTTGCTCGTCGAATTTGAAGCCGCCGTGTTTGGCGCAGAGTTTCTAAAAAACATTATGCCAAAATCGGTCGAAGCAGAATCAGGAAAAGAATATACACTGACAGAAAAAAATGGACCCTGGATGATTTTGACGGCGACTTTTTCTGGCGCAGAAGGCCGAAAACAGGCAAACGATCTGGTTTATGAACTACGAAAAAGTCATAAAATGCGAGCTTATGTGTACGACAAAAAGTTTGAATTTGATCTTAAAAAAGACAAAGTACAAAATTCAAATCCATATATGCGAGGAAATTATACGAAAAAAGGAGAGGAAGAATATGCCGTCCTCGTCGGAGATTTCCAGTCTATTGAAGAACTTCAAGAAACCATGAAAAAAATTAAAACGCTTCAACCACAATGTTTGATGAATCTTTCGGCCAATTCCGGCACATCAACTGGTCAAAGCTCCTCTGCATCATCTCCTCTGTTTGCATGGCGAAAATCAAATTCGACGACAAATTCTGATGCCAATAAACGTGGTCCTCTTTATATGTCATTTGCCGTGCCAAATCCGATGATGCCGCCGAATTTTCTCTCGCAGCGCGGAGTTCTCGATAATTTTATCGAACGTATTAACAAAGAGCGTCCATTCTCGCTTCTGACATGTCCAGGTCGATACACGATTCGGATTGCCACGTTTTCGGGAAAAACAGAAATGCGACAAGACCGCATCAACAGCATTCTTGCAGGCCGAGAAGATTTCGGAAAAAAAGGAAAAATGTCCGAACTCGAAATGGGAGAACAAGCTGCTGTCGAACTCTGCAAATCGCTCCGAAAACAGGGATTCGATGCGTATGAATTTCACGACTATTATTCCAGTATTGTCACTGTCGGGAGTTTCGATTATTATGGGCGGGAACTCCCAGATGGTCGTGTCGAACTGCAAGAAAGTGTTCTCAAACTGATGGATCAATTTCGTGGTCGTGTGGTGCCACAAAATCAACATGCTGCTGCAATTGCCAATGTTTCTTATGAACCGGTCCGCGTGAATGGAATCGAGTGCGACATTCAGCCGCAAATCATTGAAGTCCCCAAAACAGCAAAAAAATAGGGTTTTCTTGGACGAGCCGGTGCGCTTTGGCGAGCCGCCGACGTAAGTCGGCGGTGTGTTCGTCAAAAATCGTCAAAAAAACACAACAATCCCGTCGGGATTGAATAATGGTCGTCCCGTGTGAGGCGTACTCGCCGAAACGCGGGGGAACGTGTCGCAAAAACACACAACAACCTCTCCGAGATTGAGGAAGATAAAATTTTACACGAAATCGGTCACGCATTACAAGAGGGAATTTTTCTCGGCCCGATTCAGTTCAACGCCTGCTCGAATTCTTTGAGTGACTGACTTTCTTCGGCGGTCACGGCGAGTGATTGTAAAACCACGACATCGGCGATTTTCATGAGCCGCTCGTTGATCCGTGCTGGCACGGGGCCAAATTTGGTTTTGAGTATCCCGCGAATTTCGCCTCGTGCTTCGCCTTCTGCTTTGCCTTCTGCTTTGCCTCGCATTTCCGCTTCTTCAAAAACTGTCAGCATCATGTTATCGTTCCTTTCATCAAAAACTGTTTTAGCCGTCCTATTTAATGTTTCAATTTCCAACTTCCGCCGGTGGGCCGCAAAAACCTTCGCCACAAACGGCAAAATGTCCCGAAACCACTCCGTCTGCTCCGCCAAAGTCCGAAATTCCCGAATCGGCAAACACGCCTCCGGGAAGTCGTCCAGCACGCCTTCGCTCATCTTTTTCAGCATTCCCAGCACCAGTCGCAATTCCGGTTTGCCGACCAGCTTCGTGAAATCCCACGCCGGAAGATCGACGACATCATACTCGATCAGCGGCACTGTCCCGAATGTCTTGCCCGTTTTGTCCTTCGGAAAAAAGTCCGCCAGTTGCGGAAACGGCT
>JBOFGF010000188.1:0-17102 GCA_051649005.1 Thermoguttaceae bacterium | reverse complement strand
CACTAACAAGTTTTGTGAACTTCGGAATTTTTTACCACAGAGGGCACGGAGAACACGGAGAATACAAGACACTCTGTGAACTCTGTGTCTCTGTGGTGAAAACTTGTTAGCAGACTGAATTATCGAGGCAGCTTTGTGTGTGCATGTGGTCGAAAATTCATCGAAAAAGCCCACCAGAAAAAAAATTCTACAAAAATTAGGAAAAAATAAAAAAAATTTCGCAGCACTATTGAATTATGTTCGTTATTCAATAGAATGATATTTGTGTGGTGACGAGTGAAGCGTCACTTTGGAGTGGGCGGCATCGATGTCAAAGGGGGTGCGATTGTCGCCTGCTCTTTTTTATGTTCTTTCACCTTATTTTTTTAATGGAGACACATAATGTACATTTATTCTGGACAAACTAATTCGTCCATGGCATCCGAGATGTTTCATCGACTTCATCAGTTGATCAATGGACCATTTATGGAAGAAGACGGCCCTTTTAGCTCATTTGGGTCGGGGGAGCTTTTGATAAATATTTGGGAAGATGCGACTTCACTTTGTTTGGAAATGGATGTTCCTGGTGTTACTGCCGAGGAAGTGGACCTTTCGATTGCTGGAACAGAATTGACGATCAAAATCGAACCTGCTCCAAAGGCAGAAGATGGTGGTCAAATAATTCGTTGTGAGCGTTTCAGTGGCACTCGCCTTCGCACAATTGATTTGCCAATTGAATTGCCTCCCAAATCAATGAAAGCAGAGTTGGAGGCGGGCGTTTTGTGTATTCATTTTGAAAAAGGAGGGCCTGTCAAAGTTCAGAAAATCGCAGTCAGTTCCAAAACATAAAACGATGAATATCAGGTTTTAATTCGTAAATTTTTCTCTCATTTTTATAAAGGAAACCAATCAAATGACACAAATGATCGACACTCACTCAAATATGTCAATACAGGCACCTCTTTATTTTCGAGTCCCACATGTCAACATCATCGACAGAGAAAACGAGTATCTGATTGAAGCGGAAATCCCGGGTGCAAAAGATGAAAATGTTCATCTTCAGTTCCATAAAAACGAATTGACGGTGAATGCAAAAGTCGAAACGCACGAATCAGAAAAATCGAAAAAGCAATGCCGAGTAAAACAATTCGAGGCACTGGACTTTTATCGAATTTTCCGTGTGGGAGAATCGATTGACCAAAACGGTATTTCAGCCAGTTTGGACAAAGGCGTTTTAACAATTCACCTTCCCAAAAAAGAATCGGTCAAACCCAAAAAAATTGCGATTGTATCAAAATAATCAAAGAATATAATCAAAGAATGGAGTGATTTGGGGACGACGTGTATTCACAAAGTCCCCTGATTTATTAGATTTTGAACCGGTTCGCAGTAAGATTCCGTTGGTAAAATGGCTGCCTTTTATCGGATCGAATATAGTTGTTTCACCTCTTGTTCCGAAAGTCGCCGCCACTCGCCCGGTGCTAATTTCCCAAGTTTGATCGGTCCAACAGAAATGCGAATCAGCGACATGACTTTGTGACCAAATCGAGCGAATAGTCGTCGCACTTCCCGATTCATACCTTCGGCGAGTGTCACATCGAGAATTGTGCTCTGTTTGTGATGTCCTTTTATCACAACTTGCTCGGCTTTGGCAAAACCTTCTGCGAAATAGACACCACGTCGAATCTCGGCAATTGTATCGAGACTAACTTCTCCTGCCACCAAAATACGATATACTTTTGCGATGCCATATTTCGGATGCGTTAATCGCTCTGAAAAAGCACCATCGTTTGTGAGCAAAATAAGTCCTTCGCTCTCCTTATCAAGTCTTCCAATCAGGAAAAGTCTGCCAAATGATTCTGGAATCAGATCAATTGCGCGTGCGCGTCCCTGTTGGTCATAATCTGTACAAAGAAATCCTTTCGGCTTAAACAATGCGAGATAAACAGGACGTGTTCGTTTCCATTTGACACCATCGACTTTGATTTCCGATTTTGTCGGGTCAACTTTGCATCCGAGTTTCGCAATTTGATTATCGACTTCGACCCGCCCCTGTTCGATGAGAACCTCACAATGTCGTCTGCTTCCAAAACCGGCTGCGGCGAGAATTTTTTGAAGACGATGCTCGATAGATAATTCTTTTTCAAAGACACTCGTTTTTCTTGTGCTGATTTTTCCAGAAGAACGCCGCACTGCTTTTTTAGGAGCATTTTTAGAATCACGGTTCAAATCATTTGGAGATGTTCGCTTCGTGTTTTTTTGTGAGTCGTCTTTTTTTGAAGAATTGATCGAAACACGTTTTTTCGGCGGAGATGTGGGCGAAACAACGGCGTTCGCTCGACGAGAAACGGATTTTTTGCGTGCTATTTTTTTTGCCATCGTGATAATGTTTCAATAAATTGATGCGAAACAATGGGATATTTATAATCCCACTTTCGCAGAGAGCCTCATTTCTGAGGCAGGAGGCAGTTGGTTGTTCCGCAAAAACATGCGAATTTTCACAAAATTTGTATGACGAAAAGTGGTGTTTTGTCCAAATTTGTAGTATACCACATGTCAGTATATCATATTTTGTCAGAGCTGGGAGGTCCCGTGCGACAAGAGAGGTGACAACAGCAGTCCGATAACAAGTTTTCTATTTTGTTGAAATTGACAAAATAGGAGCCGGAAAGGAGCGACCAAAGGGAGCGTATTGACGGTTTTTGTTATCTAACCGTTTTCGCAAAACTAAACTTGTTAGCAGACTGGTGACAACAGCAACATTCTTTTTATACAAAATATGCCCTTTTATCGTGATCAGTTGCCATTTTATCGTGAACAGTGGCGATTTTTGAGAATACCAGAATTTTACTGCTCAGGTCTCTGTTCAGATCGTGTGCGTCATTTTAGGTAAAATAAGCAAATAGGTGAAATTTAGTTTTGATCTTAAAAAAATTCGGTATTTTCAAGGATTTTTGCAAAAAGCGGATTAACTCGTCATTGTACATCTGTTGTAATAATGTAAAAATTGGGAGTGTTTTAATGAAAAATGCCTGATTTTATGGAAAAAAACGTGCGCGCGTCCTGGGTCTCTGTTAAAAATAGATTCTTGAATTATAATACACTGCGAAGTGTTATAAAAAAAGTGTGATAAAACGAAGTTTTATGAAAAAGTGTCATAAAAAAGAGTCATAAAATGAAGTGTGATAAAACGACACTTTTGTTCGTTTCATTTTTTGGAAATTTCGCGTTGTTTTGCGAAACAACGGCTTTCTACGAAACTGAATAAACATCCAAATTTGTTTAATTTGAACGATTATTAACCGTCATTGAAATCTATTAGAGTATTTAGTCTAAGTATTTAGTCTCCAGACCAACAAACCATGATTCCGATTCTGAAAAATAGTGAAATCGCCCCAAATATTTTTGAAATGGTCGTTTTGCATCCCAAATTGGCTCAAAAAGCGATGCCGGGCCATTTTGTCATGGTGATGCCAGACGA
This sequence comes from Thermoguttaceae bacterium, assembly GCA_051649005.1. Lineage (GTDB taxonomy): Bacteria > Planctomycetota > Planctomycetia > Pirellulales > Thermoguttaceae > WRKP01. The sequence continues at coordinate 13,642 of JBOFGF010000188.1, read as the reverse complement.
AAAAGGCGAACGTATTCCACTCACAATTGCCGACTTTGACCGAAAAGCAGGCACGATCACGATGGTGATAATGGCAATTGGCACATCGACAAAAAAACTTGTGCGACTTCAAAATGGCAGTCATCTTTTTGCATTGATTGGCCCGCTCGGACATCCAAGTGAATTGGAGGACAAATCTGGCAATGATTCGCATGGTGAATCGGATTTTGATGCACAAAACAATTCTAAACATTCAGGAACAGTGATAATGGTCGCCGGAGGAGTCGGCACAGCTCCCGTGTATCCAATTGCTCGTGCTTTCTATGAACGTGGCAATCAGGTAATTTCGATTCAGGGAGCCAGAAATAAAGAATTGCTTTTTTGGGTGGACAAACTTGGTGCGGTCAGTCACAAACACATTGTGATGACCGATGATGGCAGTGCTGGGCGAAAGGGACTTGTCACAGAACCACTTGAAGAAATTCTGAGAGCGTCGGCAAGTCAGATCAACTGTGTTTACATGATTGGACCAGCAATTATGATGAAATTTTGTTCAAAAACGATTGCTCCATTTAATGTAAAAGGAGTGGCCAGTTTGAACAGTGTGATGATTGATGGCACTGGAATGTGCGGCGGATGCCGAGTTCGCATTGGAGAGGAGACCAAATTTACATGCGTTGATGGCCCCGAATTTGAATCAGGTTTGATTGATTGGGATGTCCTACTTTCACGACAAAAGATGTACTGCGACGAAGAACAATGTTCGCTGAATCGATATTGTCAGGAAAAATGAACAATAAATGCGGTGCAAAACTTGTTGCCGAAAGACTTGCAGAATAAACTTCTCATGTACCAACGACGAATTTGATTTTGTTCATCTTTTCTGCCGGGGCATTTTGTCTCACGGCGGCCAGTAACTCGTCATGTCGAAATGAGAGTTCCTGAACAAAGGCGGTGTGCGGAACTGAAATTTTCAGAGTGCCGCGTGAACATCCTTCCACATGAGTTACATCACAATAAGGAGCACCGACCGCTGTTTTCCATGCGGCAATCAGCGTTTCCATGTTTCGATTCGTATGGAGTCCAAAACGTGTGATTAGCTGTGGAAGAACGTCTCTGATTCGAGAGAGTCCACGATCCGATGGTTTCTGTTCAAAAACTCGAAAAGATGGTCGATGTGGTTTCATTGATTGTATGAGGAGTGGATTAACGAGATTCGTTGAGTCGCAGTGGATGTGAGTATCTCGATTGTTCAAACTTCAAACCAGTGGACAAAGATTGAACCACGACGCACCGAATGATTCGATCCACGAATCGGAACAGGCAGGACCAAAAGAGCCGATGGGATATGAATCTGGAATTGATGATTCGTCCCATGCTTTTTGAATTGGATCAATGATTTGCCACGCAGACTCAACTTCGTCACTTCGTGCAAACAATGATGCGTCGCCTCTGAGTGCATCGAGCAAAAGCCTTTGATACGAATCGGGCATGTCTTCATTAAATTGGCTTTTGAAGTTAAATCCAAGTTCAGTCGAACGGAGAAGTCTTTCCGAATCAGGAACTTTGCTCATTAAATGGAGTTGTATTCCCTCTGCTGGTTGAATTTGAATGAGTAATCGGTTTTCATGTAACTGCGAACATCCGTGCAATTCACCGTTTGGAAGATTGCTGTCTTGAAACAGGCAGTGCGGCGGCATTCGGAATTGAATGACAATTTGAGTGGATCGACAACTCATTCCTTTTCCACTTCGGAGAAAAATTGGAACATCTTTCCATCGCCAATTATCGAGCAGCAATCGCACAGCTCCAAAAGTGGCAGTTCGACTTGTCGGGGCAACTCCCGGTTCTTTGCGATAATCGACATATTGTCCACGAACGGAATTACGAGCAGCTTCTTCTCGATTCTTATAACGAATTGCTTGGAGAACTTTGACTTTTTCGTCTCGAATTGATTTGGCATCGAATCGAGTTGGTGGCTCCATTGTGACAAACGTCATAATTTGTAGAAGGTGATTTTGGAACATGTCTCGTAGTACTCCCGCCGTTTCATAAAATGGAGCACGCCGACCGACTAAAACGTCTTCATTGGCTGTGATTTGGATGTTGTCGATGTAATTTCGATTCCAAATTGGCTCGAAAATCGTGTTTGCAAAACGCAAAACGAGAACATTATTGACCGTTTCTTTTCCAAGATAATGATCAATGCGGAAAATTTGCGATTCGTCAAAATGGCGGTGAAACTCAGCTGAAAGGTCAATTGCAGAAGTTAAATCGGTTCCAAATGGCTTTTCAATAACGATGCGACGTTCCTGATGTGGCCGCTGTTCGGTCATTCCTTCTTTGGCAAGTTTCTCGGCGACGACTCCATAAAACTTCGGCGCAGTCGAAAGATAATAAAGCCGATTTGATGTCGTTGCTGACATCGCCGACGATTCATCGACCATCGGTCCAGTGGCCATGTTTTCATTATTCGCTAAAAAACTTTCGACATCATTATTGCCACCAGATTCGAGATGATTCAAGTATTTTTTTAGTGCCGCAAATGATTCAGTTTTTTCAATGTCGCCTGGAAAATAATGAATTTTTTGCGCAAATTCATTCCATGCGGTTCTTGCAAACGAGTTTTCAGAAAATTGTTGCGTCGTTGTCGCCAATTCGGATCGCCATGTCGCATCGTTCATCTGCGTTCTCGAAAACCCGATAATACAAAATGGTTCTGGGAGTCGCTTTTTGACATACAAATTGAATAAAGCAGGAATCAATTTTCGACTCGTCAGATCACCAGATGCTCCAAATATAATAATTGAATTCATGGCATTGCTCAAAAATTTCTGCATCTTTGGATGACTTATACGAGAGCGTGTCCGCTTCGAAATGCTTCGGCCAAAGAAAGTGGAACACTTGCTTCTGCGAGAACCACACGAGAGCGATTTTCGGCTACTTTTGCCTTCATTTCCTGCTCCTGAGCCATCGCCTGAGCGCGGCGTTCTTCGGCTTTGGCACGAGCGACCCGAGTGTCCGCCTCTGCCTGATCTGCCTGCAATCTCGCACCGATGTTTTGACCGACATCAATGTCGGCAATGTCAATTGAAACGATGCGAAAAGCCGTTTGTGAATCGAGACCACGAGTTATTACCGCTTTGGAAATACTCTCTGGATTCTCCATCACTTCAAAATGCGTTTGCGCCGAACCAATTGCCGTGATAATTCCTTCGCCGACTCTGGCAATTATCGTTTCTTCTGTTGCACCACCGATCAGACGTTCCAAGTTTGTGCGAACAGTTACTTGTGCTCGCACACAAAGTTCGACACCATTTTTGGCGATGGCACTCAAAGTCGGCTTTCCTGATTTACGAATATCGGGACAGACAATAACTTTGGGATTCACACATGTTCTCACCGCATCTAAAACATCTCGGCCAGCAAGATCAATCGCGGCGGCTTGGTCGAAGTTGAGATTCAGCGATGCACGGTGTGCCACAATCAAAGCTCGAATGATATTTGGAACATTTCCACCAGCAAGATGATGTGCAACTAGCCGACGAGTTGTTATTCCGGTCACACCTGAAATTGGCAAACCAGCCTGTCTGGCTGTGATTTTGGCCTGAACGATGATGCGCGACTGCACTTTCATCAGACTCATACTAATCAGACTTACCATACTCACATGGGCACGCGACATAAACGCCTGAAACCAGAGCGATCCATAAAAAAAGAGTGCGATGCAAAAAATAAGGAGTAAAATACCGCCTCCGATGGCCGAGGCGGCAAGAATTATTTGCGAAATTGGAATATTTTCCATGTTTTCAATCGTCCTTTCAAGTATTTGTTTCAGAAATAGTAAATTGATATTACAGCGACACTTTTTCGATGGCACCAAATCGACATGCGTCGGCGCATGCGCCGCAGGCGATGCACTTTTCAATTATGATCGAATGGTGGTTTTTTAATGTGCCGACAATCGCATCAGAAGGACATTTTTTCGCACAAATTGTGCATCCGGTGCATTTGTCAGTGATTTGATAAGTGATTAGTTCGGAACATGTTTTGGCGGGACAACTGCGGTCATATACATGTGCTTCGTATTCATGCCTGAACCAGCGCAGTGTCGAAAGCACAGGATTCGGAGCCGTTTGACCGAGACCACACAGGGAGGTGTCTCGAATCATTTCGGCCAAACTTTCGAGAGCAACAATGCTCTGGAATCGTTCGAGTGATTGTTTGCCGGTCTCATTTCGATGACTGCGAGTGATTCGATTGAGCGTTTCGAGCATCCGCCGCGTGCCTTCCCGACATGGAATACACTTTCCACAGCTTTCACGCTGAATAAAATCCATGAAAAATTTGGCGACATCGACCATGCAATTGTCTTCGTCCATGACAACGAGGCCGCCGGACCCCATCATGGCACCGACTGTTTTGAGTGATTCATAATCTATCAAAATATCCAAATGCGATTCGGGAATGCAGCCACCAGATGGGCCTCCGATTTGCACGGCTTTGTACTTTTTGCCATTTGCGATTCCGCCGCCAATTGAAAAAATGACTTCGCGCAGTGATGTTCCCATCGCCACTTCAACCAAACCCGTTCTTGCAACTTTTCCAGAAAGAGCAAATACTTTGGTTCCTTTGCTTCCTGATGTGCCAACTGCATTGAACCATTCTGCTCCATTAAATACGATTGATGCGACATTTGCCAGTGTTTCGACATTATTGATGATTGTCGGATGTCCAAACAATCCAGAAACAGCAGGAAACGGTGGACGAGGCCGAGGCATTCCGCGTTTGCCTTCGATACTATGAATCAGAGCCGTTTCTTCGCCGCATACAAACGCGCCGGCCCCTTTTTTGATAATCATTTTGAGCGAAAAAGACGAGCCGAGAATTTTGTCGCCGAGGAGTCGATTAGCTTCGGCATCGGCAATTGCCTGTTCGAGGCGTTCGATGGCCAGTGGATATTCGGCGCGGATGTAAATATATGCTTTATTCGCACCGATTGCATACGCCGCAATTGCCATCCCTTCCAAAAGTCGATGCGGGTCTCCTTCAATGACGGCCCGATCCATGAACGCACCTGGGTCTCCTTCGTCTGCATTACAAACGAGATATCTTTGCTGATCTTCATTGCTTCGTGCAAATTTCCATTTCATTCCGGTTGGAAAACCGCCGCCGCCGCGTCCACGCAGTCCACTCTGTTCGACTGTTTTGCAGATTTCTGCTGGGTCGATGACACTTTCACTTTTTCCGAGAGTTTTATAGAGTCCCTGATATCCACCCGATGCAATATATTCTTCGAGTTGTGTTGGATCAATAACGCCACAATTTTTGAGAACCCAGCGTGTTTGTGGGCCGAAAAAGGAATGTTCGTCCTTAAAAACCACGCCGTCCCAGGGAGTCGCATTTGGGGTGCGAAATTGACTCAAAACCAATTTTTCGGGGAGGTTCGCAGATGTGGCGCCGTCAGCAAATACTGCATCGAGAAGGATGGCAACTTTGTCGTGAGTGACCGACTGAAACATGAGACGAGTTCGACCGGGCAGTTGGACATCGACAAGTGGTTCTGACGCACAAAGTCCGATGCAGCCGACTTCGACGATGTTGGCATCGATATTTTTGTCCGCAATATATTTTTTGATCGCATCGAGTGTGAAATTGGAGCCAGCACCGAGTCCACATGTTCCCATTCCAATAAATAGAGTTGGTTTTTCGACCGATTCACGGCGGAGCGATGCCATTTTGGTCTTCCATGTTTCGGCTGATTTCCCATCACATCCACAGGAACACGCATCTGTTGAATGTTCGCCGCCGGAAAGGGCCCAGTTCAGGAAATTCTTGTCAACTTGTTGTGCTTGCATGGTAAAAATGGATAAAAAGTGTGAAAAAATAAATTGGTGTAAAAAATGGAATCAAAAAAAAGCGGGTTGTCCGATCCGTTTTGAAATTGTTTTCGGAAAATTTTTTTTGTAGTGTTCAGTGTGATATTGTTTCAGGTGTGCCACTTCGACGATGGCACCATGTTCGATAAATACATCAAAAAAGGTTTTGTTTTTCTTTCCCCAATAAATCATCGCGCATGCCATCGGCGCACCTTTTCCTTCATCGCGTCCATCGACCAAGAAACGAAGTCGGGTGTCATATAAAAAACAGACTGAAGTGGCTTGTCCCCAAATGTATTCTTTCCAGTGTCGTGTGTTGGTCGCCACAGGAACGAGTGCCAAAACCTCCGAATGATGGTCTCGATGCGCCGCCGCACAACGAGCCAACCAGTGTCGAATGGATGTACCTCGTTCTCGATCTGCTCCATAAGGTGGATTGACATAAATTGTTGGGAAATTCCACGAAGAATAAAGTCCATCATTTTTTGGCAAACGATATTCTGTTTCGGCTTCTACAATCGAAAACAGATTGGAACAGGGGTCTAATGCGATTGTTTTTCCGAAAACAGCCCGCACGGCATCTACATATTTTTGTGGAGTACACCAGTGAACACTGAGTGAGTTGACCGTTCTTCCTGCCGTCATTTGAGGATTTCTTTCCAGTTTTTTGTTGCTAATGCTGTTAGTTCTTTTTTCAGTTCTTGAATCGTCTGTTTTTCAGGAGAAAGTACATTGAACCATCGTTCAGTCCGTTTTCGATTTTGTTTCTATATTCATCATGTTGAACAATTATAATCGAAAAAAAAGCAAAAGAAAAGTCGGAACACGCCCCACCAAAAAAAGAGCGCAGAAATTTTGTTGCCGATGTATTCACGGAGTTTTGCATTTTGCATCCATTCTGGCCGAGACTTTGAAGGTGTTCATTTTCATTTTTTTGCGGTTTTTGGGGAGGGCAGTGGGGGATTGAATTTTGTAATTTCTCCTGATAACATTGTACTTGTTTTCCATTGTCCAGCAAGTCTGGGCAGAATTGTCCGAAAATCTGGGCAGATCATTTTTCAAATTCATCTTGCTCAGCAAACATACTGATTGGTGTTGTTCTTCCCAAAACGAAAGGAACTTACTGATGAATCTGTTCGAGAGTCGTTTTCACATCGCATTTCACTCTATTTTGACTTGCTGTGTCTTGACTTGTTGGGGGTGGCTTTTCTCGATTTTAATCGGCTCGTCTGTTTCACTGGCCGCCGAAAAAGATACGACGAAGACAGAACCGAAACAGGTGCGTGTGATGATTGTGACCGGCATTGATTATCCCGGGCATCCATGGAAATCACAGGCAATTGAACTGCGAAAAGCACTCGAATCCTCGCCACTGCTCGATGTTCGACTCGTTGATGACATTGAAATACTCGGGACGGATGTCATTTTCGATTATGACGTTCTTTTCTGTAACTTCAAAAATTACGATCCTTTGAAGCGGGAAACGGCGGCCAAAGAAAACATGCTCCGTTTCATTCGAGGCGGCGGTGGACTCATGTATTTTCATTTTTCCGGTGGTGCGTTTCAAAATTGGCCGGAATTTGAAACGATTGCTGGTCGTATCTGGAATCCATCGTTCAGAGGCCACGATCCATTTCAGGAATTCACCGTGCAAATTACGAAGCCGGAGCATCCAATCATGCGGGGAATTGGCAACTTTAATATAAGTGACGAATTATACACTTGCCTTGATGGCAAGAAAGAAATAGATATTTTGGCCGAAGCAAAATCCTCCGTCGATGGCAAAATGTATCCCATGACCTTCACATTCACTGAAGGAAAGGGACGCGGCTTCCACACCGTTTTGGGCCACAATGAAAAAGCGTTTGCACCGCCAGAAGTAACAAAAATGCTCCAACAAGCTGTAATTTGGTGCGCCGGAAGAGAATGAATTGATCACACCCCGAAATCGTTTTTCTCAATTTACAGCAGCTTTTAGAAAAACAATTTATTAAAAGGTTTTCATCTTGATTTCGTTTCGATCTTTTTCAATAACACAAACAAGGGAATTTTTATGAAAATAGGTTTTCACACAGACGCATTCAATTCCGTCGCATGGACATTTGAAAAATGTCTCCAGTGGGCCCAGAAAAACCGCGTTTCGCTCATTGAATGTGGATTTATAAGTGGCGTGAGTTGGATTCATGGACTTGGCTATTTTCCGCACTTGGCCAGCACGGACGACCCTATTTTGTTGCGAGATAAGATGGACAAATACGGCGTGCATCTCTCTCAAATTGATGCCGCATATCCACTTTCTGGCAAAGATGGTGCGGTTTATGGAGTTCCATACATTTTCGATGTGATGCGTTTTGCAAAACTCGCTGGTTGTCCACGAGTGTGTACCACTGATGGTCTTTTGAAGCCCGAAGGACTCACCGATGAAGAAGCAATGGCTTTGATGAAACGCTCTTATCAACTTATTGTTGAGAGGGCCGAAAAATATGAAATCGACATAACAATCGAGATTCACGGCTATTTCACGACAAATATCGACCGACTCGCCGAGATGCTCGATTTTGTCGACAGTCCTCGACTTCGCCTAAATCTTGATACTGGAAATTCATTCATTGCTGGTGGCAATCCGGTCGATTTTGCGAACAGATTTGCCAAAAAGGTTTCTCATGTTCACATAAAAGACGTTTCAAAATCACTTGCCGACTCACTGCGTGGACAGGAAACCGGCATCGCTTTAAGTGACAGTGCCATCGGCGATGGTGTTAATGCTCCGAACATCCGTAAAACACTTGAGATTCTTCGTGATTCCGGTTACAATGGTCCGCTCAGCATGGAATGCGCCGGAGAAGGTGGTCCCCTCATTGAAAAATCTCTCAGTTGGCTCCGAAAGACGCTCAATGAACTCGGAATCAATGAAGACTAATGGCTTTTGCTGATAAGGTTTACACCAGCATTTTTATTATTGATACGACGATTAGTATGCGTGTACGGAAATTGTGTGTTTTTCTCTCCATATTTTTCCCATTTCCCTCTATAAATTATGAATCGACGAAATTTCTTGACAACATCGTTGAAAACCTCGGCCATGATTGGGGCGGGGCTTTCTGCTGGACTTTCCGTATCAAGATCGGCACACGCCGCCGGAAGTGACATCATCAAAGTGGGACTCATTGGATGCGGCGGGCGTGGAATCGGCGCAGCTGTGCAGGCGATGAATAGCGGACCAGATGTCAAAATTGTTGCTATTGGTGATTACTTCAAAGAACGCGCCAAAAATGGTGCAACATCACTCAAAAACGAAAAGCCAGAGCAGGTCGATATCGCAGACGACCGAATTTTTGACGGTTTTGAAAACGATAAAGGCGTGATTGCTTCCGGCGCGGATGTGATTTTGATTGCATGTGCTGCCAAATTCCATCCTCTCTATTCTTTGCGTGCCATTGAAGCGGGAAAACACGTTTTTTGTGAAAAACCGAATGCAATTGATGCTTCGGGGATTCACACGCTCGAAAAAGCTGTGCAATTAGCTCAGGAAAAAAAGCTCTCGTTCATTTCTGGTTTGCAAAGCCGTCATAATGTACAATATCAGGCTCTTGTTGAAAAAATTCACGATGGTGCGATTGGTGATGTCCGCGCCATTCAAAGTGCGTTTTTGCGATCTCCATATGGAGTGCGTGGTTATCCCGAAGGAATGTCTGAAACCGATGTGCAAATCTACAATCAGTATATGTTCCGTTGGTGCTGCGGTGATGATTTTACTCAGTCACTTGTTCACAATGTGGACCGAATGACATGGGTCTTGAATGGTAAAACCCCGACTCACGCTGTTGGAATGGGCGGTCGTGCTTCGATGATCGAACGAAAATATGGCGATGTCTTCGACCATCATCATGCGACCTTTTATTATCCGAATGACGAATGTCGTCTTTTTGCGTGGTGTCGAACGGAAACGGGTTGTTATGGAAATTATGACGACATTATTCTCGGAAGCAAAGGGACGGCTTATTGGAATGCCACCAAAATTGTCGGTGAAACCAACTGGCAATATGATGGTCCCAAAGGTTCTGGTGGTTATCAAGAGGAGCAAAATCTCCTTTTTGATTCAGTACGAAATGGCAAAAATGTCGATTCCGGCGACTTTGTCGTCAAGAGTACGATGATGGCCATTCTCGGTCAAGTGGCATGTTATACTGGCACGTCGATCTCGTGGGATGAAATGTACAATTCAAAATTCACTTTCAAACCTTCCCCAGAAGAATGTGTTGCTGGAATGGAACCACCTGTCAAACCGGGTCCAGATGGCAGCTATCCCGTGCCAATTCCAGGTCAACATTCTTGGTGGTAAATCGTTCAGTCCTATAACAAGTTTACGAATTTGATGAAATTGAAAAAAATAGAAGCCGGAAAGGAGGCGGTACTCCGCCGTATTGACGGTAAAACCCCAATAATAACCCCAATATTAAACCAAATAAAAGCCGGAAAGGAGGCGGTACTCCGCCGTATTGACGGTAAAACCGCAATAATAAACCCAATTGGCCGCCGTATTGACGGTTTGTACAACTTCATTCCGGTTTGTATGAAAATTTTATTTCGACCCAGTTTCACAAAACTTGTTAGCGGATTGATAAATTGTTCACGCCTAAATTGCATCGACGATTTTTTCCGCCTCCTGCAAAATTGTTGCGAGATGTTCCTGACTCCGAAATGACTCCGCATAAATCTTGTAAATGTTTTCTGTTCCTGATGGCCGCGCAGCAAACCACCCTTCTGTCGAAACGACTTTCAGACCGCCGACTGGTGCATTATTGCCAGGCGCGCGGGTCAGTTTGGCAATAATCATGTCGCCTGCCAGTTTTTCCGCTGTAACTCTTTCGGGAACGAGACTTTTGAACGCATCTCGTTTTTCCTGAGATGTCGGACAATCCACGCGAGTGTAAAATGATTGACCTAATTCTTTTTCAAGTTCCTGATACAAAATCCCCGGGTCTCGCCCCATTTTCGCAAGAATCTCCGCCGCCAAAAGATTCAAAATGATTCCGTCTTTGTCAGTTGACCAGACGGTGCCATCGAATCGCAAAAAACTCGCGCCAGCACTTTCTTCGCCGCCGAATCCCAGCTTTCCTGTGTATAATCCGTCTACAAACCACTTGAATCCGACTGGAACTTCGATCAATTTCCGTCCCAATTTCTGGGCCACGCGATCTATCATGCCGCTTGAAACGAGCGTTTTCCCAATCCCAACTTCGTTATTCCAGCGTGGTCTGTTTGTAAATAAATATGCAATTGCGACCGACAAATAGTGATTCGGATTCATCAGACCGACTGATGGCACGACGATCCCATGTCGATCTGTGTCGGGGTCGTTTGCAAAAGCTAAATCGAACTCGTCCTTAAGAGCGACAAGTTGTTTCATCGCAAATGGACTCGAACAGTCCATCCGAATTTTGCCATCGTGATCAAGTGTCATAAACGAAAATGTCGGATCAATTGCGTCATTAACAATAGAAATGTTGAGATTGTATCGCTTTGCAATTGGTTTCCAATAACCATGACCGGCTCCGCCAAGTGGATTAACGCCAATTCGTAAACCAGCGGATGAAATTGATTCCATGTCGATTATGTTTGCCAAATCTGCGACATAATTTTCGGTATAATCAATTTCGCTCACCATTTGCATTGCTTCTTGCAGAGAAAGTCGCCGAACTCCTTTCAATTCTGCTTGCAAATAGTCATTGGCTCGATTTTGTATCCAATTGGTAACATCAGTGTCGGCAGGACCGCCATTTGGTGGATTGTACTTGATTCCGCCGTCCTGAGGCGGATTGTGAGAGGGAGTTATAACAACACCATCAGCCAAATCGCTCGTTTTACCACGATTTGCCCCCAAAATAGCGTGAGAAATGACCGGTGTCGGGGTATATCCATTCCCCTTTTGAATCGACGTTTTCACTTGATTTCCAGCAAAAACCTCGATTGCCGTTTTTTGGGCCGCAAGTGAAAGAAAGTGGGTGTCTTTTCCCAAAAAAAGTGTGCCTGAATAACCTTTTTCAGTGCGATAATCGCAAATTGCCTGACAAATCACCAAAATATGCGATTCCGTGAACGAGCTGTCCAGCGATGTCCCGCGATGACCACTTGTGCCAAAAGCGACTCTTTGTGTTGGTTGATTGACATCGGGAACATTGTGATAATAACATGATTCGAGTTGTTCGAGATTAACGAGAACGGATTTCGGGGCAATTTCGCCTGCTTTTGGATGAATCGACATTGGAAAGTATGAGTTGTAAATTGAAAAAAAGTTGTTTAGTCACATTTGCCGTAACAATTATAGCACATGATGCAAACAAAGTCCAGCGCGTCCGTTTAGCCCGCTTTCGCAGAAAGCGGTTGTTTCTTCGGCGTAAGTTGGGAATCCGTTTAGCCCGCTTTCGTAGAAAGCGGTTGTTTCTTCGGCGGCGTTTTGTTTTCAAAAAAATTTTTTTAGAATTTTCACAATCCCCCTATTGACCGTTTCCGATACTCAGATATACTCTTTGGACACTTGACGTGCGACATGGAAACATGACGCGAAGCAAAGAGTGGAAAACGAAAGAAAATAAAAAAACTTTCAATACCCCACTTGACGCTTCAAACGATTCGGTTAGAATTGTTCGCGTTGGTGAAACGATCTTTGACAATTAGGTAATGCAAGAGTGGCATCTGAATCTGTAGAGAGTTTAATTTCTTTGCAGAGCGCGTAGATATAGGTAGATATATGTTCGTTACTGCTCTTTGGATTCATCGGAACAATGCAAACCCGATGACGCACAAAGCATTCATTTAGCTTTCGGCGTTTTTGTTCGTTTTCCTAGAAAGCGGTCAAAAATGCGGTGGCGACGTGGTGCCGATGTGTCGGTAAATCCAAGAGAGCACTAGCCGCAAATGTTACTCCCTAACACGGAGTGGTAGATATTTGTGATCAAGCTAGTAAGGGCGCATGGGGGATGTCTTGGTATCAGAAGACTTTGAAGGGCGTTGAAGGCAGCGATATGCCGGGGGGAGTTGTCAAACAAACTATGATCCTCGGATTCCCGAACAAGCATGTACTGAATTCATAGGTATATGTTGTCAACCTAGGGAACTGAAACATCTCAGTACCTAGAGGAAAAGAAAGAAAAATCGATTCCGTAAGTAGCGGCGAGCGAAAGCGGAAAAGCCCAAACCGGAGGGATTTTCCCACCGGGGTTGTAGGGCCTCTCACATGGGAGTTACAAAATTGTCGGATAGTAGAAATGGTTGGAAAGCCATACCACAGAGGGTGATAGTCCCGTAAACGACATTCGTACAGTCTCTCGAGGGGTACCTGAGTAGGTCGGGTCACGTGAAACCCTGACTGAATCGACGGAGACCATTCCGTAAGGCTAAATACTCTCTGATAACCGATAGTGGACTAGTAGAGCGATCGAAAGATGAAAAGAACCCCGACTAAGGGGAGTGTAATAGAATCTGAAACCATGTGCCTACAAGCGGTCGGAGCACGATTTAACGTGTGACGGCGTGCCTTTTGCATAATGATCCGGCGAGTTGGCGTAAACGGCCCGGTTAAGAGCTTACGGCTCGTAGCCTCAGGGAAACCAAGTCTGAATAGGGCGAAATTGTCGTTTGTGCCAGACGCGAAACCCAGTGATCTACCCATGAGCAGGTTGAAGCGCGGGTTATACTGCGTGAAGGACCGAACCCACTTGGGTTGAAAACCGAGGGGATGACTTGTGGGGAGGAGTGAAAGTCTAATCAAACTGGGAGATAGC
>JBOFGF010000187.1:0-11577 GCA_051649005.1 Thermoguttaceae bacterium | reverse complement strand
AGAAACTGAAAACAACGAGTCGGGAACGCAAATACTTGGTCTAATTAGCACGACCCGAAAACAGTCTCTTCATTATTGGCAGCTCAGCCGAAAACTCGACTTATTCTACATATTCCTCCCATTCGCTGTTACCGATTTTATCATTAAAATCCACCAGTGTCAATAAGCCCAAAATTAGTGTTGCTGCTGGCAACTCTAATAATCCATTCTGGCACATCAACAATCCATTTTTCAAAAACAAGGACACTGTAATTTGCGGGTTTTTTGTGTTAAAGAATTGCAAAAACATGAAAAAATTGAGGTGCCTGCTGTTTGATTTTTTCAGATGACTCGATATTGATCGGCCAATTCGCTGCATGAAATAGAAATTACTCGCTGCACAACTTGCTGGCCATTTCGATAATGAACAAGCACGGCGGCGGTTTCCGGCTGATATTTTTCTAGTGGAGTGGAACGAAGCATCAAAGAACCGACGAGTTGCAAGTGAGATTCAAATAATTCACTGTTTTCGGCGGGATTTATCCCCATATTTTCGCCAATTATCGCTGGATTGTCGCAATTTATTTTTACATTTTCGCAATTTTGACACGAAAATGCTCCGACCGAAAGTGCAGATGGTCCCAAAAATGTTTCGGGAATAAAAAGAATCGCTTGTCGTGCATCACTTCTCGCAAAAAGTGATTCAAGACGGCGACAGTGGTCCTGATTTCGAGCTAAAACGACTTTAATCTGCGGTGAAATGCGGATTTGCCGCCCCGCATTCAAAATTTCAGCATCCCAGTCAGTCGGTTTCGGCTCATATTTCATCAAATCGAAAAATCGAGGAGCATAAGATTTCTCGCACAAAAAACAGCCGGTCGATGGCTGTGGAATGGTTTCTATTCCGAATCTCTGAGCCAGTGCAATCAATCTTCCTCGGCCTCGTCCCGTGTATCCGAACAACTGTTTTCGGTCGATCATGCCTTCTAATTCTGCGCGAGTTGGTCGCAGCACTGTCGCCGAAAGTGGTCGCAGCAAATATCCTTCGAGTCCAGATTCCCGCTCAATTAACTGAAGTTGGTGCTGCATTTGGCTATTTGGTCGCTGTCCGGCCAGTTCGCCAGTCGCAACAAAACCGGCATTTCGTGTGCTCATCAGGTTTTTGGCCACGCGGCACATTTCAATTCGGCAATCAATGCACGGATTGACAGCTTTTCCATATCCCCATTTGGGATGTGTGAGCATTTCGATATAATCATCACCGGTGCGATGAATCACAAGTTCGATGCCGAGTGATTCCGCCATTTTTTTGGCGACTCCGCTGGAATCGTGAAAAGGCGTGACAAAATTGAGTCCGATGACTTCAATATGTTGAAGCTGCAAAATTTTTGCCGCCAGTGTACTATCGAGGCCACCGGAAAAAAGGACAATTGCTCGCATGAAATGAGTGTCTGTGGTGAGTGGTCAGTAGTCAGTGGTCAGTGGTCAGTTGGCGGTGGTCTGTTTCTTGCTGACTACTATCAACTCACCACTCACCACTCGCCACTAAAAAGTTAGCGACATTCCAACTCCGCCGGAAATCTGATCACGTCTGTTGTCTCCAAATGGACGTGCATCGCCTCCAATAACCCTGTCATATCTCACTTCTGGCCGCAATATGAAATTGTCGCACGGACTCCAATTCAGACCAAATGTCGTTTGGAAATAATCGGATGCTTCTGTGTCCAAATATCCATATTCGCCATTGTCTCGAAACCACTCCAGTCGCAAACCGGCTTTCCACTTGTCATTCAGTTGGTACAAAAAGTGGTTGTTGAATCCGAAAGCACTCGTGTGTGTGATGCTGCGCGCTGAATCGACCATGCCATCATTTCGCACATCATATTGAAAAACATAAGCGAACCGATCTGTCGGAGTCCATTCCCAGCACATTGATTGAAGGAATGTGTTTTGTCGCAAAAGACCATCATCACCGAGTCGCCAGTTTTCAGGGGCGGTCGGATCACTGTTCCGATCCCAGAGGCCATTTGGAGCTTCTGTCTGAGAGACTGCATAATACAAAGTGCTTTTTTTCGTCAATTTATACTCAATTGTCCCCAAAAATCCTCGGTCACCAAATCTATTATCCAAACTACAATCCATTCCAGTGACCCATCCTGCGCCAACAGTGAGCCGATCAGACAACTCATACTCGGCCATGACACCACTTTGTGTACTCGGTTCGACTGCCCAATACAACATCGAATTGCTATAAAAGAATTTTTCGGGTGCAAGAGATGATTCCCAGCCAATTGGCGTGATGAATTTTCCGGCTCTGACATTCAGTTTTTCGTATCCGAACTGTGCAAACAGCTGCGCCATTGATGCTGCATATCCATGCTCATTTGGAAGCCATTTGCCGTCAAAAGTGCGATCACCGAAACTCTGAAACAAATCATAATCAGTTCCATACATCAAATCAGCCCTTCCACCGACGCGAAATCCACTGCGAGTTGTATATGTTCCTTCGCCATAAACAAAGACTTGAGAAAGATTAAAATCGGTTCTGGTAATTGCATTGGAGTGCATCGGGCCATTTGTTTGGGAACCATGTGAATTTGTGTAAACTCCTGATGCGGCCCAGCCGCCCATGTCCCATTCCCATCCCCCTTTTTGGCGGCATTTCGTTTGCACAGGTTCGCACGGATCGCATTGTTGCACCGATTCACACGGGGAATTCTGCACAGGTTCACATGGATCGCACGACGTTTCGCCCGCTTTCGATGTGAGTGAAAACAAAAAAGATAAAATGACGCAGAGCCAGAATCGAATGCGTCCAATCCGTGTGAATGATGTCATAGTTTTTGTAATGAACATTATTAGTAATTTTATTCAAAGAGCCTCTGAAATTATGAAAACCATCAAAATGGCATCAAACGAGATTTGTTTTTATGGAGAAAAACAAAACCATTTGAGATAATCGGACTTAAAATGTTGGTTCTTATCTTTTTTCGATAAAATCAGTTTTGTTTGCACAATCGGAAAAACAAACCCAAATCACCAAACAGACCCAAATTACCCAGACAAACGCAAATATGCACTAAATGGCAACAAAATGGGGATTTTTGCCGCTTTTCCAAATGATATATCTTCATCATTTTTTAATGAGTAAATAATAGATTCCAAACCAATTGTTTATTTGTTCTTAATAAAGAAGTGGTAAATTTTTGGTCATGTGATGTGGCAATTTGGTTTCCACATCTATAACAGCCCAAAGACAAGTTCAAACAAAATAATAGGAGAAAAAAATGAAAAGGCGCAGCATTTTGGGATTCACGTTAGTCGAATTGTTGGTGGTTATTGCCATTATTGGCATATTGATTGGCCTGCTTCTTCCGGCAGTACAAGCAGCTCGGGGCGCTGCGCAGCGAATGCAATGTGCGAGTAATGCACGACAAATCGGAATCGCTCTCCACAACTATCACGATGTTCATCAATCACTTCCAGCTGGTTTCACGAGACAGGGATATGCTTGGAGCGGCGCGATTCTCCCATACATCGAACAACAAAACCTTTTTGACATGCTCGTTTTCGACTGGAACGACGAAACAAAAGGTGGTTTCAGACACGACATCTCCGGCGCGACAATTACTTCGCCGACACAAATACCAACCGGGAATGTGCAGGTTTGTATGACGTTCATCTCGACGTATTTTTGTCCCACTTATCCAGATCAGCCAAATCAACAAGGAAGTTACAATGGCATCTATTCCAGAGCAGTCGCTTGTTATCGCGGCAATTCGGGAAGTAATGTCGGAAATGACAATGTGCGAACCCTTTGGACCGGCGGGCAATACTCCGTCGGAGGTTCTAGTATTTTAACTAAGGACATGGTGTCAATGTCTGGCTGCAAAGGACCGCGAAAAACGTCGGGGCCATGGACTCTCGCCGAACCAAACGGCATTTTTGCGGGCGAGAAATGGCACAATTTCGGTGCGATCACAGATGGTCTTTCTAACACAGTCGCCGTCGGTGAATCTGCTCCTGCCCCTGATTTTTCAAAAGATAGTCAGGGAATGGACATGTGGCACACCGGCGGCAATCAGTGGTGGGGATGGAATCCTTCCGACCTGAACAATGTCGACACGCCGACCGAATTTTCAGAAGCACTCGGAAGTGGAATGGTTCAACTGAATGCGTTTTTTCTCACACCAAACATTCATGGCACTTTTATTGAGGTCGCTTTCGGAAGTTATCATCCACAGGGGGCGAATTTCACAAGCTGCGACGGCTCCGTCCGATTCGTCCCAAATAGTGTTGACTGGAATGTTTATCGAGCAGCACATTCACGAGCTGATGGGGAAACGACATCACTGCCATAAAACCGGTTTATCCAAAATATGACAAAACCGATTTATCTAAAATATGGCAAAATTGGTTTATCTGAAATCAGGAAAAATTGGTTTATCTTAAATCAGGCAAAACCGGTTGGTTTTCATGACAATTTGTAAAAATTTATTAAATTGACAGCAACATTTACCTCAACTATAATATAATTCAGAAATTAAGAATATGTACAAAATATACAAATTGGCCGCGCTGGTTTTTGGTTTCAGCGTGGTTCTGTCGGGATGTTTTGGGCACCCGCACTCGATGATTGATTACAGTGATGTCGATCTTGTCGATGGAAAAGGCCGCATCACATTAGATGGCGAACCACTTCCACTTGCACAGGTCTTTTTTGAAGATGTGAAAAATGGAACACTCGCTTTTGCACTGACCGATTCAGATGGGCGATATTCACTCATGTTCAATTCACTAAAATCAGGTGTCGAGGCGGGAGAAAAACAGGTTCGCATTTGGACAGCGCGCGGCGGAATCGAGTTTCGTGATAAAATTCCGCGTGAAAATCTCGGTCGGAGCAAAGAACGTGTCCCGCAAAAATACAATAGCAAATCCGAACTATTCCGAACAGTGCTTTCGTCTAAGGAATCTCGCTCTCAAACATTCGATTTTGAGCTAGATTCAAAAGGTGTGATTGCACAAAAAACCGAATTGGCAGAATAATTTATACTACAAACGACACAAAATTGGATGTTTAGACAGCTTTCTGTTTAGCCAGCTTTCGTAGAAAGCTGTTGTTTCTATTTTTTATTAGTTTTTTTATTTTTATTCACTTCAATCACTTCTATTTTCCCAAAATTTACCCAAAATTTTCCCATGAAACGACGCGATTTTTTGAAATGTTCTGCACTCATGAGTGCGGTCACCACGATTCCAAGTATGTTTTCGGTCGGACAGGAAACCACGACACCGATTCAAAATGAGTCGATGCCACAAGACGGCTTGTTAGCAATTAAAAAAAATATCCGAGCGGAAAAACTTCCTCGCCGCAAAATTACAATTCCGAATGTCGGGCAATACCAAGTAATCAAAGGAGATTTCCATATACACACCCTTTTTTCCGATGGCCATGTAATGCCAAAAGTTCGTGTGGACGAGGCAATACAAAACGGTCTCGATGTCATTGCAATCACCGATCACATCGAGCATCGTCCGAATCTCGGCGGAAAATCAATTCAACTTCTCGAACGAAATGACGATCACAATATCGCTTATGAAATGGCAAAACCTGTGGCCGACAAAGCTGGTTTGATTCTTGTTCGTGGAACGGAAATTACGAAACAAAAAATGCCGCCGGGACATTTGAACGCCATATTTCTCGAAGATGCCAACAAAGTTGCCGATGTCGTCGATGATTGGAAAAAAATGATCGCCGTCGCCGCTGATCAAGGTGCGTTCGTCTTTTGGAATCATCCCGGCTGGGTTCGAGACGGCGCGGGTCTCAAAAAAGGAGAGCCAATGCGTTTCACCGATGAACATGAGGAAGCCATGAAAAGAGGGCATTTGCACGGAGTCGAAGTTTTCAATGGATCGTCGCATTATCCAATTGCAGCAGATTGGTGCAATGACCGCAACTTGGCGTATATCGGCACGAGCGACATTCATGTCACCGAATTGGAACAATATGGAGAGCAGAATTTGCAGCGTCCAATGACACTAATTTTTGCAACAGAAAAATCATACGATGCAATTCGAGAAGCATTTTTTGCACGTCGGACCGTCGTTTGGGCTGCTGGCATGATTCTTGGTCCGCCTGAGTGGGTCGAAAAGCTCTTTAGTGCTTCGGTCGATGTCAAACGTGATGGAAACAAATTGACGCTACAAAATCGAAGCGATATTCCGTGCCAGATTGTGGTCGAAAAACAAACGCACGAACTTCCGGCACTTGGACTTATCACGATTCCTTTGCCGGCCTCGTCAAAGAAAATCACGATTGCAAACTGGTTCGTCGGAATGGCAAAACCGCTCGAAGTTGCAATTTGATGAGAGCGAACTGGGGGGGATTGTACATAAAATAATTGTGGATAAAATTGTCTAGTTACTTGTTCATTGTTTTCCGATCACTCCTTTTGTCGGGATGTTCGGTGTGATAGCTGAAAAATCGTGTTTTCCAAGAATTTCGTTCTTGGGTGTTTTGAGGATTGACATGACTATTGATAAAAGTTTGCGGACTCGGAAAGGAATTGTTCGTTCGAGAAATGTCTTGACACGAGCAGAACGCATCGAAAAACTCACGCAGCAAGATCGCTGGACAGAAGAAAGCGGCCCTTTTTCGCTGCCAAAAGTACGCATCTATAAAGTTGTCGTCAAGAAGAAAAAGAAGAAAAAGGGAGAGGAAGAAGGTGCTGCTGCGACTCCCGCTGCCAAAACTGCTGCAAAAACGGCGGCAAAACCAGCTCCGAAAAAGAAGTGATTTCACTCAAAGTGTCATCGCCTTTCATTATATTATTTTCGTATCCGTTCACGGTTTTGGAGAGCCGCCGTCACAGCCAGCTGCCAACACGGCGAGTCGCCAACGTAAGTTGGCGGGTTTTTCGGCTTTGGAATTCAGATGACAATTTATCAATTTAATTGTAGACTCTTTCTAAAACATACAATTGAATGTGAACTACTGTATTACTATGGATGAAATGCGGCATGATTTTTCACGAGTGACCGATTTGTTGGTGGGCACTTATTTGGAAAATACGGCGACAAATCACTTAGATGCCTGCCCGCTTCCAAACCATGAAACGGTTTTGACGATTTTGAATCGACTCCGAGCCGTTTTATTTCCTGGATACTATGGACAGGATCGTCTGAATCGTGATAATATCACATATTACACCGGAGCTTTGCTCGATCAAATTTCTGTGCAATTGAGTGACCAGATTTATCGCGCTCTCTGCCAAGAACTTCTCCGTGAAAACTTGCCGGTCACCGATTCTCTGGAATTGCGATTGCAGTACGAAACCGAAGGTCGTCGCATTGCCGCCGCTTTTTTGGATTCACTTGCAACATTGAATCGCACACTTGCTTTGGATGTGGAGGCGGCTTTTGTGGGAGACCCCGCCTGCAAATCTCGTGCAGAAGTTGTCTTTTGTTATCCAGGATTTGCGGCAGTGACCGTTTATCGGATTGCTCATCAGCTCCACATTTTGGGAGTACCACTGATTCCTCGCATGATGTCGGAATCTGTTCATTCACAAACGGGAATAGACATTCATCCTGGTGCGACAATTGGCGACCATTTTTTTATCGATCACGGAACTGGTGTCGTCATTGGCGAAACTTGTGTGATTGGCAACTGGGTCAAATTGTATCAAGGAGTCACACTGGGCGCGCTCAGTATTCCGCGTGATTCGACGAACAAGCCGAAAAATCCTGTTCAGCGACATCCGACAATCGACGACCATGTCGTAATTTATGCGAATGCGACTGTTTTGGGAGGCGAAACGGTCGTCGGAAAAGGTTCTATCATCGGCTCGAATGCGTGGATCACAGAAAGTGTTCCGCCCAGCACACTGGTCACCATCGAAAAACCGAATTTGTGCGTCAAAACGAGACAATAAAACGCCGCGAAATTGGATGTTTAGCCTCGTTTCGCTTTGCGAAACAATTAAGCACTGCGTAGAAAGCTGTTGTTCTATAAAAACAAGACGGTGCTGAAAATGAAAAATAATTCAATGCCTTTGGATTCAACTGGAAAATCACTCGAATATAGCCATTGTTTTCGGCCAAACAAAGCGGAAAAATCGCTTTGTTGTCGCGTTTCTCACGAAACTTTGCACGGCGGAAAATCGGAAGGTGTCAAACGTATTCAACTCGATAATGGATTATTGAACATCTCAATTCTTCCAACTCGTGGGATGGGAATTCAGCGAATCGACTGCAGCGACGTGCAATTGAAATGGGATGCACCAATTACTGGGCCGGTGCATCCGAATTGGGTGCCTCTCATGGAACCAAGCGGACTCGGCTGGCTCGACGGATTCGATGAATGGCTCGTCAGATGTGGACTCGAAAGCAATGGAGCACCGGAATTTGATCCAAATGGCATCTTAAAATATCCACTGCATGGACGCATCGCCAATTTGCCCGCCGATGAAATTGAAACACGCTGGAACGATGAAACAGGTGAAATGTCGGTTTTCGGAATCGTTAATGAAGCTCGAATGTTTTTCAAAAAATTGCAGCTGAAAAGCACGATCAAAACATTTGCTGGCTCCAATCAATTTGTCGTTCAAGATACAATTACTAATCTTTCAAATGAAGCGGGAGAATTTGAATTATTGTATCACATCAACACCGGACACCCTTTTGTAACAAAAGGGGCAACTTTGCACATTCCATTTGAACGAATGGCACCGCGAACCGAACAGGCCGCACGGGAACTATCGCACTGGAATGTGATGGACGTGGAAACCCCAAAAAGTTCTGAAGTCGTTTACTTTTTCGAGCCAGCGGCAGATGGACAGGGCCGATGCTGCGTTCTTTTGGCGAATGAAACGAAAAGTCGTGGATTTCATCTTTCATTTTCTAAAACATCGTTTCCATATTTTTCGTTTTGGAAAAGCCGACTATCCAATCGAGATGGTTATGTGTGTGGCATTGAACCTTCGGTGAATTTTCCTAACACCAAATCATTTGAAAAGGCGAATGGGCGCGTTGTTCATCTGGAGCCAAATGAATCTCGGAGTTTCGAGTTAGAGATGACGATATTATCGAACGAAAAATCTGTTGCCGAAATGATCAAATCAATAGAGCATGTTGCCGCCGAACGGCGAGTGGAGCCGAATCCAGTGCCCGAGTGGTCGGAGTAATGGACACTAATGACATCTGTTCACGTTCGGTGAGCTGCCAACGTAAGTTGGCGGGTTTTGTTGGGGCCGAACGCCGTCGGCGTTCAATAATGGTAGAAACGAATGCCCGCAAACACACACACAACTCCGTCGGAGTTGAATAATGGTCACCGTTATTGAACCCCGATGGTGTTATTGTAACTATATTATTCGCGGTTCTACCATTCTGAAGTCCCGACGGGACTGTTGCGTTTTTTTGACGATTGTTGCCAAAACACCCGCCAACTTACGTTGGCGGCTCGCCAAACACACCGCCAAAGAATAAATGCCGGTGCTGACGCACCGGCTCGAAAAGGTCGTCGCTCATTGAAAAAATGAGAACGAAGGGAATTAGGAAAAGAAACATGCCAAAACTTGGTAGGAAATTTACTCGAATAATTTCTCTTGACAATTCTCGCCATTTTTGCTATCGTCACAATGTGGCTTTGCCTCCGCATTTTGCGTTGCAGGATATTCCCGAAGATAATGGAACTAATGAGAAAGGAATCTGAAACATGAAAAAAATCGCTATTTCACTACTGTCGATTTTTGCTTGTACTTGCATCGCAAGTAACTTTGCACCGGATGCCGCCTTTGCTGAGCTTCCGTCGAATCATGGGCAAGTCTGGCAAGAATTCCCTTTGCAAAACGCACCCGCCGACCGTGTAATCGAAATTGTGAAAAATCAAACAGGAAATGATGTTTGGAACGTAAATTCCTTCGGCATGATAAATTACGATAACGAGAAACTGTATGTTTATCATAATCCGCAAATTCAAAACCTCGTGAGGGAGACAATTGAGCGTTTTAACCGCCCACAAACGAAAGATATTGAGTTCACTTGCAATATAAATGCGGTTTTAATTCCTGAAGATACGCAACAATACCGCGACATTATCGAGCCGATTCTTCCGTACATTCACCCGGTGCTGGACAAAAATGGCAACCGAGCGAAGCTCGCGCCCAGTGTAAGTGCTTATTATGTGGAAAAGAAGGATGTTGAAAAATTCCACGCTGCAATGAAAAAAGCTCAGCAAGTTTGGCTGGAAAATTCTCAAACAACAATATTAGTGCCACCGCGGATAACCATTAAAAATGGCGAAAATATGTTGATAGACGACACCACGCAGCAACCGTATGTTTCGGAAGTTGTGGCGACTCAAACGGAACACGGCAACGAATATCAACCGGTAATAAGCCTCGCAAAAGAAGGCAGGACACTGCGGGCAAGCTCGCTTTTATCATGGGACGGAAAATCTGTAACGAGCGATGTTTACGTCGAATTTTCAAAAATATCAAGCATGATTAACCAGCCTGCTCCAATTGAGAGTATAAATGCCAATACTCATGTTCAATGTCCGAAAATTAACAGTATAACGGTTTCTGCAACTGACGTAACTTGGCCCTCGGATGGTCTGCTTTTAGTAATCAGGAGTGATGCCAGAATGTCTGAAGGACGCAAGGAAATTGGCACTCCGTGGCTTAATAAAATCCCGTATGTCCAAAGGTGGTTCACAACCACTGTTTACGGTCGTGAAGTTCAGATGTTACATACGATTGTCACGATTGAGCAGGCGGATCAAAGTATAGATTGCAGTAAAATGTTGTCCGATCAGGACGCAAAAAAATTTAGTAGCATATATTATACTGCTGACCTCGTTAAAGCGGGGAGTGGAGAAGAATCAGATGAAATCGTGCAAAACAGGTTACAGAAACTTGCAGAGTTGATTTCCAGTGAACCTAATGAAATTTTCGTAGAGCCGTATATGGATAATCTTAGCTTGGTGATTTGCACGACCGAGCAGAACCACGCTAAAATTGCAAAAATACTTGTGGCACTTCGTCAAGTGCGACAAAATACGGAGGAGGAAGAACGAATGTTATTAATACAGTAGTTTTTCATATTATCTGGCTTCTATACTCAACAACGTCTTTCGAGTTCAGTTTTTCGCCGCATCGGAAACCGACGGGATTCGTTCCTGAAACACGAGGCGTTCCATGTTCCCGAACGCCATCGGCGTTCAATTATGGTAGAAACGAATAACCAAAAACACAAAACTCCGTCGGAGTTGAATTATGGTTGTGAGGCGACGCTAATTGACCATAATTCAATGCCGACGGCATTGGTGGTAGTTTTTGTTGCGATATCTACCATAATTCAACCTCTAACGAGGTTGATGAAAAACTGAACTCGAAAGGCGTTGTTGAGTATAGCTTGTTCCACACTATTATCTGTTTAATTATTTTAAGCCACCTCACTGATTTGCCACTATGAAACTCGCACTAAAACTATTGTATCAATTTCGAGTCATGATAAACAACTCACCAGGCATTTTTAGACGTTGTGAAGAGCGATACATAGTTCTGGAAAACGTGGACAATCCATTGTCTGCTA
>JBOFGF010000186.1:0-4151 GCA_051649005.1 Thermoguttaceae bacterium | reverse complement strand
GGCAATTCTTTGATTGGAAGCGACTATTATCGTAACAAGGAGATGCCGCTTTTTGGCGACGATGAAATCCGGCGAATCAATGCGTTTGACTGGGAGAAGGAGTTTCCGCACATATTTGAAAATAATAATAATAATAATAATAATAATAATAATAATAATAATAATAAAAATAACAGCCGGAAAGGAGGTGCGCAGCACCGTATTGACGGTAATACGCAAAGTGATAACACCGGTTTCGATTGCGTGATTGGAAACCCGCCGTGGGGGCAAAAAGCAGCGAAATTTTCAGACGACCAGAAAGAGTATTATGCACAAAAATATCCTACATCGTCAGTAGGTCTCCCGGATTTATCAAGGTTTTTCATTGAGAAATCAATTCATCTACTCAAATCAGATGGCATGTGGGGATATGTCTTGCCCGACATCATTTTACTTAAGAATTACGAATCGACACGAAAATTCTTGCTTGAAAACATCGCGTTTCATACGATAGATCACTGGGGGCAAGCGTTTCAGCAAGTCAATATTGAAGCGTGTACAATGACGGGAAGCAAAAATGGACGCAGACACAAAATCCGTGTTGCCGTTCATAATAAAGACGAAATAAAAATGTCTCGGAAAATCTCGCAAACTGTTTTCGAGAAACTGCCCGGCTATAAATTCAATCTTTATTTGACAGATGAATCATCAAGCATTTTGCAGAAACTTTCGGAACAAGAAAAATACAGCAATGTGTTTATTGTTCGTGAAGGAATTCATTCTGGAAATGTTCGTGAGAAGTTATTTGTCGATAAAAAATTAAACAAGCAGTGCAAAAAATTGATTTTTGGCAGGGATGAAGTGCGGCGATACTTTTTGCAGTGGGATGGTAAATGGGTAAATTATTCTAAAGACAATTTTCAAGAGAACGAATATGCAGGACTTGGAAAGTCTGAGTATTTTGAAACGCCCAAACTTGTCATTCGCAGGACGGGCGATTATGTGCTTGCCTGTCTTGATGAAGAAGGTTATTATTTCAGTAATAATGTCTTCGTGTGTATTCCCAAAGAGAAAGAGATTGATTTGAAATTTTATCTTGGAGTTTTGAACTCTCGATTGATGACGTGGTATTATCGCACGGTTCAGCCGCGAGTGGGCAAGATGTTTGCGGAAATCAAGATAAATTTAATTAACGATTTTCCGATTCCGACGCTTGATTTATCGGACAAGAAGCAAAGGGCGAAGCACGACAAAGTGGTGTCACTTGTGGAGCAGATGCTTTCGGCGCAGAAGCATTTGCGAAAAGCGGTATCAGAAGCGGACACACGGACAAGCACGCAGCGAGTAGAAATCCTCGATGCTCAAATCGACGCAATAGTGTACGAATTGTATAATTTAACCGACGACGAAATCAAAATAGTGGAGGGATAAAAGTGACATCTTGTTAATTAGGTGTAAAATTGATACAATTTCGAATACTGGATGACAGTTTGTTACAAAATAGGAGACAAAATATGCGTCTCGGCATTAGGAGGATAAAATGATTCAGCAAGCAAGAACTACCGTATTTACAATCGGATATGAAGGTGTTGGGCTACTACTATTTTTGAGTAAACTTAAAGAAAACCATATTGAGCAAGTCATTGATGTAAGGTGTAATCCCATTTCACGCAAACCGGGATTTGCAAAAAGTCGACTGCGGGCAGAACTGGAGAACATCGGCATTGAATACTTGCATATTCCTCAACTTGGAATTCCATCGAGCATGCGACGTGATCTACGAACAAACGAAGATCATCAGAGGTTGTTCGACGAGTATGAACAGGCTATCCTTCCTAGTGCGATGGAGCAACAGCAGATGCTTGCAAGCGCAGTGCGAGAAAAAGTTTCTGTGTTGCTCTGTTTTGAAGCTGATCCGATCCTGTGTCACCGCACCCGACTTGTGAAAGTATTAGCTGCCGACAACAATTTTATCACGAAACATATTCAATTTGTGAGGTAATTGACTGATGCGAGTATGGATTCTTGTCAAAACCTATCCAACACTTTCCACAAAATATGGCGAACTGGTTTGTACAGCAGGAATAAACGAAAATGGGGAGTGGATACGAATTTATCCACTCCCGTTTCGCAAATTGGAATACGAAAGTCAATACAAAAAATTCCAGTGGATCAAAATTGACTTGAAGAAAAACACCGAAGATTTTCGTCCTGAAAGTTTTCGCCCTGTTGCTCCGCTTCAGGTTTTGACACAAGAAAAAGTCGAATCATGGGATGAACGGCGTCATATCTTATTTCGGAGTACGCCGGTTTACGACGATCTTGGCAAAATCATTGCTCTCGCACATGAAAATAAACTTTCACTTGCCATTTTCAAGCCGAGTGCCATCATAGACTTCAAAGTCGAGCAGACGGAACGAGAATGGTCTCAGGATAAGCTTGATGCTCTTTCCGCAAAGGGAGACCAGCTCAATTTTTTCCAGACTC
Organism: Thermoguttaceae bacterium; assembly: GCA_051649005.1. GTDB lineage: Bacteria > Planctomycetota > Planctomycetia > Pirellulales > Thermoguttaceae > WRKP01. The sequence continues at coordinate 1,685 of JBOFGF010000186.1, read as the reverse complement.
CAGAGGAGTTGAAAAAGGAGTTTTCTGCTGTTCCCAAAGTGCCATACAAGTTCTCATATACGTTTTGCGATAAATCAGGGCAGAAATCCACTTTAATGATAGAAGATTGGGAAATCGGAATGTTGTATTGGAATTGTTTGAAAAGTTCCAATGGAAATGAACTTGAGGCAACTGAAAAAGTTCGGCAGAAGTATTTTGTTGAAATCTTAAAACGTGACGTTTATCTCTTTTTGGGGACTACCAAAGAATTTCACCTGCGTTCTAAAAATCCGTTTGTCATCATTGGCGTTTTTTGGCCGCCGCATCACTCACAGAAATTACTTTTTGACATATTTTAATGATGCCAAACCTTAAACTACGTCGCCTAATTGAAGACCGAGACAAGAACATTGCCGAAATGGCAAGTTGGTCTTGGAACAAAACGGCAAAACATGCAGACCTCATCAATCAGCAGCTTCGCTGGGCGTTTCAGCAGCGGAACGATGAGGGACTGGAAATTCTCGAAGAATAGTGTTTGCATAAGTGATACAATTCTCTGAAATAATTGATGTTGCTCACTTTGAACAAAATCAGTAAAATCTCCGTTCCCAGCAGCCAAATGCCACTGCCGGATTTGTGACTCTTTTTCGTTCATTTTTCTGATATTTCTATTTCGATTGGTCGGAATTGAACATTGTTTCAGTCGAGTACGGAGGCTCTTCATTAAATGTTTGGACTTCAAACACTATTATCGGCTCTTATTTTATCGGCTCTTTCCTCACCACTTTCCGCAGATGATGCCACATTGCTCTTCGTCACTCGGCCTGATTGCCCCGCCTGCCTGCAAGTCGCTCCACTGATTCATGAACTTGCTGCAAATGGCCATTCAGTCGAAGTTGTCGATGCCACAAAACACGCTGATCTTGTTCAAAATCGACTCGGTGTATCTCGTTTTCCAACTTTTTTGCTTCTGTCCCACGATAAAATTATTGACCGAGTTGAAGGCGGCGGCGATCCGAACAATCTGAAACCACGTCTTCTGAGTATGTTTCGTTTGGCGGAAAATTCTCGTCAAAAAGGAATTGAGAATACAATTGAGAAAGAAATGGGAAGTGCCAAACCATCGAATGATTTCGATAATTCGGCTGATTTGATGGCGACCACAACTCTGGTTTCGTCGGTTTCACCCGCGAACGCTCCATTTTCCCCGCCGACTTTGTCTCCGATTTTGCCGCCGCAAATAGCAGGGACGATGCAATACTCACCTCCAGTTTTGCCTGCTCAAAATGGAGGAAAGACGACATTCAAAGATTCCCCAAAAACTAATTCTGAATTATCGCGGACGATTCCCAATTCATTTGTGTCATTTCCGAAAAAATATGAGTCGGAATCGCGTATTCCGTGGGTCACTTCCTCGGTGAAACTGCGCGTCGATGCGGACAATACCCATTCATGGGGGACAGGAACAATAGTCGATGCAAGAAATGGAAAGGCACTCATTTTGACATGCGGTCACATTTTCCGCGACTCAAATGGAAAAGGAGATGTCGAAGTTCATCTTTTTGGTTCCGATTCGACAGTTCGGACATTCGGAAAATGCCTTTATTACGACATCGAAATTGATTTGGCGATTGTAGTGATTGCCCCGCCGTGTCCAGTGCAAGCAATCCCAATTGCTCCCGAAGAACTGCGAATTTCCGCACAAG
>JBOFGF010000185.1:0-7905 GCA_051649005.1 Thermoguttaceae bacterium | reverse complement strand
CTGTTGACAATATCTTTGGCTCTCGGGACAAGGCTCCTGATCCTTGGGGGGCGACGCTCGGAAAAACGCAATACGACTGGCTCAAAAAAACTCTCGAAACAAGTCAAAAACGATTCAAATTCGTCTTCGCACATCATGTCAACGGACGCGGACGAGGCGGAGTCGAATGCGCACCATTTTACGAATGGGGAGGAAGCGACGCACGCGGAAAATCGCTTTTTGCTCAAAAACGTCCCGGATGGGAAATGCCGATACATGACTTATTTGTAAAAAACAAAGTTTCCGTTTTTTTTCAGGGACACGATCACATTTTTGCGAAACAGGAAAAAGATGGTGTAATTTATCAAACATTACCGTTGCCAGGCGACTCAAACGGTGTTTTATACAATGACGAGGCTTTTACGAGCGGCGTGAAATTTCCCGGCAGCGGTTTGCTAAAAGTTTCGGTCTCACCCGAAAAAGTGTGCGTCGAATATCTGAAACGGGAAAGAGATATTCAATCGAGCATTTTTTCGTATGATGTCCGTTAGCGTCGGGGAACCTGTACCCGACAATTGGCGACTGGCGCGACAAGTTCGATTAACAAAAAACACAAAGGAGAAACACATGCGATACTTCATTTTTAGTCTCATTTTGGCTGTTGTCCCAGCCGTTGTATTGGCGCAGTCGCATCAACAAAAATACTCTATTTCTCAGGCAATTTCGGAGAAAGCGCAGACGCACACGATTGCATTTAGTGGAGTTGCGTTTCTCTCCGGTGATGTCGGAGCGGCAACTTTCATCCCGCCCGGAAAAGTGTGCGATTATTTCGGATTCCAATACATGCGGGACATAGATTCTGTACGAAAAGGACACAATCCGATTTTCGTCAATCGCGCTGCCGGAACCGTCCTTTCGATTCTAAGCGAAAAACAGTGTGAAGAAATGAAACAGCTTGCCGAACAGCAAGCTCCAAAATTGCGGGAATTAGCTCTCATGCGACTTCCACTCATCAAGGCGTTTTACGAAGAATCGGAGTCGAAAGAATCAAAACTCAAACGTGATGCCGTCAGTAAATACGTCGGAGAAATTTTTGAACTCGATGGACAGTTGTGCCTTCAGCGAGCGGAGATGTTTGGCAAAATCATTCGTTCTTTGACTCCAGAGCAAAAGAAAAAATTTGACACAATTACTTTCGGTGATTTCAGCACGCTGCTCGAAAAAGATTTGCGCGATTTTCGGATTGACCGTCCCAAAGACAAACTCGTAAATGTCGCATACACAACTTATGCAAGCGAATTTTTGAGTTGGTATAAGGGCAGTATCGAAGCGGACACATATTTTTGTCCCGAAAGACACGGCACTTATTTCGGCGGATTTTTTATGAAAGATATTCCCGTGATGGGCAAACGAGATGTCGATATTAGTACCACAATTACCGGAGACAGTGGCGAAACTCTGCTCAATAAAATTCTGCTTCCCGATCAGCGAAACGAAATTGTGTCGTTATTTGTGAAACAAAAAGGAACCATGCAAAAAATCGTCGAACTGCGACGTGAGATTTCGACAGAGCTTCGTAAATTGCAAAGCAGCGATATAATTGATACGGAAAAGGTACTCAAACTTGCGAGAGAATACGGCGAACTAGACGGTGATATTTCTTACGATTATGCAGTTGCATTTGCTCGAATCAATCGCAGCTTAACCGATTTGCAGCGACAGGAAATCCAAAAGCTGCGAAATCTCGACGGATACAAACCGGCTGCTGCGTACATTTACTCCTCTCCTTATGAGAATGTTGTCGATTGGAACACGAAACGATTTTTTTAGAGCATTTTAAGTGATTTCTCCAAGTCCCGTTAGGGACTTCAGAGTGGTAGAAGCGTGAGCAATGTCCACAAGAACCCCGTCGGGGTTCAATATCGGTGACCATTCGGCAACTCCTACGGGACTGTTGTATTTTGGTTACGTTTTTTGCTCCGTATCCCCCATGTCGGCACTTCGACAGCCCCTACTCGGCCCCAAGGTCTTTGATGATTCCGGCATCCAATGTCACTTTCTCTGGCTCCACCGCCAGAGCTTCACAGAGAGCTTCGGTAACACCTTGCAGAATTTCCTCCGGCGTGTACGGAAGCCCATCGGCCCGGACAGAGCGGTCGATGCGAATCGAAAACCTTTTCTCAAGCCGATAAACGATGTCCAGCAAGTCGAGGCCCATGGTGAAAACTCCGTGAAGTAAGGATCGCTCAGGCTGAGGCTCTTCGGACGTATCAAGATGCCATCCACGCTCCGACGACGAACATAACGCCAAGTGTTACAAAAATGCAACACGCCATTCTTGTGCCTTTTCCACCTTTCAAACATCCCAGCACGAGAAAGACAATCCCCAAGAAAAACATCACGAAAAACGAAAGAAACATGGTGTTCAAGCCGACAGCGACTTCGTCCCACTCTGCCGGAGAAAAGTAAACGACAATCCCGGACAACGCCCCGGCGATGGGAAACCCCAAGGCGATGCTTGTTATCGAGAAAATCAGAAACCTTATTCCCGCAAATGGTTGTTTTCGTTCCATTGTTTCCCTCTACTTGAGAAAGTGGGATATTCCGTCCATCGACCGCTCAATAGACTACAGTTCATAGTAAATTGTATGTTTTTTGAAGGCTTTAGACAAGAGGCTTTTGGGCATAGGTTTCAACTTATTTGGCAAAACCCTGAAAAACACGAAGAATTCTCGCTAATTTGGTATTGAAAAAAGGACTCAAAACGGTATCATTTACTGAACGCCGACGGCGTTCGGGATTGGGATTTTTCGTAATTGTAGCGAACATAAATTATTAAAACGCTCTAATAAAGAATACAATAAATAATCCATGATAAAACCGTTGAAAATTTACAATTTTTTGTGCGGACTGCTTTGGTGTACGTTGGTTTTCGCCTCGCTGATTTTCTCCGGCGGAGTTTATGCGCAGCAAAAACAGCCGCTTTCGCCCGACGGGATTTTTTTGACCGACGTGCCGGAATACGATTTTAATGTCATACTTGTACGTCCGACCAACACTTCGATAACTCTCAATTTGCTCTCATGCAAAACCGAAACAGTTCGGATACGCTTTGCCGCTAAAAATACGCCGTTTTTGCAAACCGGTGGTGATATATCATTGACCGCTGGCGAGCCACTCCTTCATCTGATTTCGGGTTTGACACCTTCGACACAATGTCGTTACGAAATTATTGGAGAGGATGCAAAACTTCGCCAAGAAGGCACTTTTTTCACCGCACGCAAACCGAATGAAGCGTTTACCTTTGCAATTCAAGCCGATTCGCATCTGGACGAAAGCACCGTTTTGGAGCGATATAACAAAACGCTCAAAAATATAGCCGAGTCGCAGCCTGATTTTCTGATAGACTTAGGCGATACGTTTATGACCGGAAAACATCCTTCGAGAGAATCGGCAACAAAACAGTATCTTGCACAGCGGTATTACTTCGGGACCATTTGCCATTCGGTGCCGCTTTTTCTTGTGCTTGGCAATCACGACGGCGAAGAATTAAAGACGGATGCCGATTTGCGAACCGGTGGTTTGCCGCATTGGTCGCTCGCACAGCGCACCAAGTATTTTGCGAATCCCGCACCGACTTCATTGTCATTAGAAAAAGGCGCGTTTTATTGTGGTAATACTGAAGGGCTGCAAAACTTTTATGCTTGGCACTGGGGCGACGCTCTTTTTATCGTGCTTGATCCGTATTGGTCGAGTCGTTCAACACGCGGCGGCAAATATCCTTGGAAAATGACGCTGGGCAAAACGCAGTACGACTGGCTTGCCGAAACGCTGAAAAATTCAGACGCAAAATACAAATTTGTTTTCGTACACCAACTGGTCGGCGGTCTTGATGCAGCAGGACGAGGCGGCATCGAAGCGGCTTACTTGTACGAATGGGGCGGAAAAGAACTGGACGGCAATGACACGTTTGCCAAAAATCGTCCGAATTGGGAACGACCGATTCATCCCCTTCTTGTTGCCAATAAAGTTGATTATGTGTTTCACGGACACGATCACTTTTTTGCGAAACAGGAATTGGACGGAGTTATCTATCAGCTTGTCCCGCAGCCGGCGCACCGGAACATACGGAAGCATTTTGCGGCGGAGTATGGCTACATAGGCGGCGAATTCAAGCCAAACGGTGGATTCCTGAAAGTTACGATTACTCCCGAAAACATGCAAGTCGATTATATTATGTCACGGTGAATGGGTCTTGAAATTCGTTTTCTTTTGCGTTTTATTGTATAAGCCTACTGAACTGCAAAGAAATCACACCACTGATTTTAAACATGTTTTTTGGTGATTTTCCAGAACCATCCCAAGAGTTATTACGAGAGGTATTCTTTGCGATAGAAATCTGCCTGATACTCGCAAAACGGCATTTGTAGTCTTTTAAGAAATCATTACAACCCCAAAAATTCAGACCAATTTCGCGGCAATAACCGAAAATACACAATGCACCACGAAGTTGTAGTTCAACGTGGTCTCCTCTACCTTTTCCTTCCTTCATCTCAATAAAAATTGCGATCTTTTTCTGTTCAGAGATAACGATAAAATCTGCTCGTTTACACTCGTGTTTTTTTCCAACAAAAAAATCACTCGGTGCAGGAAATGCGTCTGCCTTTATAATAACTGCATCAAGTGGAAGTCCCGTGATTGTTATTTTCGATTCCCGCCTCTGTTCAGATAGTGTGGCCGTCGCACATTTGCCATGTTCTATTATCGGCACTTTCGCCTTCACATGAATCATTTCCCTAAGAATATCTGTATCAGTCATCTGATTCGTCTCCCCAAACTATTTCGTCTTGAATCCGATTCATTTCTACGATGGTCTTGTCAAAACTTCTCGCATCAATACCGGAAGTAGCATCGATATCGGCAGGTGTCAATGTCAGGCATTTCGTTTTTCGCTGGGCATTATTTTGTTTTACAAGAGCTTCTTCGGCAATGTAAACCTTAACTTTTTCGTGATTTAACAGTTCGTCTTGTTTGTATTCTTCGCGCTTTGCCAGTGCTTTCAACCGTTTGTCGTTCTGATTTAACATGATTAGCGTATTAAATTCCTTGACAATATAATCACTGTGTGTCGTCATAAAAACCTTGACACCTAAGTTGACTAAACGTGCAAAAAGTCTTGCTACTCGACGTTGGTTTTCCGGGTGTAGATTCAGTTCTGGCTCGTCTATCATCAATAAATCGCCTCGTTGTGCTTGGTGTCTGAGATAAAAACCGACATCAAGCATCGACCTCACCGCGCTGGAGCTTTCGACTAATGAGAGCTTTACATTCTTTGATGTTGGAACAAACTGAACACCACTTTCTTTGGAAACTCTATATTCTCCGCCAATAATATCACGAAAATCGTTTAGAATTTCGGGATGTTCTTTTTGGATAAAGCTGTCACGATTCGTGATATTTGGCAAATCTCGAATAAAGTCAACATTTCGTCTTACCGCAAGTGGATATTTTCCGCCAAATTTTCCAAGTAATTGCAATGGTTGAAATTTTGTGGTTTTGTCTCCAAGCAATTCAATGAGTCGATTTCTTGTAAAATCCAACTCGCTCTGAAAAATCGCAGCTCCCGTTCGCTCCGCACTGGCGAGAAAGGGTTTCGGAATGATCTTAGAGACAATCCAATTACGAATCGCATCTTCTATCGAGTTTCTGACAATCTGCTCTGGAAGTATCTCTCGATTATCGTCATTTGCGGACAGCTCGACATTCAGCTGTTTCTTGTCTTCCGAGGACTGGATTTGCATGATGGTTTTGCCTCCTGTCGAGACACCGTGACGTATCCCAGCGGGATCAAATTCTTTGGGGAGATCAAAAGAAAAACCAATTTTGGAATTTGAAAAATTCTTTTCATTTCCCGCAAAGATATCGCACAATAATTCGGAAAAGCGTGAAACTGCTTTGTCAAAGAGTTTGGGAAGTTTCTCGCAGTAGCTTTCCAAAGAAATCGACACAAAACCGTTCTCGATTAAATTTTTTATTACGCCTTCTTCAATTGGAACCCCTAGATTTTTCCGTAAAAAATCGAACAGCCCATACGTTGCATGGGTCGCATAAGTTTTTCCGGTATTGTTCGCGCCGCAAATGATGGTCAACTCGCCGAGAGTAAACTCCGCTTGTTTTAATGCACCAAGATTTTCAATGGTTATTTTCATTTCTGTCTTTTTGCGCTAATGGCTTGGCTCCTTTTTGACGAAAAACGAGTGGAATTGTATACGCTTACCATTCTATACTGTCAGAGACAGGTAGTCAACCGCCGTGATTTGATGCGGTCGAAGCTCTTTTTTCGGCTTCAAAACGATTCTGCTCGGATTCTCGAAACTGAACTGCGACCAGTCAATTTTTTATGGCGATTCCGTCGGACACACAAAAGGAATCGCTGGCAATATGCCCATTTTCGTTACTGGTTGATTCCCGAAACGTCCATTAATTCCGATAATCAGATTGCCGCGTTCCACCGGATCACTCGGAGCAGTTGTTTTTGTTACGGAAGCAGGCGATTCCATCACACTCTCTGCTCCACTGAGTGTCAACACCAATTCGTCATTGTCCCAGTGCGATTCTTTCAGTGTCACAAATGCTGCGGATGGCTCAATTGTAAACGAAAGCTGCTTCTGGAAATCCTCTTTTGTTTCTCGTTTTTGTTTTGCGAGCACATTAAACAGAAATCGAAGTGAGAGCGTTTCATTCATCCCCGGAATTCGCACTGGCAATGTCTGATCAGGATGCAATTGGATGGCATCCATTTGTCCAAGTCTGCCACGAATACGCATCACATAAATTGCATCCGTCTGCATGAGATGGTGATAGATAAAAGCCTGCTCCCAGTCATCACATGGAATAATTGGCCGCGATATTTTGGTTTCGTTTATCATCGCCGTTCCAGTCAAATTGAGCGGAAAAGGTTTTCCATTGTATTCAGGACTTGTTGAAACAGAAATAGTTATTTGATCGACCCCGGGCGGAATAGTGGCCCCATCTAATTGGAAAGGAGCGTTCGGCGTTTGAATTTGTATGTCAATTGGTTCTTGAAAATTGTCGATGCGAATAACATGGATTTTGAGCGGCTCCGTATTTCCACTAAACGAGAGACTGGATGGCTCACAAAAAAGAGCAAAATCGGGAATTGGTTCGGAAATTCTAAGTCTGTAACAACATTCCTGCCCGCCTCGTCGCAGTCTGTTTGTCAAACAGACAAAGTAAGTTCCGTCTTCAGGAATAGTACACATTAGATACGAGTCAGCATGATACGTTTCGAGTCCAATATTTGGTCCTCTGGAATCAGCACGGTCGTCATTTTCGGCCAAAATCATTCCGGCGGCATTTCGAATTTCGACGTGTGAGTCGAGAGGCGAATCAAGAGAACGTGCGGAAACATCCAAAACGATTTGGCTCCCCTTTTTGCCTTCAAATGAAAAGAAATCGACATCATTTTTATTTTCGATTCGTCCATTTATAATGACCGGCAATGACACTTTTTGCGGATGAGCAATGTCATTATTATTTTCTGTTTCAATTATTTCCGGCAAGTCATTGACCGAGTATCGAACAGGAAAAAGCAATTGCTTTTTTGCGTCATTCATTTCTAGTACAGATAATGTTCGCTCCCTATTTTCTGATTGATTTGAATCAGATTTATCGGTGTTCAGCGAGACTTGCGTGTTTGGCAGATTCCATCCAGCAATTTCCGCCTGCACTTTCGCGCCACTTTGTCCACCGAGTGGAAAGAGCGATGTGGCGACAGGCAAATCGGAAATAGTGATTCGATAAGTGAAATCCTCTCGTCCTCTGAAAATTGCATCCTGAATTTCGAGTGTGTAAATACCATCGGACGGAACATCGACAAATAAGATGGGGTCCTGTCGAAATTGG
>JBOFGF010000184.1:0-2567 GCA_051649005.1 Thermoguttaceae bacterium | reverse complement strand
AAAGCGAGTCATTTTGCTGAAGAAGTGTTTTCACAATTTCTTCCCATCGTGGGACAGACCTGCTATGAAAAAATCCATGCACGTTCTTCTCCGTGCGATGATTGTCCCGTCGCTGAAACAATAAAAACGAAGAAAATCCGTAAATCTGTCGTCCATAATGCTGTTTTGGATATATGGCTCGAAATAACGTCTGCTCCTTTGTTCGATCAACTGTCCGGCGAATTGATCAATGTTATTGTCAGCTTTCAAGACATTACTGAAGAACTGCGGCATGATGAGGAAATTCGTATCCGCGAAGAATTCGTCAATGATGTTTTTACGAGTATTCAAGATGGAATTGTCCTCATCGACAACGAATATACGATACTTCGTACTAACAGAGCATTTGATGACATGTATCCAGAAATCCAGCCGCTGGTTGGAAAAAAATGTTTTGAGACATCTTGTCGACATGGTCGGTGTTCTGATTGCCCACTTAAAAACACTTTTGCGACCGGAAAAAAGACCCGCGTCATTCACCATGAACCTGCGAGAGATGGAAAACCCGCAAGTTGGGTCGAACACACTGCCCATCCAATCAAAGACGAGTCGGGCAATGTCACGAAGGCGATTTGCATTTTGAGCAATATAACTTCGTACAAAGAAATCGAATATCAACTGGCCGACTCCCAAGCAAAACTGGGCGAATTGCTGCAATTGCGGACAGAACAGCTTCAGTGGAGCGAAGCCAAAATGGATGCCATTTTCAATGGAAATGTTCCGATGGTGTTTTACGATCCGACTGGTGAAATAACCGATACTAATCCGGCATTTGGCGCATTGCTCGGTTATTCTATTGAAGAAATCGTCGGGCAAAACATCACCAATTTTGATGTAAATAACGACACGAATACCATCATAAAATTCTGGGACAATGTCGAAACAACAATGGAAGACAATGAACTTTCACATGTTGGAATAAAAGACTCGTTCCGTCGTGAAACAGCATTTCGCCACAAAAATGGATCGACGATTTGGATTGATGTGAACACAGTCGCAGTTCGAGATGATCTCGGACAATGTATTCACTTCGCAGGAGTTTGTATCGACATCACAGAGCGAAAAAAATTGCTAGAAAGTCTTGAAGTTGCGAATACTGCCGCAGTAAATGCCAAAAAACAGATCACAAACATTCTCGATCACGCGCCTTTTAGTGTCATATTGTTCGACAAAAACTTGAACATTTTGGAGTGTAATGTTGCTTCTCTCAAATTGTTTGGAATGCCGAGTAAGGAGAAACTGTTTAGTAGTTTCTTCACTCTTCTTCCAGAAACGCAACTTTCTGGCGAGTCATCTCAAAAAATGCTGCAAGAATACATCGAGAAAGCGGCAGAACATGGATATGATAAATTTGAGTGGCTTTATCAACTTCAAAGTGATGAACTACTCCCAGTGGAAATTGTTCTTACTCACACCGAATGGAATGGTGCCACAGCAATTTGCTCATACTCCAGAGATTTGCGCAACGAAAAAGCACTCCAAGCTGAACGTGAAAACACATTTATCCGAATGAGTCGTCTTCTCAATTCGATGCCGCTCGCATATCATCTGTGGAATGATGAAATGCAAATTATTGCCTCGAATGATGAAAATAATCGAATATTTGCAGTTCCAGATACAATAACATTCGTTCGGGAATTTCCAAAATTTTCACCGGAGTACCAACCAGATGGTCGTCATTCAGCCACAATGATTCTGGAATATCTTACTGCGACTTTCAATGGTGAAAAGTTCCATTTTAATTGGGATTGTATCAATGCGATGGGAGAAACAATTCCGACAGAACTCACACTTGCCGGATTCAAACAGGGACAAAAGAGATATGCAGTCGTTTTCGTGCATGACCTCCGAGAGCAGCAAGAGGCGGCCCGACTTTTACATGAAGAACGGGAACAATTGATTGCCGCCAAAAAAGCAGCAGAGGATGCAAATAGTGCAAAAAGTCAGTTTTTGGCCACAATGTCTCACGAAATTCGGACACCACTGAATGGAGTAATCGGCCTCTCCGAATTGATGCTCGGAACTGAATTGACTCCGAAACAAAAAGAATATGCGCAGTTGACGAAAATTTCTGGTGAATCGCTTTTATTCATAATCAATGACATTCTTGATTTTTCAAAAATTGAGGCGGGGAAAGTCGAAATCGAGTCCGAAAATTTCGATTTGTTAAGCACCGTCGAATCGGTGCTCGGAATTTTGGCATCTCGTGCTCAAACGAAATCACTGGAACTTTGTGCGACATTCCACGCCGTCTTGCCACGCATTCTGACTGGTGATGCTGGTCGAATTCGCCAAGTCCTGATGAATCTGATCGGAAATGCCATCAAATTCACAGATTCCGGTGGAATACACGTCGATGTGCGTCCAGAAAAATGGGAAGGACACAAACTCTCAATTCATTTTGAAGTAACCGACACAGGAATTGGAATTCCTGAAGACCGAATTGAACGTCTTTTCAAAGTGTTTTCACAGGCCGACATCTCAACATCACGAGTTTATGGTGGAACCGGTTTGGGACTCGCTATTTC
>JBOFGF010000183.1:0-9716 GCA_051649005.1 Thermoguttaceae bacterium | reverse complement strand
GATTCTCGTTGCTGTTCAATTGAAATTATCGGCTCTCCAAGTGTTTCCCACTCCAAATCATTTTGATTTAGCAGCATTTTTGTCAATTCAGAATCAATCAAGGTCGAAGGTGATGTCGAATCAACTTTTTGAGCAGAGATTCTTGTTGTTTTTGTAGAAAAATTCTGCGCGGCTGTTTCGGGAATCACGGCTGTTTCGGATTGAATAACCATTTCATTCAAAGCAGCAAAAATGGCACTCGATTCTGAAAGCAAAAAAATGATTCCAAATGTGAAAAAAATCATGGAAGCAAACAATTTGCGTCCCCAAAATCGTGTGATAAACCAGACCAAAATAATAATCGAGATTGCAATTCCGAGAGACCAATCTGTTTTAGAATGTCGAACATCACCGAGTTTTTCCGGCGTTTTAGTCGATTTCCGCACCGAAATCCAGTGAATTGTTTTGGCGAGAATTGTCGGAGTGGTTACTTCTTCGCCATCAGAGGAGAGAAAAAGAAGGCGTTTATAAAAAATGCCAGTCACCGAAACAGATTCGTTCAAGTTGTCTCCAAGTGGAAAACCATTAGTTCCATTTTCTTTCGGCAAATCGAGAAAACAGACGCAAATTGGCACATTTTCTTTGTCTTTGACGAGAATCCAAGCACGATAATATCCGTTTTTTTTCTTTTCAGAAGACAGCACTGTCCGGTCAGATTCATCCAGATTAGAATCGTCGTTTTGCGTTTTTTTTGTAGTCGATTCTTCTTGTAACTGCTGTGAAAAAATAGTCGGATGTGAAAAAATAGTTTCAGAATGTGCAACTGGAAAAAATTCACAACGAACGAGTCGACCTTCGATTTTAACAAGTCGGCCTCGATATTCGACTGGTTGTCGCTGCAACTCGGTGAATCCGACAGAAAGTGCTTTTTCTCGTTCCAGCGCAGAATCATCCTGTTCTCGAAGAACGCTGAAAAGATAATCCCATCCCGATTTGTCGGCAGAACGAGCAAGTGGAGAATCATCTACAATATCGAGAAGTCGATCCCTCTCGATTTTTAGTGCTTCGGCATTCATCGACTCGACAAATGGCAACGAAAGCAAAAAACAAGCGAACAAAAATGAAAAAAAACATCGATTTTTCCTTCTCATAAACTCCCCATTTTGCCAAAATTCCACGATAAATGTGGAAAAGAAAAAAATTTTTTGAAAATATACGATCTGCCTATTTGACATAACTATTTTTTTTTGGTAAATTCAACTCTCGCTTGTTGTGGTTGCTCCGTCCCTCCAAAACAACGCACCCAATGATGCCCGCCTTTCTTACATTTATTATACATGGCTTCTTTTCGTGTGAATAGACTTGTGATGCAAAATAATATCGATTCAACTGCGTTTCAAATACCGGTCAAAACGAATGTCATGGCAACAATTGTGCCCAGAAAAAATGTTGGCAATGTTTTTCACCATTTTTGTATTTTTTGCAGCATCATTTCATTTTTTGGAATGATTTTGCTTTCAGAAACTGGGGTTTCACAAGAAAATGCTCGCTGGTCAAAAGTGGTGAACGGTTTCAAAGAACGTGGTTATTATGACACTGCACTCGATTATCTCAATTGGCTTTCTGAACGTCCAAATTGTCCTGAATCGCTCAAAAATCAGATCGATTATCAACGAAGTCTTGTTCATCTCGATGCGATTGAATCTGGAAAAATGTATCTTCCTCGGGAAGATCACATCAAACAGTGCCAAAATCTTCTCCTGTCTTATGTGGAAAAACAGCCAAGTGGCGACAATGTTTTCGAAGCACAAACGACACTTGGACGGCTGTTTCTCGAAGAAGGTCGAATAGGAATGTTGAAAGCGGACCACGAGCTGACTCGTGATGCAGACAGACAAGGACTTCGTGAAAGAGCACGATCAGACTTTGAAAAAGCTCTCCCGTTTTTCCAAAAAGCGGACGCACTTGCATCAGAGCAGGCAAAAAAATTGCAAGAAGCACGAAAAAGCGACCCAAATAGTGTAAAAGACGACGCTCTCACTGCGGCGTATGGACGCTTTCTTGCCGGAAAAATTATGGTTAATCTTGTCAAGTCAGATATTGCAAAGACATTTCCGAAAGATGGCGATGAATTCAAAAAACGAATGTCGGAAGTTGCAAAAGCATTTTCCGATTTGGCCAGCAAGTACAAAGAATTTCCTGCTGGATTCGAGGCGAAATTGTATGCCGCGAAAGCATACAAAGAATTGGGGGATTTTAAGAAGGTCCGCGAATTTCTCGGTGAGCTGAATGTTCTACAAGGAGACAGTTACAACACGCTTCTCTCTGAGTCGCTCCTATTAACACTCGAAATGAATCTCGCCGATCAAAAACCCGAGAATTTTGCCGATTCCGTTCGACGTGTGCGTGCATGGAATGATAATGTTCCCGCTTCTTCAAAACGCTCTCGAGAAGGACAACGTATTTTCCTTCTCGGTGCCAAAACATTCATTGCATTTGCCAATAGTGTCAAAGACAACAAATCCGAATACGACAAAGCAATTCGAGATGCCGGGGTCTTTTTGCGGCAAATTACACCATCCAGCCCCGCCATCGCAAAAGAAGCCCAAGAATTACTCCGCAGTATCGGTGCAATCAAAACCGACAGAAATAATCCTCAAAACTACGAAGAAGCAAAAGAGTTTGCGACAGAAGATTGGAACAATTTTGTCATGGCATTTACCGAATCGCAGGAAGCCAAAGGAGATGCCAAAAAAGAAGCCGAATCGCGTTTGGGTGAACTCGGGAAAACTTGTATTGCATCAATCAACACGGCCATCAATATGCAGAATGAAGACACACCTGCTTCTGATATAAATGCACTCCGTATGAATTTGGTGCGTGCATATTGGTTCCAAAAAAAGCTCCTCGAAGCCGCGCTGATCGCCGATTTCCTTGTGCAGCATAATTCTTCTGCGCCTGATGCAGAGCAAACGGCGGCAATGGCAGTGCGTCTTTATAGACAAGTCTTTATTGATGAAAAATTGGCAGGTGGTGATCCTGATGCTGTCGGAAAACGACTCTCTCGACTCTGCGATTTCATTTTGACTCGCTGGGAAGGACAGCCAGTCACTGGAGAAGTACGACTCCTACAAATTGACACCGCCATTGATTCTGGAGACATCGAAGAAGCCAAAAAATTGGTCATGCAAACTGCCGAAGGTTCGCCCCAGCGAATTTCGGCTGAACTCAAAATTGGACAGTCGCTTTGGAACCAATACTCCTCACTCGCTCGTCTGCCAGAAGGGGCCGAAGACAAACCAAATACAAAAGATTTAGATGCTCTTTTCAAGGAAGCCAAAAAACAACTCGAAATTGGCGCAAAAGGAAAAGTTGCTCTCATCAAAGATGGAAAAGCGACTGTTGATCCTGCCACTGTCCAATGTGCATTTGTACTTGCTCAAATGTGTTTGAATGACAATCAATCGCAGCAGGCAATCGACTGGCTCACTGATTCGATTGTCGGACCACTCGCACTTATTGCATCGCCGCCGTCATCTGTCCCCGTCGAATCGCTAAAAGCCATTCAGCTCGGCGCAGTGATGACACTCCTTCGTGCTTATGTTGCCGCTGAAAAGCTCGACAAAGCCGAAGAAACAATGAACCAATTAGAAAAAATCATCAAAGAACAGACGGCGACCGAGACCGCAGGAGATTCCAAAGATTCCGAAGACCAAAAGCTCACACGAATTTACGTCGCACTGGGACGACAACTCGAAAATCGACTAAAAGACCTGAATGAAGCGGGGGAAATCGAGCAGGCCGGAAAAGTTGCGCAGGGATTCGGAAAATTTCTCGAAAAAATAAAAAAACGCGGCGATTCCAACACTTTCCAGTCGCTTTATTGGGTCGCTGACACATTTTATCGTCTCGGAAGTGGAATGTCGTCTGGCGAAAAAGTGCCCGAAGATGCCCAAAGTTACTACAAAAATGCTGCTGGAACTTATGTCGAAATCTTAAAAAGACTTGATCAAGAATCCGACTGGGCACCAGAACGTGCTGCGTCCACCATCAATACACGACTCGCCGAATCGCTTCGTTGTATTGGAATGTTTGAACCCGCTGCAACATACATCGAATCCGTTTTGGAAGATTCACCGAATCGAATCGATATTCAGTTAGAAGCGGCCAAAACGCTTGAAGCATGGGGAAAAAAAGACCCACAAAAATTGACGCGGGCAGTCACCGGCGGTTTTCCATCCAAAAACGTGTGGGGCTGGAATGGTCTAATAAAACGTGCATCCGCCGACATTAACAAACATTCGGAGCTTTATTTTGACGCTTATTTGGGTAAATTCCGATCTGTGATCGCACTCGTCAAAACGGAATCTGACAAAGAGAAAAAGGCCAAACTCCTCGACAATACATCGAAAGATTTTGTCAGTTTGTTAGTGCGACAACCTCAATTGGGCGGACCTGAATGGTTTGCCAAATTCGATCAAGTTTATAAAGATTTAGAGCGGCAACTCGGAAAAAAACCTGCGGGGCTGAAAGAACTCCTCAAAACAATCGGAGATATTTCCCCTCAACAAAAAGTGGAAGCTGATGGCACATCAACCGAATTCAATACCGATTTTTCAGCAGATACGTCGGCATCAGAGTCGAATATGGCATCACAAACGGCAAAAACATCAAAAACGAAAAAATCAAGCAATCAAAATACAAATCAGGGACAATCAATCGTCCCTGTCATCGGATTTGGAGTCGTCGTCCTCCTCGTACCTGTAATCGCTTTCTTTTTGTTCCGAAAGAAAAAAAGATAATTAAGAGAAGAGAGTTGGCGGCGTGTCTCATCTCCGTGTATGATGACATAAAAACTAATATGACACTATCAATCTCGAATAGAGGAGTTATTCACATGAATTGTTTATCGCATCGTTTTTTCCTTTTGACTTTCTTCGTTTGCGTTGCTTCGCAGGTCGCTTTGGCGGACCGCATCACCATGATTGAAGGAAAAGGTCGCCCTGTTACTGGAACAATCGTCGGCATTGCCAGTGACAAAGTGACAATCGATGTCAGTGGCAAAACACAGGAAATCCCTGCGAATCAAATCGAAGCGACAATCTTCGAGAAAGAACCAAGTGGTCTTGCAAACGCACGCACCGCCGTCATCGGAAGTCGAATGACCGAAGTATTAACATCACTTGAAAAGGTCGATCCGAAAGAATTGTCTAACTACATGAAACAGGACTATGACTACTTTCTGGCCACTGCAAAAGGACGACTTGCACTCTCCGATGCAGGAAATTTTGCAGATGCCGAAAAAGAATTGACTGCTTTCGTCAAAAATAACAAAGCAAGTTATCATTTTTACGAAATTTGCGAATTATATGGTGATGTGATGGTCGCTCAAAATAAATTTTCCGATGCGAAAAATTCTTATGAAGTCCTCATCAAAGCACCATGGCCCGAATATACATTGAAAGCTCAATTCTTCCTCGGAATGGCAGAAGTGCGAGACAAAAAAATTGATGCAGCTCGCAAAAATTTCGATGCAGTGATTGCTGCTCCCGACGACTCAGAACAAGCACAAAGGTTCAAAAACATGGCAAAAGTCGGTTTGGCAATATGCCTTTCCGAAGAAAAGAAGTTTGACGAATCCATTGCCGCTCTTGAAAATATTGCAAAAAATTCTGAGAGTGATGATTCCCTTTTTCAATCACTCGTTTATAATGCACTTGGTTCTGTTTACAATGCGGCTGGAAAACCGAGAGAAGCCATACTTGCGTATATGCACACCGACATTCTGTTCTCCTCCTCGCGCCGTGAACATATTCAAGCACTCAAAGAATTGGTCAAACTTTGGAACACCGCAAAACGTGCTGACCGAAGTAAGGAAACAGAAGAACGTCTAAAAGAATTGTACAACATTTCTGCTCAATAAATTGTAGTTAATAAATTGTAGTTAATAAATTGTAGTTAATAAGTTGTAGTTAATAAGTTGTAGTTAATAAGTTGTAGTTAATAAGTTGTTGTTAATAAGTTGTTGTTAATAAGTTGTTGTTAATAAGTTGTTGTTGCCACGATGATTGGAAATAAACGAACTAACAACACTCCCATCACTCCCCTCGAACCCATTTTGGCTCCTCATGGAAACGCTGTTCACAAAACGCCCTTCGATTCGTCTTGCCGCTTTTTTCTTGATTCTATTTGCAGTCTTCCATTTTCCTTTTTGTGAAGTCAACTGCAATTCGCTTTCTGTCGCATTTGCACAAGAGGAAGTCGAAGTAGAAATCAATGCCGGTGATCCCGCAGCAGGCGGAGCATCCGCAGCCACAAATAGTTCCGATCCAGACAACGAAAGTTATCTCTTCTGGTACATGAATGCTCTCGGCCCACTTTTTGCGCCTGTTTTCGCCATTCTCTCGGTAATTTTAGTCATGCTGATTGTAATGAATGGAATGTCGATAACTCGCAATAATATGATGCCGCCCTCACTCGTCGATCAATTCCGCATTAAAATCGACGAAGAACAATTCCAAGAAGCGTATGAATTAGCCAAAACAAATGATTCCTCACAGGGACGAATTCTTGCCGCCGGACTCGCTAAAATGACTGGTGGATATGATGCGGCTTCACAAGCAATGGGAGATGTCGCCGAAGAAGAAATCATGCGAATGGAACAAAAATTGGGATATGTCGGAATGATTGCAGGAATCGCTCCAATGGTCGGACTGCTCGGAACCGTGTTTGGAATGGTCGCCTCTTTTAACGTCATTGCTCGATCTGGAACCGCCCCACAGGCCAGTGAACTCGCCTCCGGTATTTCGACCGCGCTTGTAACAACGCAGTTCGGACTCCTCATTGCCATTCCAGCCATCATCTTTTATGAACTTTTCCGAAACAAATTATCACTTTTGGTTTTGGAATTGAATGTTCAAACAGAAAATTTGATGAGCCGCTTCAAAACAGGAGGATGATTCATGGGAAAATTTAAGTCGAAAGCCGAAAAAAAAGAGTTGGACATGACGCCGATGATCGACATCGTCTTCCTCTTGATCGCATTTTTTATGGTTCTAATTAGTTTTACTGAAGCGGACCAAAACGAACGCATCAAATTGCCGATCAGTGAATTGGCGAAGCCGCCTGATAAACCGCCGTCTGAACCAATGATGCTGCAAATTCTGCCGGAAGGAAACATCATTTATGGAAGCAAAGAATACACGCTCGATTCCTTCAGAAAAGAATTAGAGCGTCATCAGCGATTTCTGAAATATATGAAAATCCCTTTCAAAACCGTCACTGTCATAATTCGTGCTGACAGCGGAACAGAAGCAGGCAAAGTGCAAGATGTTATTGAACTATGCCAGTTAATGCAGTTTGAAAATTTCAAATTGCGTGCAAAACAAAATGATCAATGAAAACAAATAATGGCCACAACAAAAATCCCCTCTTTGCAAATGAGGGGTGCTCGAAAGAGCGCGGTGGTTTTCTCTTTTTACACAATTTATTGACTTTTGGTCATTGAATCCATTTCAAATGAAGCGTAAAAAAACCGGACACAAAAAAATTGAGTTGAACATGACATCAATGATTGATGTCGTTTTTCTCCTCCTCGTTTTCTTTGTAATGACCTTCAAAATTGTCGCACCAGAGGGGGATTTTAGTATTAAAATGCCACCAGCAAGTGCCGAACCTGAACAGAATCTCGATCAGCCGCCGGAACCACTTCGCGTACAACTAACGGCCGCAAAAAATGGCTCACTGGCGAACATTTATATTGGAACACGAAATCTACAGAGAAATTTTGATGCTTTGCGGCGAGTTGTACTCGAAGAAATTCAGAGACGCGGAGGTCCTGATCGCGCAAATGTTGATGTAGAATTGGCTCCTGATGATCGTTTAAGATACGAGTTCGTGATTGATGCTCTCACCGCTGTCTCTGGAGAAGTGAGAGATGGACAAATCTACAAAATTTGCGACAAAATAAAATTTGCCCCCAGACGAAAAGGGTGATACAACTGCGTCTAATAATCCGAATGAGACATTTGTGCTCGTTCCTGCTACTTTGACGCATGTGATTTGCCTGAATGTTCGCCCAAATAAATAAAATACTTGTCGATCCATGATTGAACTACTCGAAATACTTTTTTTGTCGGTCGTTCAGGGAATCGGCGAGTTCTTACCGATCAGTTCGTCTGGACATCTGGTCGTTGTTGATGAAATTTACAGTCAATTAGGACATCCATTCTCTGAAAACAGTGATCAATTTATTAAATTGAATGTCGCTCTTCATGTCGGCACTCTTTTGGCGGTGCTGATTGTTTTCAGAAACCGCATTTTTCGACTGCTGGGAACAGAACGAAGGTTGATTCCACTTCTAATAGCCGGGACAATTCCTGCTGTCGGGACAGGACTGTTTATCAAGAAAGCGGCTCCTTGGTTATGTGAAAATCTTATAATTACGTCGCTCGGTTTTGCACTTACGGGTATTTTACTTCTGACAACAATGCGAATGCGCACAGGTGAAAAAAACTGTGCCGATATGACATTGTGCGATGCCATTCTGATCGGATTGATGCAGGCTTTCGCTATTCTGCCCGGCTTATCTCGGTCTGGTGCGACCATTGTCGGAGGTCTATTTTGTCGACTCAAACGCGAAGAAGCTGCCACTTATGCGTTCCTGCTTTCGATTCCTGTTATTGCCGGCGGAGGACTTTTAGAAGTCAAAGAACTTTTGCACGCCAATCAAACGAATGCTGAATCAATATATTCATTTGCAAACATCGTTCTTTTGTTCGGTTTGCTAACAAGTTGTGTCGTCGGAATCGTTTCGCTTACTTGGCTCATAAACTGGCTGCAAAAAGGAAAAATTTGGTATTTTGCGATCTGGGTCTTCATTATGATGCCCGTCGCTCTCGCACTGAATTTCACTGCGCACCAAGAAAAAAACGAGAAAATTCAGTACAATGCCGACCAAAAAATTGCGAAAGACGATATTCAAAGCGAAAAAATCATTTTGCCATCTGAATCACTTGCAGAAGCAATCAAAAATGAAAAATCTGACCGCCAACTGATGAATCGAGAAGAAGCTCAAAAAGAATACGAACGAATTCTGGCCGAAGAAGAGGCGAAGGAGCAGGCATTGATCGATATGGAAAATAAGCGAGTACCTCTTGTTGATCGTCCTGAATCACTCGTTCAGCTTTTTCCTGATGATCGTATTTGGCTCTCTGCGGATGGCAAAAGTGTCGTGCTTTTAGGAAATGTTGCTTTGCGAGATGGACTTTTAGAACTTTTTGCATGTCGAGTGGGGAGCAAAGAACATGAATCGGTCGTTTCTGTTCGATTATTGCCACAAACCATTCATGCTGCTCTTTTGGCAGTAGGAGCTGAGCCGGGAAAACCTGTGCAAATCACGCCGGTGTTCGTGCCGCCGAGTGGTGATGAAATAGAAATAAAGATTCGCTGGATGAACGAAAATGGAGTTCAGAAAGAAATGCTCGCTCAAAATTGGATTTGGGACGCCGCAAATAGTCCAAAAGAAGCCAAAAAGCCGATGCAGTCGCACTGGATTTTTTCGGGTAGTTTAATGTTAAAAAACGAGGATGGCGATTCTTGTTATCTCGCAAACGAAACTGGCGAACTATTCGGAGTTTCTAATTTTGTCGGGTCGATTTTAGATGTTCCTATTCAGAGTTCGGCTGAAAACAACGACCTTCTATTTGCCTGTTTTACTGAGAATATACCAGAAACAG
>JBOFGF010000182.1:0-45419 GCA_051649005.1 Thermoguttaceae bacterium | reverse complement strand
CCAATTTCGCATATTATGGAGTCGCACGACCATTTTACCCGATTCGAGTGTATTATGCAAAACGCTCTCTGACAAAAAACTCGCAAAAATCGGAGGAAAAAGTGTCAAAATGTCAAAAGTCAGTGGTTCACAATTCATTTGTAGTTCCGAATTCTCATTTCTGACACCACTGTGTACGAAAACAATTCACGGCATTCGCACATTTTTTGCACACATTTTATGCCACAGTTTCGGCGGCGACTTCTGTTGTTGGAGCGACATCGGCGGGTGTTTCGGCCACAGCTTCGGGGGCTTCAACTTTTTCCAATTTACCTTTTTTCTGTTTTGGCTGTTGTTTTGTCTGTTGCTGTTTTGGCAAGTCAGTTGGGACATCTGGTCGGCGACGTGAAACGGCAAGTCGTTTCAGAGCTGCTTCGCGTTCTTCCAAATGTGTGCCAGATTGCCCATATTTTTTTATGAGGATGGCCACTTTGTCAGTTGGCTGGGCACCAACTCCGAGCCAATAAGCGATTCGTTCGCCGTTTAATGTTGTTCGTGCATCGGTTTCAGAAACCATCGGATCATAAATTCCGACTTCTTCGAGGACGCGGCCATCTCGTGGACATCGAGCGTCCATGACACAGACACGGAAAAAAGGTCGATGACGACGTCCCATTTTTTTCATACGAATTTTGACTGCCAAGTGATTCTCCTTAAATGAGTGGTTAAATGGTTTGATTTGATTTTAAGTGGGTTTGTTTGCCCAAACCCTCCCGCCCTTTCAGGCACCCCTTCTTAAAAATGAGGGGAGTGGTTTGATTACTGACTCTTTTTGAGTCGTCGTTTTTCTTGCTCACGCTTCTTTTTGGCGGCTGCTTTTTCTTTGGGAGTGAGACGTTTTCCGGTGTTTCCTTTTGTCTGTCCGACACCGCCGAGAGGATTTGCTGACATTTTCTGCGTGAGTTGTTGCATTGCTTTCATGCGGTCTCCTGCCTGCATCGAAGACATCGTTTTCATCATTTCTGCCATCGGCAAAAACGATTTTATCAAGTCGCTGATTTGCTGGGGCAAAACACCTGCTCCGAGGGCAATACGGCGGCGGCGACTTTGGTCGATGATTTTCGGATTTCGTTTTTCTTCCTCCGTCATCGAGTCGATAATACCACCGACTTTCCGCATTTCGTCGTCGGCATCGACGTTCATTTCTCCCATTAACTTACCGATTTGGCCCATTCCTGGAATGAAGCTCAAAATTTTGCTAAACGAACCGAGTCGTTTTGCCTGTCCCATCTGATTTCGGAAGTCGTCGAGAGTAAATTCTCCCTTCATCAGCCGCTCTTGCTGTTTTTCAAGAGCTTCTTTGTCGAGTTTTTCGGTCGCCTGCTCGATAAATGAGAGCATATCTCCCATTCCAAGTATTCGACCTGCCATTCGATCTGGGTGAAATTCTTCGAGAGCATCGATCAATTCGCCAGTTCCGATGAATTTTATCGGAACACCAGTGATTTGTTTGACCGAAAGAGCGGCTCCGCCGCGGGCATCACCGTCCATTTTCGTCAGAATGACACCATCTAATTCGAGTGCCTCATTGAATGCTTTGGCACTGTTGACCGCATCTTGTCCAGTCATTGCATCAACGACAAAAAAGACTTGGTCGGGGCGAAGCTGGTTTTCAACTTCTTTGAGTTGTCCCATCAACTCTTGGTCAATGTGGAGTCGTCCGGCGGTGTCCAAAATCAGGACATCCGCACCGAGAGTTATCGCTTTTTCGGCTGCATCCTGACAAACCTGAACCGGATTTTTGCTTGTTCGATCTGCGTGGACAGGAACATCAATTGACTTTCCGAGTATTTCGAGTTGGTCAATCGCCGCAGGACGCTGCAAGTCTGCCGCGACCAACATCGGCTTCAAACCACGTTTGATGAGGAGTTTGCCTAATTTTCCGCATGTCGTCGTTTTTCCTGATCCCTGCAAACCACACAACATAATTGTTGTGATCGGCTTTCTCACTGGAATCGAATGATCGACTGGCCCCATCAACTCAACAAGTTCGTCATGAACGATTTTGACGAGCTGTTCTGTCGGATCGAGCAACTTAAGAACATGTTCTCCGAGTGCCTTTTCGGAAATACTCGCTATAAATTCTTTGACGACGGGGAAACTGACATCTGCTTCGAGGAGGGATTGACGAACCAGTTCGAGCCCTTCGCGCATATTGCTTTCGGACAATTTGCCCCTGCCCCGCAGGGTGCGAATCGCCGCCATCAAATTGTCTTGCAGGGCTTCAAACATTGGGTTTTCTCCGGTCGCTTTCACACAAAAGTGTGTAAATCACGAAATAAAAATATGCAAAACTTTTATTTTATACTATTTATTATTTATATTTATAGCACAGTTCTCATTAAATTGATGCTTTCATCAATGAAAAGCACTATTTTGTAAAGGATGAGAAAAGGATGAGACAGTACACTCATTATCACAAAAATGGGGTTTGTGGCAATGAGGGGGGAATTGGATACTTACAAAAGCCTCCAAGCTCAGCAGGGAGTATCTCGGGCAACTCTTGTCTATCTGATGCCCGAAAAGACACGCGGTCTGAGACTGGAGGCTCTTGTATCGAATTTTTTAACGTTTTGGGTGAATGTCGTCAATAAGCGTTGTCGGCGAACGCTTACTAACGCTGCATTCGGTTTTACATTGTTGCCAATCGAGGATTTTGTATAAGTTTTTGGATATGTTTATTTCTTCGGACGGCGCGGAGTTTAGCTCGTCGTTTGACTTCGCTCGGCTTCTCAAAATGTTCACGGCGACGCATCTCTTTTTTGATGCCGCTCTTTTCAATCAATTTACGAAAACGCCGGACGGCATCCTGAATCGACTCTTTGTCCCGAAGCATTAACTTGACCACAAAACATCTCCTTTCACATTACTAATGGCTGAATTTAAATAATAACTATTACGAGAATAGCAGTAAAATAATGGATAAAATTAAAAATGCGAACACGAATCACACTAAAAATCACCATTAACACGAACCACTTGCAACTTCTGCAACTAATCAAAAGTTATCAAAATTTATCTAAAAAAGTGCATTTCTTATTTTATTACAAAGTATTCGGCTGTCCAGTGGGGGGACGAGCAAGACAACTGTAAATTGGGAGCGAGCCGCCAATAAACTTGACGAATCTGCCAAGTTTAACGATTTTGCCAAATGTATCTGAATCGTTGTCTGATTATTGCACACAATAGCGCATTTCGAGCCGGTGCGTGAACACCGGAATTTATACCGCGTCGGAATCCCGACGGGATTCAGGACTTTGAAAACGTGACTTTATTCGCGGTGTTGACTATAGTTCACGAAAATTGTGTGTTTTTCATAAATACTCTTGTGCGAATTTTACAAATGAAGTAAAATCACTCTAATCAATATTAATCAATGATTTGACGATTTGACATTTTTTTGCGACACTTTCCCGTGTTAATCATCCCACCGCCATGTCACATATTTCATACAAACTTGTTCCTTTTGGTGATTTTGAACACTTGTTTCTTATTGTGACACCGCCGGAGCGATTTGTTTGCATTGATGATGACACGCAGGGACATGGGCTTTCAGTGCCAGATTGGTCGAAGCAGGTTCATGCGATGCTCGAATCAGTTCGTGCCACGATTCAAACAATACGTTTTACAGGCGAAATGTTGATGGGCACCTTTTTCATCTCTGACATTGCTCAGAAAGAATTGGTGCGATACTTATGTCGAGAGTTTTTTCCAGATGGTCTCGGTGCTGTGACATTTGTGCCGCAAACACCCGCCGATGGCAGTATTATGGCACTCGAATTATGGGGAATCCAAGAATCAAAAACGTCAAAACCTTTGGAAAATGAGGAAAACAATGCAAAACGCCCCAAATCGAGATGCCTGTTTCACGTCGATTCATTGCCCGGGCGCGTTCATGTCGTCGATTTTGATAACATGAAATGGTTTTTTGGCGGCGATATGAAAAGTGGAAATCTTCCAATTGGAGCATATTCTCGTTCATTAAATGCGTTTGAACAGCTTAAAACTCAGTTGAAACAAAATGAATTTGCAGTCTCGCAAATTATTCGTACTTGGATTTATCAGGGACACCTCGTTTTGGCGGAGGGAAATTCGCAGCGATACAAAGAACTGAATCGAGCACGCACCGATTTCTTTGAAAATGTTGATTTTTTGCAGGGTTATTTGCCGCAGAAATACAAGGAATCAAATCATGTAACAGTTTATCCGGCCAGCACTGGAATTGGCGCAGACGACATGGACCTCGTGATCGGCGCGGTCGCAATTGCAACAGATCGAGACGATTTCATTGCCGTGCCACTTGAAAATCCAAACCAAACATCAGCGTTCGATTATGGAGCCGTTTATAGTCCACAAAGTCCGAAGTTTTCCAGAGCAATGGCAGTGGCGACAAAAAACACGGCACTGATTTTCGTTTCTGGAACTGCGAGTATCACCGAATCTGAAAGTCGATACGAAAACGATCCGGTTCGGCAAACAGAATTGACACTCGATAACATCGCGGCACTGATTTCAGGGAGCAATTTGGAAGCACATGGTGTGCATGGATTCGACACATCTTTGTCAGATATGGCAATAGTCCGCGTTTATGTGAAACGTCCAGCGGAGCTGGAATTGATTCGGAAAGTCTGCGAAAAACGACTCGGAAAAATTCCAATCTTATACACAATTGCCGATGTCTGTCGCCCAGAACTATTGGTGGAAATCGAAGGAATTTGTGTGAAATAACTTTTATGGTTTTTCAGATTGTCGTATAAGAAACACGACTGCGAAGCGGCAAATGAATGGATTGGATGGCGAACCATCTGCGTAATGTGGTGTGGATTATGATGATGAAATCGGTGAGCCAATGACATTTTCAACGAGTTTATCCAAAATCAAATCCAACTGGTCATCGAGATTCTTTCCATCAGGTTCGGTAAATGGTATTTTTAGCTCTTTCAAAACTCTGCCAAATCTCTTATAACCATCGTTAGTTCTTAGCTCAACCCATTTGACTTTCAATTGTTCCGCCTGTTTTTTGTTCAACTCCGAGAGCTTATCTGCAACGAAAACGTCACTTTCACGAGCAAAAATTGCGTCTGCGCTTTCTGGATTGCCTCTCCCCATCAGTTTGACTTCGCAGCGATAGGACTTACCACTGCTGGCGAGATAAAAATCGACCTCTCGCATACTTTCGGGCAATTCGCTCTGATCAAAATGACAAGGCGGAACACTGTATAACATGCAAAGCGTTGCCATCAAATACTTCTCGACCCGTTTTCCAGCGGTACTCCAAAGACCGCCACGAAGTGCCGCCCGTTTGACCGCAAGTGTGTTGATCACAATCAAACTTTCGTTAATGTTCAGGTCAACACTAACACCTCGAAACTTGATTGTCAGAGTGAGATCAATTTCTGGTTGGTTGTCAAGCAACGTGTCAATGGATTGGTACAATAAATCGTAATGATCGTTCGAGGCATCAATGATAATCTCTTTTGTGGAAGAGTTGTACATATTCACAATGCTTTTCACATTGAGGCCAGCATGTATCGCAATATCATCTTTCGCAAGATTCGGGTCAAGGAATACTTGCTTGTACCAATCAACATTCACATCCTTGTTATTTAGCTTGGCTTCGACAACTTTTTTGAAAAAATCCAAAGCGAATTGTAAAAACTCCGCATTGATTATCGCAATTACTTCGATTCGATAGTCGTCGCCTTTAATGAGACGTTTCACAATGTTTCTTACAACTTGATTCGTGAGTGTCATTTTATCTCCCTTTCAAATTGTGGTAAATCGAAAAAACGCGGACGATATTCACCAAAAAACTGCCTGTCGTCAATCTTCCGTTTCATATACTCAAAATACTCCGTGTTTTTTTCTGTTAAAAAGAAAAATCGGTCAAGTGCATTTGCTGTTTTTCCAACTGTGCCGCTTCCCGCGAATGGGTCAAATATCAAATCACCTTTGTAAGAATAATACTGAATAACTTTTTTACACAGTTCAACGGGAAAAATCGCTGAATGAACTTTATCAAAACTTGGATCGATTTTCCAAACATTAGATGTTTCATAACCATCTTCAACTTTGCTGTCTTCCGTTACTTGTTCGCTGTAACTGCGGATATTCCAATCCAACAACCGGTCGGTTTCTTTCCGATAAACCATCAAATACTCAGTAATGGGATTCGGCTTGTATCCAAGCGGTTTGCGATGCTGCATAAAACCGCCAACTCGGTTTTTCACACTCGCTTCAGGTTTCATCCATATAATGTCGTCCACAAACACCCAACCGTTTTTCACAATGTACGGATGTAAATCGAATGGAATACCGTATCGTTTACTCGAATGGGAACGACTCACCCGCGGAATGATAATCGGTGATGTGTTGACAATCAGAAAACGACCTTCTTTTGTGATTCGGTGCGTTTCTTTGAAAACCGATTCCAAAAATTCGAGGTATGCTTGATAACTTGGATATATGGAGTAATCTCTGGCGTTATAATACGGCGGCGACGTAAATGTTAGATGTACACTTTCGTCAGGAACACTTTTTAAAGCGTCCAATACATCCGCATTGACAACCACGTTTTTCAAAAAAGGGTACGTTTGCGGATGTGGCAACGATTCAAGCGACCTATTTTCGCGGGCAAAAAATTGTTTGTAAATGACGGTTCGCACCGTTTCGTTCGGATGATTGACGAGTGGTTTGAGATGTTCTTTGACATCGGATTCGGTCCCCCACACCAACAGTCCCCGAATCGCTTGGCAAACGATTTTAGGGTCTTCGTCGGACAATGTCTCTAGCAGAAATGCTTTGTTTTCTTGTTTTCGTAGTCGTCCGACCGCAGAAACAAGTTCGCGTTTTACGGTTGTATCCTTCTCTATTTTATACTGTTCAATCAGTTTGACATCGTTTGCGGCACCGTTTAGTTTTCCGATGTTTTTTGCGGCGTTGAATCGAACTTGCGAGTGGGGATGCGACAACAACTTGTACAAAAAATCGCCATTGAAATCACGGGGTAAGTGTCCCAGACTTTCAAGAATTTGATTCGTCGTTCCGGCATCCCGTTGTTTTTCAGCGAAATACTTAGCAAGGGAATCTCCGTTTCCTTCGATTTTTATGTTTTCGCTGCGTTTTTTTGTGGTCACCATTTCTTCGTCACAAAAAAATTGTAATTGTGTCACGGTTTTACCTCAAAATCTGCGTCACCTTCAGAGAGATACTCCAGTACCTGTCAATTTTCATTTTGTAAAACTACCAAAATTAACAACCACATTACCTAAACCAACATTTCTCAGGCAAGTTGGGCTATTTGGAAAGAATACGGCATTGTTGAGTGGGGCATTTTTGCATAAAACAATGCTATTTTGTGGAAAAATTTACAGGTACATACTCCACTCATTCTATTCTGCGAAAGTATAGCCTGAAATGGCGAAAAAACCAGTGGGGGTGCGAAACTTATTCGCTTTTGATTGTGGTAATTTTGGAAAACAACCGTTTTCTGCGCAGTGTTTAATTGTTTCGCAAAGCAAAAGCTGGCTAAACATCCAATTTTGTGCCGTTTACAGTATAGTCATTGCTATTTATTAGTGATGAATGTCGTGGCTGTTCCAGATGCCGCAGGTGTCAGAGAAATCGGTTCTGCGACTTTGACAGACACGGCCTCATAAGTTACCTTTTCACGCAAATGTGGCCAGGGCAAAAATGAGTAAGATTCGTAATTTCGACAATACGAACGGACGACTTTCCCCGTTCGGGGATCGACGACATTGACCCGCTTTTCTTGGGAATGATCGACAAAATCATAGGTCAAATGTTGTTCCACTTTGGGACGCATAACTGTCATTGTTCGCACGGCAACTGGGATCGCCCCGGGCGTTCCTGGTGCAACTACTTTTGTGGCAGTGGCAGACTTGTGACTGGTGCCATCAATGCAGCGATCCGTTTCGTTGGACGCAGGTGGAAGCACATAAACAATTTCTGTGCCGGGCGATGTTTGAATCCCCTGTGTGTTCGAGCCAGTGGTTATTCCCACGCCGCCATTTGTATTCGTGGCTGGATGTCCCACACTCCCCACTGGACCAGATGGAATGGTCACAAATGGGACATTGGTTTGTGAAACGGTCATCGCTTGATTGCCTGGATTGGCCTGAATAGGAAGAGCGGGCGGCGGACTCCCCAAATTCATTGATGCAGAAGGAGCCTGCGCCATTTTTGTATGATCCAGAGCTGGAAGATATGGCGATGTGTAAGTCGTCGATTCATTTTTGCCTCCCCAAATACAATCGCCGAGCTGTGCATAAACTGACGAAGTGGCAAACAAACCTGTGCAGATTGAAGCCAAATGAATCAAAACAATTCCTATTCGATAAAAATAAACCGATGTCATGAGAGTCAAAATGAGTTCGAAACAAAATTACATCTATAAAACGTGATACACGAACACAAAACTGGACGACTAGATTTGTTTCTGTGGAAACAAATTTTTCCATGTGTGGTCAACAACGTGTGAGATATAATATAGATTACTCAAAATGACTTTGCAAAAAAAAATAAAAATAGACTGCGCATTGTCTTTTTTCGCTTTGTTTGACTCAAAAGCGAGGTGCCTTTTGCCATTTACGCAGCTGCGGCAACTTTGTCTTGTGTCATCGAAATCACTTGGGAATGTTTTGGCTGCGCACCTTCTTTGCTTCGCGTCCAATCTCCCAGCACAGCCGCAATTTCTTGATCAAGAACTTCCAGACGCGCAAGTAATTCGTTGTGATGAGCGTCCAATTCCATGAGCCGAATCATTGGGTCTGTCATTTTTTTCCTCTCAATACAATCGTGATAAGAAGCAAGTAAGCAATTAAAATCCGTATTATCCGTGTTTTTTTGGGATTTCTGTGTTTTTTCATGTATTTCCATGAATAGACACATCATGTCATACACATTTCATCGACACTGTGGAATGGAGCTAATCAGAATGATTGGCAGAGATAGAACGACCAGATTTTTCGGAAAACATTCTTTGGTTCCACTCTTTTTCGTATTCGATTTTGTCGATTTTATTGATTATTCTTTTGCATTTTTGCTAATATCGCCAAATTATCCATTTTTGTGTTTTGTAAAGAATCATTTTCAATTATAATGAATTAGTGGGTGATTCTGCGCAAATCATCTCTTTTCACTATTTTGTTTATTCCGCACTGTGTGCATAAACAATAATTTTGGGCCAGAGCGTTTGCCGATAAGAAATATCAGAGGCTCATAATAGTATTATAGTGTTGAACTCCAAAAAGAAAGCCAAAATTGGGAGCAAAGCATGTCAGGTGTTCAAAGTAGTGTCGGACTCATTTCAGGCATAGATTTTCGTTCGATTGTCGATCAGATGATCAAAATTGACGGAATAACACGCGATAATTTAGTAAAACGCACTGAAAGACTCGAAAAAGTCGAATCGACTTTGACGGGTTTGACCGGGAGATTATTGACCACAAGTTTCATGGTCAATAACTTGAATAAGTTGGACTTGTTTCGTCGTGTTGATATTTCGAGCAGTAATTCGAATCTTTTGACGGCAGTAAAAGGAGCAAATGGTAATCCAGTTGTCGGGACGAATACGTTTACTCCTGTTCGGACTGCGATGGCTCAGCAAACTATTGCTCAGGGAGTTGTCAAAGACACCGCCGCACTTGGAAAAACAGGAACGATCACAATTGGAAAAGGCTGGTCGCTCGAACGCGACATCAGTCTTCAAGACATCAATGGCGGCGAAGGATTTCAGAAAGGATATATTCGCATCACCGATGGCAGTGGGACTCGTGCGACAATTGACCTGCGAAGTTGTCTCACAATGAATGATGTTCTCGATGCGATCAATAACAATCACACGGTCGATGTTTTCGCGGAATTGGATGGTGACAATCTCAAACTATCCGACATGAGTGGGGGCGATCCTTCAAAATTCCTTATTCAAGATTTGAGTGGTGGAAGCACTGCTGCATCGCTCGGGTTGATTGGTGTCACTCCCGATGCACTTGGCACAATAAAGGGACATTCCATCGTTCGACTCGGAGAAAATCTCAAATTAAGTGTCCTGAATGACGGAAATGGAGTCGTTTTTGACGATGTTCTTCCTGATATGAGTGTCGCTCTGATGGATGGAACGAGATTGACAATCGACTTCAATCGACGAAGTGACACCACCGAAATAGCAAATGGTGCTCCCGAAATCAAATATGATTTGACCATCGGCGACATGCTAAATACGATTAATAAAGCATCTGGCAATGATGGAAAATTCACTGCCCGAATTTCGGATGATGGAAAAGGACTCGTATTTCAAGACAACACGGGGAATTCGCGTCTTATGAAAGGATTGCCAGATGGAAGCGACGGATTTTTGTTGCCAGAGGCATATCCAGCGGACAGTGGATATTCTCTCGATGCAGAAGGATACATCCTCAATTCCAGTGGGGAGAGATTTATCGATCCTCTAAAAGCCGATGTCAAAACGGTAATAACACAGCCATCATCGAATCCTGTTCTGCGAACAATTGGACTTGTCTCTCGATATAGTTCGATTTCTCCGCCGAGCAGTGCGACGGGAATTTTTGAGACACGCGATTTGCTCGGAGGGCTTGATTCCGTTCTGATGATGAGTTTACAAGGTGGATTTGGACTCGATGCGGCAAAAGCAGGCTCCATTGAAGTACAAGATCGATCAGGAAATACCGCCGACATTGCTTTTACAAATGCGGAACTCAAAACAATGAATTCCGGCTCGCTGAAAGAAGCAATGACACTCTTGAACACGAAATTAGCAGATGCCGGAGTCGGAATCAAAGTCGAAATAAATGATACAAAAACAGGCCTGAAACTCATTGACACGACTGGTTCGTCTTCTGCGAAGCTGATATTCAAAGATAAAACGACGACCGAGGCGGTTCTCGATGCAGATGGTAATCCGACTCTTGATGCGGATGGAAATGCAGTAACACGAACGGTCAGTCCGAAAATTGCGGCAAGTTTCGGTCTCAGTGTCGATGTTTCCTCATCTTCTGCCAGTGGAAAAAGCCTCAATTTCCAAAATGTGTCGTATTCCACAAAATTGTCCGAGATGAACGGCGGCAAAGGAGTAACTCTTGCAGCAGGACAAATTAACATAACTGACAGTTCTGGCACGACAGACCGATTGATTATCAGCGCGACAAAACATCAGACACTCGGCGACATTATCACGAGTATCAACGCACTCAATACGAAAGTTGTGGCCAGAATAAATGACGAGGGAGATGGTATTCTTCTCGAAGATATTGCAGGTGGAACAGGTTCGTTCACTTGCACAGACGGGACAGCAGCATCGAAGATTGCAGCGCAGCTGGGAATCAAGAAATCGGTTGGACAAGAATCTAAAAACGAACTGGGACGTTTGACTATCAATGGAAGTACGACCTATTCTATTGAAGTAGAAGCGACCGATTCACTCGAATCGATTCGAAAAAAGATCAATGATTTGGGTGCCCATTTTTCTGCGACGATTGTGGCAGATGGTTCTGTAAATCCATATCGACTTTCCATAAATGGCGGAGCGACTGGCGCAGGAAGCAGAATGAACATTGATCTTTCCGCGATTGGTCTCAAAACGGAAAATTTGAGCGAAGCCCAAGATGCGGTTTTGGTTTATGGCGACATTAACTCTAATGCAGGAATAGTCCTTCATTCGGCCACAAACTCCTTCAAAAATGTTGTAAATGGTATTGATATTACCATTTTAGGAACGTCAAACACGCCGATTTCCGTCACAGCGGCATCGACGAACGCTGATGTTAAAGCCTCATTAAAAGCGTTTGTCGAAAACTATAATACGTTTCGGGAAGAATTAAATGTTGCAGCTTATTATGACACGACATTAAATGTCGGAAATGTTTTGTATGGACACCGCGTCGTACAGGCGATGGAACGCGACTTAAACGATGTGATTCTCAAACAGATCAGTGGCATTCCTGGCATAAATTCGCTCCGTGATCTCGGTATAACACTCACAAAAGGAATGGACGAAGAAGGAAATGCAATACCAATCAATAAAGCGACAGGTAAACTAAATTTTGACGAAAGTAAGTTCGATGAAATGTGGAAGCGAGACTCGAAAGCAGTTGAAGATTTCTTCCTCCGACAACAGGAGGTGTTTGATGGCGAAGACAAAGATGGAAAGCCGAAGATGAAAACCATCAACACCGGCTGGTCGCAGGCATTTTCTAATGTTTCAGACCGTCTTGCTGGCAGTGAAAAAGGCCTCGTTTATTCCGAATTGAAGACTCTCGATAAAAAAATCACGCAAAATTATGAGCGAGTCGATTATATGACGGCGCGACTAAAAGTCAAAGAAAAACAAATGCTCGACAAGTTTTATGCGATGGAAGCGTCACTGGCCAAAATGAGCCGCGACATGAATTCCGTCTCTTCAATTGCATCAAGTTGGACTCAAAACATTGGTAATACTGGATATTAGAAACGAGTGGCGAGTTGATAATAATCAGATGGCGACGTTCATCGACGAATAAATGCGTATTTGTACAGCACACCTGCATAAAACGATACTTTTGTTAGTGTCTTTTTTTAGAAATTTGCGTTGTTTTACAAAACAATCGCTTTCTACGAAAGCGGGTTAAACATCTAATTGATGACGATTCCGGTATAATTGCTTTTTCCGAACAAATTTAATTTACTCACATCTCACCTCTCTCAACTTACTCCCATGCAAATTCGACAGCAGTATTTACAAGCAGAGGTTCAAACGGCGACACCGCAAAAGCTGCATTTGATGCTGGTCGAAGCAGCCATAAAAAATATTCATCGTACTAAAAAAGCGTGGGAAGATAAAAATTTTGAGGAAGGATTTGAAACGTTGTCGCGCGCGCAGGACATTTTGGGCGAAATTTTGTCGTCGCTTGATATTAAAAATTGTCCTGATATTGCAAAAAAACTCGCTTCAATTTACCTTTTCATTTTCCGGCAACTTGCAGAAGGTGGAATGACACACAATGAAACGAAATTGGACGACGCGCTGCGTGTTCTCAATTCAGAGCGAGAAACATGGCGACTCGTCTGTGAAAAATTTGGCACAAGTACTGACACATCGACATCAAATTGTGGTGCGGTGACCAATTCGGCAGCGCGGCTCGATCTTTCATCGGGATCGACTGTGAGTGGAACAGGCGGAGGAGGAGGAACCAGAGTTCTTGTTTCAAATGGCATCCAGATTGACCGTTCACTCGCTGGTGCGTCGAAATCTTCTGGAAATTCTTGGGATGTTTGAATCAAAAACAGTAAAATGATATGAAACATTCCATTAAACTAACAAGCGATGCCCTTTGTTTTGCCGCGTCTCACTTTATTACATTTGGTGAACCGGAAAAGGTCGAAGCATTGCATGGACACAATTTTCGTGTGTGCTGTGAAATAACTGGACCTCTTAATAAACGCGCATACATCGTCGATTTTCTCCTCGCATTTGATACTCTCAAAAAAATATGTGAAACGCTCTCGCACAAAGTTCTATTGCCACGAGATCATCCATACATTCAACTAACACGACAAGAAAACACTGTTCTCGTGTCGATGCCGCCGCTCCAGTGGGCATTTCCTGTGGATGATATGAAAGTTTTACCAATCAAAAATACGACCACAGAAGCTCTTGCTGAATATATAACGAAAAAGTATCGGAAACATCTCGAAGATGAACACGCATTTGAATCTGACTCCTCGTTCTATTCAATCCGAATGGAATTAGAAGAATCTCCCGGCCTCTGGGCGGTCTGCATTGATGACGGCCAGTGAGAGACATCTTCTATTTCCGGTTCACTCGCAAAATTGCGGAAGTATTGTCTCGTCAAAAGTGGGTGAAAGGTTAAAATTTATGGAGTTTTTTCAATTCCCTTCGTTCTCATTTTTTCAATGAGCGACGACCGATTTGAGCCGCAGAGCGGCGACCTGTTCGAGCCGGTGCGACAGCACCGGAATTGAAGTCGCAGCACTGGGGAGTCGTGTAACAATAACAATTAAAGCCCCATCGGGGCGACCCTCCCGAATCCCGATGCCAAACAAAACCCGCCGAACAAACCCGCCGACTTACGTCGGCGGCTCGCCAAATGAAATTTGCCCATGATTCCTGAAATGACGAAAACAATTCGTTCAAAATCACTTGTTTCGTTCCGCAAACTTGCGGTTGAACCGGTTTTTGTTCTTCTTTTTTTGCGGACACTTTTCTGGCACCGAAAATGAATTTTATCTGTAACAAACATTCATATCATCTCTCTCGAAAGCATCCACGAGTCTTCGTAAATGTTGAAACCACATCGCAGTTTGGCCGCGACATTATCGAAGGTGTATTGCAATTTTCTACTGAACATAATTGGCAAATCGATTTTGAATATCGCACACTTACAGAACCACTGCCGGAGTGGCTCAATAATTGGAATGGCGACGGAATCATTTCACGAAGCGGCAGTGCTCAAATCATGCGGCAATTGGAGGGATATTCATGTCCTTTCGTCGAACTTGTCGGGACTGGTCTGAAAAATGGTGCCGAAGTTTGTTGTAATGGCGATGCGATGGCACAACTCATTTTCTATCATTTTCGAGATCAGTGTTTTCAGCATTTTGCATTTTATTCATTTAGTGATAGTTGGTGGACTGCTGACCAAAAAAAACGATATGTTCGTTTGCTGAGAAAACATCGAATTGCGTGTCATACAATGGAAGTTCCTCTTTTGAAAGATATCACGATGCCCATTTGGCACGAATCGGCACGCGAACAATTACGATTATGGCTGCACTCGCTTCCAAAACCGATCTGTATTTATGCGGTTTCTGATTCTCATGCACTTCCACTTTTGCAAACCTGTCTCGAAGAAGGTATTGCCGTTCCAGAAGAAGTCGTCGTCGTTGGTGTCGATAATGATGAATGGCTTTGCCGAATTACGACACCACCACTTTCTAGTGTTGATCAGAATGGTCGGAGCGTCGGTTATTTGGCCGCCGAACTGCTACAAGATCGAATGAATGGGAAACGAATGACATCGCAGAAAATTGTGATCGAACCGACAGGATTGATTTGCCGGCAATCGTCCGACCGAATTGCAATAAATGATGCCAAATTTATCTCTGTATTACGATATATCAGAGAGAATGCGTGTCGTGGTGTGATGGTTTCAGACATTGTAACTTTCAGTAAATTATCTCATGCGACGCTTGTTAGACAATTTCGGAAATATCTGGGCCGAACAATCGAACAGGAGGTATGTCGTTTACGTTTGAATCAGGCAAAGCAATTACTGCTTGAAAGCGACATCAATATAAGAACAATCAGTAATATGGTCGGTTTTCGAACGCCGGAGTATTTTTGTTCCGTTTTTCATAAGCAGTATGGAATTCCACCCAATGAATTTCGGATAAAACACAGGCAACATAAGTGGCGCGAGTCAAAAATAAAAACGAGGAGTGAAAGGATATGCTGAAAACGGCACAAAATTGGATGTTTAACCCGCTTTCGTAGCTGTTTAACCCGCTTTCGTAGAAAGTGGTTGTTTCGTGATTCGTGAGCACCGGCATTGTATACACAACACCGCCAATAAAGTCACGTTTTCAAAGTCCTGAAACCTGAGGCGTTCGGGAACATGGAACGCTTCGGGTTTCGGGAACGAATCCCGTCGGTTTCCGACGCGGCGAAAAACTGAACTCGAAAGACGTTGTTGAGTATAGTATAAAACCATTAAAAGTGGTAAAACCACTAAAAAGAGCGTTCGTTCAAGATACGATCCAAATGCCGCCGCACTGTTTCGAGATTCGGATTGATACGGAGAGCATGTTGAAAGCTCATTGTCGCTAATTCTGGATTGTGCAATTGCAAGTAGGCGTGTCCCATTCCAATGGCGGCTCCAAAATGAAAAGGATTCAAGTCGAGAACAATCGCACTGTCTTCGAGAGCGTCCTCGAATTGTTTTAGTGCAAAAAGTGCAATTGCTCGCTGATTTCGTGCTTCGGCAAAAAGTGGAAATTCTTCGAGAAGGTTATTTGCAATTCGCACTGCTTCCTGAAAATCATGCTTTGCAATAAGTCGCATGATTTGACAAAGTGTTTCTCGTGCTTCGTCGGAGCCATCTCGTGGCCAAACCATTTTGATGCTCGTCTCTGCGAGGAGTCGGACACTCCGGTCTGAATCATGGAGAAAGCCTCCAAGTGTGTCATTCGCCTGATATGTTCCGACAAACCCCAAAATCATCGCCACTGCTCGCCGTGTGTCAACATCTTGGGAGCCAGAGAGTCTCAGAATAGTTCCGAGTGCATAACATGTCGAGACTTCTTCAATAAGTCGGGAAATGTCATGATGATCCAAATAATCAATGTAAAACGTAGTTAGACGAGGTAGTTTTGATGCCACGGCAGTATAATCAGTATAATTAAATGAAAAAAGTAAAAAAAGTGAAATGTCCGGCTTTCATCGTCGAAAGTTGAAACCTTCTGAGTTTCGATTATACCAGATATTCCGAATGATGGGAATTTACCATGTAAAAAGAACTAAATTTTTTTACATTTTTTCAACTATCTTTTAACAAAATCAAGATTTTGACCACGATTGTATTTCCCAAAAAGGATAAAATGGTGTATAATTGACATTGATTTATGAGATTGGCGACATGATGTGTTTTGCCGGTCATGCCGATTTTCGGGCCGCAGTGAGAATACGTTTGTTTTTGGCAAAGTGTTCACCGCAAAATTGGCTGTTTTACCAGTTTTTATATTTTACAAACGGTGTTTCCGTTTTAATAAACGGTATTGCCGTTTTTCACTCGGTTCCACAATTATTCAGAGGACACGGACCCAATGACAGTGACTATGACATCCAGAGCAATAGATGAAGTAAGGAAAATTAAAGCGGCGAAGAATCTCGGCGACGAGACATTTTTACGGATCGGAATAGTTGGCGGCGGATGCAGTGGAATGCTCTATTCGCTTAATTTTGACACAGTTTTCGATGACGTTTTTGACACAAACTACAAATTCGATGAAATAATGTTGGGCACGAATAAAAAATTCGACCCACATTTTGATGGAACAGAAATTGATTTTCAAGAAAGTCAATTTGGGGCCGGATTCGCCATTGAAAACCCGAACTTTCCAAAACGAGCTGGATGTCCTGGATGCGGACATTAAAGTGGACATTAAAGTGGACATTAAAAACGGAAGTAGTTGTCGATCAACTCCCCTCAAAAACTGTTGTTTGACGACTTTTCAATACTCGTGGTGATCCATATTGAATAGTTGTTAAAATGTGTTAGGATTATTGTATGCGTTCACGGATATTTGTTTTGGTTTGATTGTCTTGGTAAGTCTCTGATGCCCCCGCCCTTTTGGGTATTCCTCATTGAAAATTAGGGGAGTTTGTGGTGGT
Source organism: Thermoguttaceae bacterium (assembly GCA_051649005.1). Taxonomy (GTDB): domain Bacteria; phylum Planctomycetota; class Planctomycetia; order Pirellulales; family Thermoguttaceae; genus WRKP01. The sequence goes on along the minus strand of JBOFGF010000182.1, from coordinate 27,955 downwards.
GAACGCATACCTCGAATAGGTTTACTTGGATGCTTTGACGCTCTTCTTGATTTTGACTGATGCCCTCACTGATCACCGATTTAATTTATATTTTGCTCGGCGGTCTTTTGGGTGGCATGGTCGCCAAAGCACTCAAACAGCCACTAATTATCGGATATATTTTGGTCGGAGTAATGCTCGGTCCAAACACTCCTGGTATTCGAGTTTCGTCCGAAGATACAATTTCCACTCTCGCCGAAGTTGGTGTCGCACTTCTTCTGTTTTCACTTGGAATAGAATTTTCCCTCCGAGAATTGAAGCCACTGGGGAAAATAGCAACTTATGGAGTTGCTGTTCAAGTCATATTGACGACGTTTTTTGGTTATTTGATCGGCCAAATTCTCGACTGGCCTCCACTGGCGTGTTTCTGTCTTGGTATTTCAATTGTGTCTGCAAGTACTGCCGTCATACTAAAAAGTTTAGTGACGACCGGTCATGTCGGGACTCTTTCTGGACGTGTCATGCTCGGACTTTCGATTTCTCAGGACCTCATGATGATTCCACTGGTGATTATCATGACGAGCCTTCATCATTCAGATGGTGGTTCAGTCTGGGGAACGATTTATCCGATTATGCGAGCAGCCCTGTTTGTTGGGATTATGCTGATTGTCGGCAGTCGTGTTATTCCTATTTTGCTTCGAGTGGTCGCACATGGACAGTCGCAGGAGCTCTTTCTTTTTTCTGTAATTGGCATTAGTTTGGGCATCGGATACATTTCGAGCTTGTTCGGTCTTTCACTTGCATTCGGGGCATTTGTTGCCGGCCTCGTTTTGTCGGGGAGTGATTATGGGAACAAAGCACTCAGCGACATGATTCCACTTCGAGACGTGTTTGCTCTTGTCTTTTTCGTTTCAGTTGGAACTCTGTTACAACCGGCATTTATCGAATCAAATTTATTGACAATCATCGCACTGGTGACCGTCGTTTGTTTTGGGCGTGGTTTGATTCTCGGAGGCCTCTGCTGGTCTTTTGGTTACAGAAATGTCATTCCACTTGCCGCATTTCTCGGAATGATGCCAATTTCGGAAATCGGATTTATCGTCATTTCACAGGCCCACTCACCTGTTGTCAGTTCGATTTTGTGTACAACATGCCACGTCGGCGGGCCACTTCAATGCGGAAAAGATATGAAATGGGTGCAAAATCAAGGTGATTCAGCATCGGACGATCTAACAGGGGATGGTTCAGCACCCAAAATTCAATTTGATGAAACGATTTCAATAAATGTGCAGACAGAATCGCAGCTAAACTCTGAAGTTGCGGAGCAAAACAATCCTCAAACAGATTCTGATGGGGCAATTCTGGAGAAGCCCAAACACTGTTCACATTCAGCTTTTTTTGTGATGCCAATTGATTCCAAAGGATCGCAGGAACGCCAAATTAGTTGTAAACATTGTGCGAAGGTTTGTTTTATTGAAACATGGATTCCCAAAACGAAAACAACCGTTCAATGTCAACATTGTCAAAGTATTCTTCCAGATGTTCGTGTTCCAACAAAGGGAGCAATTTTGAGTGACGACTCATATTCACTCATATTGAATCTCATTGTCATATCGATGTTGATCGGCCCGATGATTTCGCTTTTGACGGCTCCTATTTATCGGTCTATTGGTCGTGTTTTCCGCAAATCGGTTCGTCCAGTGGCACTCCGAGATCATCAAACCACCGAACATGTGGTCATTGCAGGGGGACAAAATATAGGTCATTATGTCGCCGGCGTTCTTCGCTTTCTCAAATTGCCATATATTGTGATTGAACCGAATCACCGCATTTTTGAAAAATTGCAGGAACAACGAATTGCCGTTCTTTTTGGAGACCCGACACAACAAACGATGTTGCAGGCGGCCAATCTGCAAAAATCGCGTCTCTTGATTATTACGTCGGATGATTATGAAACTATTATAACAACAAGCCGCGCCGCTCGTGCAATCAAAGAAGATATTCGCATCGTCGTCCAGTGTGAAATGCGACATGGCAAATATCTCAGAGATAACAATTTGTACGAAGTCATTCATCCAGAACATGAAGTCGGAATCGAAATGCTGCGGCAAATTTTGCATGGACAGCATCTCGCCACAAAAGATGCTGAAAGATACCTGAATCGAGTCCGCCAACTCGTTTATTCAGCACACGAAAATTCGACCCAAGAAGATCGTCGTCTCCTCCGTCGTCTGCGAAGATCAATGGGATTGCTCGATCTCGAATGGATTATGATTATGAAAGGTTCGCCTCTGATCGGAAAAACAGCCACTGACATTGAACGAGACATTACTGTCGTGGGAATCATGCGAAAAGGGAACTTCAATCCGAAACCGCGACTTTTAGAGGCATTTGAATCGGAAGATTGCATTGCTGTCATTGGCACGCCGGAGCAGATTACAAAAGTGGAGCGGATGTCTCGCCCCACTTTCGATGCAAAATCAAATGACAGACCGAACGCACACATCGAAAACACTTAATTTTGTATCCGTTCACGGTTTCAGCTTTTTTGCGATGCAAAATGCAAAATTTGCGTCAGTGTTTGGTGGGCATGTTTGGCGGGTTTATTTGGCGGATTTATTTGGCGGGTTTATTTGGCGGATTTATTTGGCGGATTTATTTGGCGGATTTATTTGGCGGATTTATTTGGCGAGCCGCCAACGTAAGTTGGCGGGTTTTGTTTTGGCGAGTTTATTTGGCGGGTTTTGTTTTGACCCTGAAAGTCAGGTTATTGAAGGTGGTTTTTCATTGCACAAATTGCGTGTTTTACATGGTATTTTCCCAGACTTCCAATTTTTGTATTATTTCGCACGGAGGTAATTTTTTTAATCCACCCGCCGATTGACATCGGCGGCTCGCTGAACGAAACAACAGCTTTCTATGAAAGCTGGATAAACATCCAATTTTGTGCCGTTTGCAATTTACACAAAGTTTCAAGCGCAAAAACTGGTTTTGTCTATTTTGCGCAAGTCTCCCAGTATGAAACTTCGTATTGTCTTTAGTTTGCCCCCCTTCTATTTTGCACAAAATAAGATACAATTGGGCCAATCTGAATGTGCTGCGTTCATTTTTGTGGACTTTCATTGACCGATTGAATATTTTGTTTAGTAATTTGTAAAAACATGGCTGGAAAAAAGAGTAAAAAAAAGGCGGAAACCGTCTTTCTTGTGTGCGAAGAGTGTGGTGAATACAATTATGCGATTCGCAAAAAACCTGGGGGAGAAAAGCTGAAATTGAGCAAGTTCTGCCCACGTCTGCGAAAACACACAATTCACAACGAGAAAAAGAAATAAATTGCGAAAACGACTTGAATTTTGTCGTCTTTTGTTATTTCTAAACAGGGAGAAACGATGCCCAAAAAATGGACAGTCCGACCGACTGATTCCGATCTGGTCGCGTCGTTGGTTCGTTCTGCGCACTTGCCGGACTGGCTCGCCACTCTGCTTGTTGGCAGAAATTTGACCACATCCGAGGCAGCTGAGGCGTTTTTGAATCCGACAATGAAGGAGCAGTTTCGGCTTCCTTTTCTTCTTCCTGGCTGCAAAAATGTCGCAGAGCATCTCTTTCGAGCCATCCAGTCTCACAGCCGAATCGCCGTTTATGGCGATTATGATGTCGATGGCATGACTGGGACGGTCATATTGTATCAGGCGATTCGTGATTTTGGGGGCGATGTTTCTTATTATATTCCGAGCCGACTCGATGAAGGATATGGACTCAATTCGGATGCCATTTCTAAGCTCCACAAAGACGGAGTGAAGACGATCATTACTGTTGATTGTGGTATTTCTAGTCTCGAAGAAGCGAAACTGGCCCGAGAACTTGGGGTCGAACTCCTCATCACCGACCATCACAATCCCGGCGAATTACTCCCTGATGCGGTCGCAATTGCTCATCCACAGTTGGTTTGGCACGACAATCAGCTCGTTTCGCCCAGTTTTTTAGCTGCTGCATCACATTCTGAGAGTGAAACGAGTTATTCGGAGCAAAAAAAAGAAAAGCAAAACAAGAGCACTTGTTATCCATTTCCGCACTTATGTGGGGCGGCAGTCGCTCTGAAAATTGCATGGGGACTCGGACAAATTGTTGAAAGCGGCGAAGGATGCGAAGGCGGGAAATGCCGCGAATCAGGAGAGAAAGTCTCTGTCTCACCGGCTTTTCGTAATCGACTTTGTCAACTTGTTGGACTTGCCGTTTTAGGAACAATCGCTGATTCTGTTCCACTTCTTGATGAGAATCGTGCGATGGTCTATTCCGGTTTACAATTTTTGCTTCCACCATATTCCACTCCTGGAATGGCGGCTCTTTTTCAGAAAGCGAAATTTGTGCATGATCGAACGAAATTGGACACTGATTTTGCTTCATTTCAATTGATTCCACGAATGAATGCCGCAGGTCGATTTGGACAGGCGGGACTGGCGGTCGAATTGCTTTTAACCGACAATTCAAATCGAGCAGAACAATTGGCCGAAGAAATTGATCACTTGAATACATCGCGCCGATCTCTTGAAAAAGAGATTCTCGCAGAGGCGGACAAACAAATTGCTGAAAAATTTCATCCAGATCAGGATTCGGCGTTTGTTTTGGTTGGGGACTGGCACAAAGGAGTTCTCGGTTTGGTGGCAAATAGAATAGCTGAGAAATATCACAGACCGGCGATTTTGTTTGGTCATGATCCACTTGCACGCGCCGGAACTGGACTGGTTGGTTCTGCTCGAAGTGTTCAGGGTTTCAATTTATATGCAGCTATTGATGCGTGTTCAGAGTATTTGGTGAGATTTGGCGGACATGATGGGGCCGCCGGACTGACAATTTTGCCCGAACAAGTGGCGGCATTTCGAGAAGCGTTTTGCTTGGAAGTGGCCAATAACCGCACGGAGGAGAGTTGGACCAGTGAGATCGAGATTGACGGATTTTTTCCACTGGGTGCATTTACACGGCAAACACTAGAACAAATTGGAAGGCTGGCTCCATTTGGAGTCGGAAATCGATCTCCGATTTTTGCAGCGAGCAAAGTGACTGTGAAAAACGCTGGAACGATGGGGCATGATCAGAGCCACTTTGCAGCGACGTTCGAACAAGGTGGAATGACGATTCGGGGAATTGCATTTTCGCGTCGCCATTGGATCGAAGATATGCAGCCATATTCAGAAGCAATCGATATTGCTTTCATTCCTCGTATCAGCAATTTCACTGGCAATATCGAACTGGAAATACTGGACTGGCGGCGGTGAACACTTGCTTTTGTGAAACCGCACCACTTTCTACGAAAGCAGGCAAAACAGCTATGAAAGCGGCAAAAAATCTACGAAAGCAGTGAAACAGCTATAAAAGCTGGCTTCAAAACTTCGTATTGATGACGGTGTGCAGCATAGTTGCACACGTTAATGGAATAATTCTCGCAAATATACACAACAACGCATTTCGAGCCGGTGCGTGAACACCGGAATTTGTTCGGCGGTTTATTGGGCGAGCCGCCGGCGTAAGTCGGCGGTGTGTTTGACCATCGGAATGCGTTCCAGAACTCCGGAGCGTTCCATGTTCCCGAACACCGGAGGTGTTCAATTATGGTAGAAACGAATTGCCCACCAAAACACCAAAACACACAACTCCGTCGGAGTTGAATTATGGTCACCGTTATTCAATCCCGAATGGGGTTCGGTAAATGCCATTTCCGGTTTCTATTGAACAGTACGAATTTTTCTCTCTCACGGAGGCGCGGGGTTCACAGAGGATTTGTTGCCGATTCTCCGTGTCCTCCGTGCCTCTGTGCGAAAAATAAACCGTCAATGCGGTGCTTCGCACCTCCTTTCCGGCTTTTATTGAACGGTGGGAATTTTTTTCTCTCACACGGAGGCGCAGGGTTCATGGAGGATTTTTTTCCGCTTCTCCGTGTCCTCCGTGCCTCTGTGCGAAAAATAAACCGTCAATGCGGTGCTTCGCACCTCCTTTCCGGCTTTTATTGAACGGTTGGAATTTTTTTCTCTCACGGAGGCACAGTGCGAAAAATAAACCGTCAATTCGGTGCTTCGCACCTCCTTTCCGGCTTTTATTTTGACAATTGCATCAAAATCACAAAACTTGTTGGCGGTCTGCGCCGGAAAGAAGTCACGGCAGTGCCGCATTGACGGAAAAACGCTTTTTGTCGCGACAAAATTCAAGACGAACATGTGCTCTTTCTGTCTGGCTACTTATTCTGCATCAGCAAGAAATATGCGGAGTGAGTGCGGCGCGAATTTCATCATTGATTTGACATTGACTTTTGGCCTCTGGTCAGAAGTAAAAATATCATTCGGCGCAGCTGCCTCAGTATCGACAAACAGTTGCCATGAAAATTGATGCGTGATTTGTGGGAAATGAAATTCTGCGGATTCCCATCCACCATGAAACATCATTAAAATGTGATGTCGTGAACCTTCGTATTCAGGAGTCGGTGGAACGGCAGATAAAAAGCAGGTCAAACTCCTTTCAAGACTGTTGTTCCACGAAACCAAACCGCCTCCGGCTCCATACCAACTAATATCAGGCAGTCCTCCCTGTGTGCGCGGCCTGCCTGTCAGGAAATATGGTTGTCGCACTGCAATTTCTTCTTTGCGAAATTGAATCAATTCTTTTACGAAACGGAAAATATCACCGTGCTTTTTAATGAGACTCCAATCGAACCATGAAATAGTATTGTCTTGACAATAAGCATTGTTATTCCCTTTTTGTGTGCGTCGAACTTCGTCTCCGGCAGCAATCATTGGCACTCCCTGACTTAGAAGCAAAGTGGCAAACATATTTTTGACTTGCCGATTTCGCACAGCTTCGATTTCACGCAGTTCACGGCTTTCTTGTCCGCGCACCGGACCTTCTATTCCATAATTGCAACTATAATTGTTATTTTCGCCGTCCCTGTTTTCTTCGCCATTTACATCATTGTGTTTGTCATTATAAGAAACCAAATCGTTCATCGTGAATCCATCATGTGAAATGATGAAATTGATGCTGCTTTGTGGCAAACGTCCACTGTGCGAATACAAATCACTCGATCCAGAAAGTCGTGTGGCCAGTGCGCCTGTCATGCCCTGGTCGCCTCGCCAAAATCGACGAATGTCATCTCGGTATTTGCCGTTCCACTCCGCCCATCTTTGTGTCGATGCACCAAATGAACCGAAAGAACCGACTTGATATCCACCCGCCGCATCCCACGCCTCTGCAATGATTTTTGTATCAGCCAAAAATGGGTCTTCGGTAATTGATTCAATCAGTGGCGGATTGACCTGCAAATGACCCGACTGATCGCGGCTCAAAATTGAAGCCAAATCGAAACGAAAACCATCGACATGATAATTGCGAACCCAGTGCCGGAGAGAATTAAAAATCATTTCACGAACAACTGGATGATTTCCATTGACCGTATTTCCACATCCGCTGTAATTCTTGTAATACTGTCCATGATCGAGCATGTAATAAATTTGGTTGTCGAGTCCTTTGAAACTCAAAGTCGGACCCAATTCGTTTCCCTCGCAGGTGTGATTGAAAACGACATCCAAGAAAATTTCTATTCCAGCTTGATGAAAAGCGCGAACCATTTCTTTGAATTCACGCACTTGTGCGCCGGGGTCTTTTGCAAACGCATAATCTCGATGTGGGGCGAAAAAAGCCATCGTGTCATATCCCCAATAATTTTTTATTGGCGGCTCTTTTCCATCCGTTCCATTTGTCGGAAATTCATGAATCGGCATCAATTCCACAGCAGTAACTCCAAGTTCTTTCAAATATGGAATTTTCGAAATTAGACCAAGATAGGTTCCAGCATGTGGTGAATCTAAATTCTGATTTTTCGTGAATCCTTTTACATGCAATTCATAAATAATCGACTTTGACAGGTCTGTGCGGAGAAGCCGGTCGCCGCGCCAGTCAAAATCGTCGTCGTCAATAACGACACATTTGGGAGGGCGAATAATGCCGTCTGGGGATGGCATGAACGAACCAGCCAATGCTTTTGAATATGGATCAATCAGTCGGGCATGTCCATTGAAACGAAGTCCGCGTTCTGGTTCAAATGGTCCACTGGCGCGAAAATGATATAATTGTTTTGCTTTTAGTCCTTTAACGAAAAGAGACCAGACATGTCCCCATCGATTTTCTTTTTCCTTGAAATTGATCGTTTCCACTGGATCAGGATCATTGACGTTATTATACAAGAGGAGTTCCATTGATTTGGCAAGTCGACTTGTAACAACAAACTGAACACCATTGTCTTGTAAGATCGCTCCAAAAGGCAATTGATGTGTCAAACGCATGACCGGAGGCGGATAATACATTTGAGTGGAATCGGAGTTGGATGTTCGAATTCCTGAATCAAGTTGCTTTGTGCGACGTGATCCGATTCCGGTTATACTATAAGGAGATGTAAACATGGAAATTTCCTGCTACAATTACACTGTGTTTATTTGTATGCGTTCACGATATTTTGTATTTCGACTCGAATGAGGTCAAATTACCACGATTCCGTTGTTGAAAAATTTCGGAAACGCCGCCATCATTTCTATTCGACTTTTTGAAACGTGAAAATTCGACAAAAAAATCTTTGAACACGACTTCTGCAAGAAAATTGTTCCGAAAACGTATAATAGGTAAAATGAATAAGAATGATAATAACGTCAGAGAAGATAAAAATGAGATTCCTAGTGACGAATTTCGCAAATCCGTGCAAAAAGCTGCCAGAACTGCCCAGTCTACTTTGTTTTCTCATTTTAACACAGAACATGGACATTGGACAGGGTGTCTTTCCGGCTCCGCACTTTCAACTGCCACAGCAATTAGTGCGCTCAAACTTGTACTTGATTCGGGCAAAAATTTCCATTTTGAAGAACTTTCGAGCAATAATGACAAAAAAAAGGTCTCACTAGAAGAGTGCATCAATCATGGAATGACGTGGCTGCATCGCCATCAAAATGAAGATGGTGGATGGGGAGACACGAACAAAAGCCTTTCAAACATTTCGACGACGCTTCTTGTTCGAGCGGCTTTTCATATTGTTGGCAAAAGTTCTATTGTTGGCAAAAGTTCGAGCGGCTTTTTCGGAAATAATACAGATGAAAGTTTTGATAATTCGGATCGAAAAGCGGCAAAATACATTGAAAAAGAAGGCGGAATCGACGCTGTTGTGGCAAGATATGGAACAGATCGGACATTTTCTGCTCCGATTTTGACGAATGCCGCTCTCGCCGGTCTCGTCGAGTGGGACGAAGTGCCGCAACTTCCATTTGAGCGGGCTGCTTTGCCACGATTCCTCTTTCGACTTCTAAAATTGGATGTCGTCAGTTATGCGATTCCAGCTCTCGTTGCTGTTGGACAAGTGAGGTTTTTGAAAGCAGTGCAAAAAAATGAAGAAAGAAGCAGAAATAGGAAAAAAAGAAGCAGAAATAGGAAAATCGGGCAAATCGGGATTATTTCGTCGATTAGACGACGAGTTTTGTGCAAAACACTCCGGTTAATCGAGTCGATGCAGCCGAAAAGTGGCGGATATCTCGAAGCAATTCCACTCACGGCTTTTGTCGTGATGAGTCTCGTTTCATGCGATTATGCTCAATTTCCAGAATCTCAAAAAATTGCGGGCCGGATTATTTCTCGCGCAATTCCTTTTCTTGTCAAGTCCATTCGGGAAGATGAAAGTTGGCCGATTGATACGAATCTGGCAACTTGGGTGACTTCATTGGCTGTGCATGGACTCGGAACTGACTTTTTCAGAATCAAAAATCAAAATTTCGATGACGAATCTGCAAAATCCGATATTAAAATTTTTCCCCTCTCTGCTTTCTCCTCTCGCCCATCTCCATTCTCCACTCACAGCTCGCCTCTCGTCTCCCGCCTTATTCAGTGGATTTTGTCGTGTCAGCACCGTCTTCGGCATGAATACACAGGCGCGGCGCGGGGCGGATGGGGATGGACCAATCTCTCGGGAGCGGTTCCTGATGGCGACGACACTCCCGGCGCACTGCTTGCTCTGCATACTCTGAATCCACTTTTACCTGAAATGGAAGACGGCGAAGAAATGCGGCAGAAAATTGATGAGGCGGTCGAAATGGGGATCACATGGATGATCGGACTGCAAAATGCAGACGGAGGAATGCCCACTTTTTGTCGTGGATGGGGAATTTTGCCCTTCGATCAGAGCAGCACCGATTTGACCGCGCACGGACTTCGCGCTTTTTGTGCGTGGATTGATTCGCCTGCTATTCCTGCGTCGTTACTAAAAAAGGGAAAAAAAGCGATGCTTTCCATGCTCTATTTTTTGGAAAAATCGCAGAAAAAAGATGGGGCGTGGATTCCACTCTGGTTTGGAAATCAATTCATGCCGGACCAGACGAATCCGTTTTATGGAACGGCAAAAGTGCTCCTCGGTCTTATAACATGGCAAGAATGGTCTTTGTCGGCAACAAATCCAGAGCGATTTTATCTGAAAAAAACGAAATCATGGATGGAAACCTCGAAAAAACGAATCTTGAACGTGGAAAAAATGATCGAACGTGGAATCGATTGGCTGATTTTACATCAAAATGCAGACGGTGGATGGGGACGCGCCGATAAAACGACAGAAATATCGGAAACAAAATCGAGTATCGAAGAAACTGCCTGCATCGTCGAAGCATTGGCTCGATTTGTTCAGATGACAAATCAGCAGCAAACGAAATGCAGTGCGGAAACTGAAAAGGCTTTTCGACGCGGAATCGAGTGGCTCATTGATTCTGTGGAGTCGGGAAAATGGATTGAAAGCACACCGATTGGTCTCTATTTTGCGAAATTGTGGTATTATGAGGAGTTATATCCGCTCCTTTTCACTTGTGCCGCTCTCCGCCAAATTCATTAGAAACGGATTAAAAACTGATTTTTTGATGATCGCATCTCTCTTTTGGGGCATTTTTATGCCCTCTTTTTTGCATTTCAATGAAGTTTTGCGCAAATTTTGACGATTGTATAGGTTGAATGGTTTGCTGATATGTCTTTTTGTGCTCATATTTTCAGAAGGAATGTCTCTGATGTCGCGTCAATTTACCGCTTTGTTGCTCGTTCTGGTAATTGTTTTGCCATGTTTTTCGCTCAGCGGATGTGCCTTTTCTCAAAAAGGATTCAAATTTCCTAATTGGTTCACTCCCAAACCGACCTCGTCGAATCGGTCTCAAAAATCCCCCGGTGTGCCTTTGTCAGTTGACGATTTCATGCAAAGTGAACGTCCCATGTGATAAAACGCCTTATTGCAAATTTATTACACATTATTCGACTTGATTTATTATACAGCACACCGGCATAAAACGATACTTTTGTTAGTGTAATTTTTTTAGAAATTTGCTTTGTTTTGCGAAACAACCACTTTCTACGAAAGCGGGTTAAACATCTAATTGATGACGATTCACAGTATACTTGGTATTCATAATTTTATTACGAATATGCCCCGAAATATCCCAATTTGCTCTTTTGTAATTTGAAAAAATTTGTTATTCTTCCGGTGCCTTCGCTGAACAGGTGATTGTTGCACTTTATTCTCACTTTATTGCCGAACTAACATCATGATTATTCATCCCACTGCCATTGTGAGTCCAAACGCGCAAATCGGACTCCAAGTCGAAATTGGCCCATTCAGTATTATTGAAGAAGATGTCGTAGTAGGCGATGGATGTCAAATTGATTCTCATGTGGTAATCAAATCTGGAACAGTACTTGGAATTGGAAACCGAATAGGAAAAGGAACTGTCATCGGAGGTCCGCCGCAGCACACGTCGGCAAAGCCTCCATTTGGTTTTGTAGTGATTGGAAATCAAAACACATTCCGTGAAAATGTAACTGTTCATCGTGCTCTCAAATCACCAAACACGACTTGTATTGGCGACGAAAACTATTTCATGGCAAATGCACACATTGCACACGACTGTAATGTTGGAAATAATAATGTCCTCGTGAATAATGTAATGTTGGGAGGCCATGTTCAGGTCGGAAATCGTGTCAATTTCGGAGGGGCAGTCGGTGTTCATCAGTTTTGCCGCATCGGATCACTTGCGATGGTGGGAGGACAGGCACATGTCATTCAAGATGTTCCGCCATTTGTGACTGTCGATGGACTCACCAGTCGCATTGTTGGTCTCAATTTGATTGGCCTGCGACGAAATGGGCGATCCGTCGAAGACATACATATAATCAAGGAAGTTTATCGACTTATTTTCCGAAGTGGTCTCACTTGGAAAGAAATTTTATCAAATCTGGAAACAAAATTTGCAGTGGGAGCCGCCGCAGAAATGACGCAATTTCTCCAAATGACAAATAGAGGAATTGTGAGTGAACGTCGAAGTACCGCTCGTCCTTCTCTGCGACTTGTTGATTCGGACGATGATATTTCTGAAACGAATGATGCGGTGCGACCGCTCCGCTCTCACGTCGGATAATCGATTTATTTTGGACGCATCTATTTATTCACCGATTACCAAATTATTAACAAAAAAACCCGTAAATTACGGAGTCTGAGTTTTTGAAAAATGAATTATTAGATGTGCCATTTTGTATGCGTTCACAGCGATTCGCAGAATAAAATCGGTCTCCAATTTCGGTCTCTCGTCAGACTTCTTTGAAAAGGTATAACTTTGAAGCGGGAATTTGTTTAATCGCATTTGCCGGACAGTGAATGGCAATCTCACACTGATTGCATCGTTCGCACAGAGACTGATTGATCTGCAAAAAGAGCGAACCGTTTCCGAGCGAGAAGCATCCATCGACGCACTTTCCGCATCCGATACAAAGATTTTGGTCGATGTCGTATTCAAAATAGGGAGACTCGACTTCTCGGCGCGAAATGGCATTTGTCGGACAAAGCTGATTTTCCGCTCCAGTGTTCCGAGCGATTGGCTGTGGATCGAAAAATCCGGTGCAAAGATCGCAGTAACCACACATTTTGTAGTTGTGGAAACATTTCACCGCCGAAATAGTGCGAACACATTTGTAAGAGCAGACACCGCATCCGATGCACTTGGCAGGGTCGATTTGCCAGACAGTCGCCTCGTTGGTTCTTGAATTTCCACATTTAGAATCACAGCCTGAACCGCCGCATCCATGCCCGCTTTCACATCTGCATTTTGAATCGCCGCATTCTATTCCACAATTGGAACAGGCATTGTTCGCACGAGTTCCCAAATAGCCAGTCAGTGCGACCAGACTTCCGGCGGCGACACATCGAGTGGCCGTTTTCAAAAAATCGCGTCTTTTTTCATTTGTGGATTTCATTTTGTTACGAAAATAACAACAGACATGGAGCAACTACACTGACTGGCATTATATCCGATTCCAGTACAATGTCAACTAAAAATAATTTTGTGCGAATAAAAACACCAGTCCGATAACAAGTTTTCTATTTTGCTGAAATTGACAAAATAGGAGCCGGAAAGGAGCGACCACAGGGAGCGTATTGACGGTTTGTAACATTTTTATTGCAAACAAATCTTCCACTCGTCCCAATTGCGCCAATTATCCCAAAATACCACCGTCAATACGGTGCTTCGCACCTCCTTTCCGGCTTCTATTTTACCGGTTTTGTCAACAGGCCTTCCCAAATTAACAAAATTTTTATGCGGTCGCCCTGATGTCAATCGGCGGGTGAATTGAGCAAAATAGCCGGTGATTACATGCGACATTTTGTCACCGTTTTCAGTATAGAAGCCGGAAAGAACTACTCGCAGTAATGACGGTTTTCGCATCGAAAATCGATATGATACACATTATGACGGTTTTTCAGAATAAAACAGCCCAAATAAAACCTTTTCGGCACAAAAAACACCTCACACTCAATCTGATGGGGCGATGTCACCGATAACTAGAACGGGGATGTTTTGCGGTTTTGCTGAAACCGACTGTCCTCCCGTTTAATTCCGATTTGCATAAAATGGCTGGTTTTAGGTGATACAAATGGTTCTTTTTTTCAAAAAACGAATAGTATTGGGAATGACAGTGCCAGCGTTTTTAGCGGTGCCAGCATTTTTAGTGGTGCCTGCACTGTTACTGGTGGCAGCATTTTTCCTAACTGGTGCAATAGTGGCCGCACAAACGCCCACTGACTCGGCGATGCAAAATCCGATGCCGCAGCAGCAGTCCGCATCGCAGCCGATCACAACCGATAATGGAGGAGTTTCGGTCAAAGGAAATACATTTACCGAATCGGTTCAGAAATGGTACATGACTACTAAAACCCAAATCTCTGGAGTTACCAAAGATTGGACAAGCAAATTGACGAGCAAAAAAGGTGATGTTGGTAAAAAAATGGATGTCTCGCCTGATACTATGACATCGCCGCAGCCTGAAACGCCAGTCGCACAGCAAGATTTGAAACCGAAAGACGAATATCTAAATGGAATGCAGTGGGAGGCGGAGGGAAATCTAAATCAAGCAATTCAAGCATACACAAAATATATTCAGGTAAATAAATCGAAATTGGAGACAGGAATTGCGGCTCCTGCACATCATCGTTTGGCTCTTATTCGATGGCGAATGGGGGACATAAATGCGGCTGATACTTATTTCAAGACGGCGACACAGCAGGCAGTCGGCGTAAATTTCGGAATAATCGCAGGTGATTATTCTCTCTTTTTGATGGAGCAGGAAAACCTAGAAGCGGCAGAAAAATTGTTGAGAAATGCGCTTAGTCAATTTCCCGACAACAAAAGGCTTTTGCTCTGTTTAGGACGCTGTTCGATTAGACAGGGGAAAACAATAGAAGGTTTTCGGTATTTGTCGAAATCATTGGGAGAAGAATACGCATATCGAGAGTCGGCAGATATTTTTAGGCAGATGGGTGATTTCGCCGGTGCCAGAGTAATGGAGGAGCGACAGATCAAATTCGTCGCCTCTCAGGAACGAAGGCATGGAACGGCAATACAGGTCATTCCTCCGACAATGGCAAATATGCAGAACAACCCGAATGGGCAAAACGGTCTGAATGGACAAAATGGTCCGAATGGAAATTACGCTCCTCCGATCTATTCAGTGGCGACAACGCCAACAATTCCGTTCATGCCAACTATTCAGACACCGGTTCAGACACCGATCCAGACACCGGTTCAGAATGTTGAAACGGTAAAACCAGTCGAAGCGGTGAACCCCGCAGAAATTGATAAGATGCGAGAGATGCTTTTCCCGACATCATCGCAGCAATAACTTAGATAAAAACGTCGATAATAATTTCGACTGTAATTTCGATAAAAACTTCGAGAATAATATCGATAATAACTTCGCGCTTATGTGGAACGCAGCAAAATTTGTTCTCTGACTGCAAAATGTTCATGCAGTATATGAGGCTACTCGACACATCGGGAATCATCTGATAGAATGGGGAGGAATTGTGCATTCTTTGTTATCAGCATCCGCCCTTTTGGTGTTGGATGTGCGTTCACGCCTTCTCGTCATTCACGATGAAACTCAGAGATTTGAAATTGCAACTCGGTGAATCTGAATACTTGCCTCTCATGATCGGTGGCATGGGAGTTGACATTTCAACATCAGAAATGGTTCTGGAAGCTGCGCGGCTCGATTGCATTGCCCATCTGTCCGATGCGATGGTTCCCGCTGTTTGTGATAAAAATTTTGGAACGCATTTCACGAAAAATAAAGTCGAATATGTGACACGACTGCAAAAAGAGTCGCCAGAGACCAATTGTGCTCCCACCTTCGATTTAGAAGAATATGCACAGGCACAGTTCCGATATGTCTCGGAAACCGTCGAAAAAAAGAGGGGAAATGGTGGGATTTTTGTCAATTGCATGGAAAAACTCCAAGTTGGCGCGGCAATGGAAATCCTTGCTGTCCGTCTCAAATCCATTCTCGATGCAGGCGCAGATGGCATTTCTCTTTCTGCGGGTCTGCATGGACACTCGATGAAACTCATGTCCGAACATCCTCGATTTCGAGATGCAAAAATCGGGATTGTCGTTTCTAGTTGGAGAGCTCTCAAAATTTTTCTCAGGTCTGCAAGTCGTGTTAATCGTTTGCCCGATTATGTCGTCGTCGAAGGTCCACTTGCCGGCGGCCATTTGGGATTCGGTGATGACTGGGCCGAGTACGATCTCAAACAGATTTTTGCCGATGTCTTGCTGAACCTGAAACAAGAAGGCCTCGATATTCCGGTAATTCCAGCAGGTGGAATTTTCAATGCCGAAGACGCTCTCTTTTTCATGCAACAAGGTGCTTCTGCTGTTCAAGTGGCGACGCGATTCACCGTCTCAAAGGAAAGTGGATTGGGCGACAATGCCAAACAGGCTTTCTTTGAGGCCGGAGAAAACGACGTTTTTGTCTCCGGTGTCTCACCAACAGGTTATCCGATTCGGCTTTTAAGAAGCAGCCCATGTCTGAATTCGAACATCGCACCTCGGTGTGTTTCGCTCGGATATGCAATTGATTCAAAAGGTCATTGCCAATATATTGATGCGTATCAAGCGACCGGAATTTCCGAAACAGGTGCCAAATTGCCGGTCATTTCCAAAACCTGCCTCTGTTATCACATTGGAAGATATGATTGCTGGACTTGTGGCAGCAATGTTTCAAGACTCAAAGAAACGACATCACGAGACGCATCGGGAATGTTTCGCCAGCAAACGACGGCGGAGATCATCGGCGACTATTTGGACTAAATTGAACTAATTTGGACTAATTTGGACTGACGCAGGTTTTCCGAAATACGCTTCATTTAATTTTAATATACTCTCCATCGCCAATAAAGTCACGTTTTCAAAGTCCTGAAACCCGTCGGCGTTCGGGAACATTGAACGACTCTGGTTTCAGGAACGGACCCCGTCGGTTTCCGACGCGGCGAAAAACTGAACTCGAAAGGCGGTTTTGTGCCCAACAACAGGAATTTGACGGTGCTCCTTCGTGCCGACGTTTTTTTGTGTGTCATTTTGTCAAAATGGGGCGTTTGGGCAAATAAACCGTCAAATTTTACGATTATTGTACTGTTTCTAAAACAGCGAAACCAAATTCACTCGGAAGTTTTTCCACAACTTCGAAAGTATTGTCCGATTTTTCCTCTTGATTCAAGATGAATAAATCGTCATACTTCCTCGCTCCTTGTTTTATTATTTACTGGAGCAATGGCATCTCGATAGCTGATTTTCCCGAATCGGACTAATCTTGCAGCACCACTTCCGATTTCTTACAAAAATCGGACCAAACGCTCATTTTTTGTGAATTTGAAGGACTTGTCGCCACTTTTATCGGAATCCACACAAGAAGATCGCCGCCTCGTCGGCAGATCAATGGGGAGAAGGTGTGCCCATGACATCGTGGTATTTGTCGCGCTTGTTTTATTCTTTGCATTTATTGCTTTTCGTCCTATTTCACTCACAGCCGCTGACCAATCTCCTGAAAATAATCAAAATTTCCGTTCGCATTTGCTTGCAATTCCGGGCGCGATTATTGATAGATTGACACCAGAATCTGCGTCGCAGCAGCCAGAATCACCGATCTGCACTCTTCCTGGTTTCGGTTCGTCCGCCTTTCAAACTCCTGCTTCGATAAAAGTCGCCGAATCATTTTCATCGACAGTAGAACCGCACAATCGTCTCGCTTCTTCGTCTCTGATGTCTGATATTTATCAGAGCGATTCGCCAATTCCTGCGATTTATATTGACGGAACTGGATATGTGCCACTGACAGACCCTTCATTAAATGGGTTTCTATCTCCAGAAATGCTCGCAAATCCAGCTCGGTTTCCAGAAATCCAAATGGTTACTTCAGTTAAAGGCGATGATTTTCAAACGAGTTATCTCCCAGTTCCTGGCCGCATGTTAGAAACAGTTGGCACAACAACATTTTCACTGGCCAAACCAAGTAATACAGAGCCGATCATTTTTTCTGCGAAATCGGGCTGGATAAAAGAAACCAAACAATATGCCATATATTTTCTTGAAGGCGATTGTTCTATTCGACAAGGAAATCAATCTGCACACGGACCAGCAGGAGTTGTCTGGGTCGATAAAACAAAGCATCCAGTCGAAGGCACCCGCGAAGTCACCATTTATCTGGAAACCGATGATGTTCAGATACCTATTGCTATTGAAACAGTCGAAACAGGCGTTCCAACTCGTATTTTTGATAAGAAATGGCTTGGTCGATTTACCACGTCCACATCAGTACAAACGCTGATAATGACACCTGAACAACCGCACGAAAAAGACCCAGCAATTTTGGAGAGAGGACTTGCTGCGATGAGCGGAGATGTCGCAATTATTCAGCAAGTGCAGTATGTCGCCCCCACATCTGCGTCGCAACTTTCCGCCACTGCATCTCCACAAAAATTTCGGCGTATTCGTCTGAATCCACGCGGAGATGAAGCGTTTGATATTCGGTTCGACCCATTTCCAAATGATCCAAATCGTGGTGTGATCGTGATTTCAAAAGGTCTAAACCTCATAATTGATGGAGTTTCAGGCGGAGATTATGTTGTCGGCGACATTATAGATATAACCGCAGACCACGCAGTTATTTGGGCCGCCAATCCGACAAAAATGAGCCGAAATCAGGAATTGGTTGAAGATTCACAGCAGGATTTTGAAGTCTATCTCGAAGGAAACATAATTTATCGAGATGGTTCCCGAACCATTGAAGCAAATAGAATGTATTATGATGCCAAAAATAAAATTGCATATATTCTAAATGCTGCACTGACTTCTCCAATAGCAGGCGTGCAAGGACTGAATGGAGACCTGCATCTGAAAGCCGAAATTTTGCAACAAACAGGACAAGGAATGTTTTCGGCCAAAAAAACATCTATTTCGACCAGTCAACTTGGAGAACCGACCTATTCACTTCGCTCTGGAACACTGACATTGACGGAGCGACACAGCACATCGTGGGGCGGCGAACCAGAAACGCAGCAGGTTCTGATTGCAGAAAATAATTATATTGCCGCTCGTTCGATGCCAATTTTTTATTGGCCGTGGATGGCCGCCGATCTGAGAGACCCCTCTTTTTATCTAAAAAATATCAGTTACGGAAACAGTGGAATGTATGGAAACCAAGTAAAAACTACATGGAATCCGTTCCAAATACTAAATGTACGAAATCGTCCAGCATGGCTCGATGGCGAAGTGTATCTTTCGTGGCTCGAAAAACGTGGCATCGGACATGGTGCGTATTTTTCGTACACGCCGACATCTTGTCTGGGACACGCAGGTCGCACAAAAGGATCGATATATTACTGGGGAATTAGTGACATCGGCACAGACTCGCTCGGTGGTGCGCGTCGAAATGTCAAATTTCCGAATCAATATCGATATATGGCTTCTTGGAAACACCGGCAAGATTTTGATTCCCTATTTAATAAATGGAAGGGGAATTGGTCACTTTCTGCGCAAGTCGGAAAAATGTCAGACCGCAATTTTGAAAATAGCTATTTTCAGAATGCGTGGCAAACTTCTCCAAATAACACAACTGCCATCGAACTGCGGAAAACGTGCGAAAATGAATCAATGCGTTTGAAAGCAGAATACGCACTCGATAATTTTGTTACAAATTCAAATGTTCTTCCACGATTCGATTTAACGACAATCGGACGGTCAATTTTGAACGATAATGTAACTATGTATGGACACACACGAGTCGGATACATGGATTATCAAACAGCTTCGGCTCCTTATGACTGGCCGAATGATGGCCGCTATTTTCGTTATTTGCCCTGGGAATTGTCAACAACGAGTCAGACAAATGCGCCGCCGAATCCGAATAGACCCAATGACCCACAGCCGCAAACGATCAACTCATCGTTCGAGTTCTTTTCGACTCGGCATGAACTCGATGTTCCACTAAATGTTGGGCCAGTGCGATGTGTGCCATATATTCTTGGCGATTTTTCACACTGGGGAAAGGATCGCAGTGGAAAAGATACACAGAGGTTTTATGGACAAACTGGTGTGCGACTAAATCTTCCCATTTGGAAAATTCAGCCAAATGTGGGAAACAGAACTTGGTATGTCAATGGAATCGCTCACAAAGTCGATTTTGATGCCGAATTGTCTTATGCAGCCGCTGACAAAAGAATGGAAGACTTAATTTTGACCGATCCACTCGATAGTTGGGCACTCGAAGATTTTCGACGTCGATCTCTGTTTACCACATTTGGAGGCACTTTGCCAGAGGTTTTCGATCCGCGTTATTACGCACTCAGATCAGGTCTTGCTGGAAATGTCACATCCCCAAACATGGAAATTGCTGATGGATTGACACTCTGTCGATTTGGTGCGACACAAAGATGGCAAACCAAACGCGGAGCTGTGGGACGACGACACATCATCGACTGGATTACTTTGGGTGTCCATTTCAATTATTATCCCGATGCAAAACAGAATTTCGGGCAGGAAATCGGACTCATTGATTACAACTTTTTATGGCTCGTGGGAGATCGACTCTCGCTGTTTTCTTCTGGAATATACGATACTTTTTCAAAAGGACAGGGAACTACACGAATTGGAGCGATGTGGCAGCGACCAAATCGAGGCAACTTTGGTGTTACACTCGATAACATGCAGGGAATTATCAATCGCACTTATGCGACATTCCAATTTGGTTATACGATGAATGAAAAGTATTCAATGAATTATTCAACTTCATTTGAGATACAAAAAGATAAATGGATGAATACTGGACACAATTTCATGTTTGTTAGAACTGGCGAGTCTTTTCGTATGATGATTGGAGCGATGTATTCCGAATCCAGAAACGACTGGGCTTTCACGTTCGGAATTGAGCCAGTATTTATGTACGGAATTGCTGGGCGTGTCATGCAGGCATCGAACATGGTTGGTGTCACTCAGCGATGAAACAATTCTAGTAAATCATATCCGTTTATGGTTTTGTTTATCGAGCCGGTGCGTGAGCACCGGAATAAATAAAATTTCGCCAACTTAAGTCGGCGGGTTTTGTGGGGCGAGGCGTTCCATGTCCCCGAACACCGGCGGTGTTCAATTATGGTAGAAACGAATTGCCCACAAAAACACACAACTCCGTCGGAGTTGAATTATGGTCACCGATATTGAACCCCGATCTGACGTTTTTGATGTTCGTGTTTCTACCGATATTGAATCCCGACGCGATTCGAAAATGCAATTTCATGGCAATCAAATGTAATCTGTATTTGTGGAAATTTGTGAAAAAACACACAAAACCCGTGAACGCATACAAAAAAATAATAAAATTAACAACGAAATACACAAAATTATGCACGAAAATCTCATGAAAAGTTTTTACAATTTTTACAATTTGGCAGATTATTTTCCGGCGAAAGCATTAATCTGAATAATCTTCGGCGATGGAACGGAGTAAAATTTCGGTTTCGGCCATGTGTTCACCGAGCATACATGCGATGTCCTGCACAGTTGAAAGATTTTTGCGAATGACTTCGCGCGCTTGTGAGGCAATCTGCTCCCGTCGAAATTCTGTATTTGTTACATCAAATAAAATCGCTCCGATCACTTGATGTGGATCAATGTTGAAAAATTGTATCCGCAAAAGTTTATCACCGAAACGAAGCATGTCATGTTCTGTTTCCTTTCCAGTTTGTAGTGCCTCTTGAAACAATGGGGAAAAAGGAATGAGCTTTTCAAGGAGCGAACCTGCCATGCCAGGAATCGCTTCATAAATGGTCATTGCCTCGTCGCCGGCCAACTCTGCAAATTTTTTGTTACATTCGATAAGTTGCAAATTTCGATCAACAATGACGACCGCCGCCGGAACACATCGAAGCATCGCATTCGATTTTTTCTGTGCCAATTGACGCAAATATGAGACGCACATCCCCGGCTCCGCCTTCTCGTTAATCAGAGCAACTGCAAAATTGCGACAAGAATCATATCCGCATCCGCCGCAATTGAGTTCGTCTTCCGGCCTTGTTTTGCCGACTTGCCGAAGCATTTGACGGATTTGCTGCATGTTAATCTGTTCCAACTCAACTGGTGCTTTGTCGTATTTTTGCACAATATCTATGTCGGAATTTTCTTGGGACGGTTCTGATAAGTTCGCATTCCGAATGATTCGAAGTCGTTCCAAAAGACCAGGCGAAGCATGTGATGTTCCCGGTCCATGCACGCATCCGCCGCAGCAGGCAAGTGTTTCGAGAAACACAGGCTCTTTTACTTCGCGCGGAGTGAATCCTTTCAGTGCCTGTTTCAGTGATCGAAGACCTGAAATTGTAACAAAATTAGTTTTGTTCTCGGTTATATCATGGTTTTGTTCCAAAGCCCGAATCGTTTCGTTCATTCCGCCTTCAATCGGATACAATGCCCCGTTTGTTGCGGAATTGAGGACAAAAACATCGCTCGGTGTTGTTTCCACTTGCCACGGATCAATCCCATTTTCGGTGAACCAATGACGTAAATCTGAAAAGAGAATGGCAGTCGCAATCAAATTCGGATGATTGTCTGCTTCAACTTTTTTGGCAATACATGGGCCGATGAATACGACTTTGATTTCAGCTGGCTGGCTTTGATGAAGCATTTTAGCATGCGAAAGTGCTGGAGAAAGAAGTGGAGAAATCGAATCTGCAAATTCTGGAAGATATTTTCGAATGAAATCGACCGAGACTGGACATGCAGAGGAAATGATGAGTTTGTCCTTCCGGGATTCTTGTTGCAGCATTTTGGCCACTTCGGCAGTAACAAGCTCCGCTCCGAGTGCCGTTTCACTCACACCAGCAAATCCAAGTTTACGGAGCGAGGCAATCATTTTGGCGGCGGGCACACCACGAAACTCACTGACCCACGAAGGTGCAAGTGAAACAAACACAGGCAGGTCTCGTTGAAGTATCTGTTTTGTGCGTCCGAGATCGTCTCGAATTTTTTTTGCCCGAGCTGGACACTCTTCGACACATCGTCCACAAGCAACACACAATTCAGGCATGACTGACGCATTGGAGTCCTGAACTTTAATTGCTTTGACAGGACAGCTGCGGACGCATTTGAAACAGTCCTGACACTGTGCATTCACTGTGTAAATCGGATAGCTCTGGTTCATGTTTCCTACTCAAAAAGGAGCCAAAAAAGGATGAAAGATGAAAATATAAAAGAAGAATTTCGCCCTTTGTTATGTTTTCTCAAAACAATCTAAAACATATTAAAAAGTATAACACTTTTTAATATGATTGACTACTGCGCCAAAAACTACCACGCCAAAAAATTCATTTAAGTGGGAGAGTCCATAAAACCGATAAAATAAGAGACAGCCGGTGTCTTTGTCACGCCGAGGAGCTGGATTCCGTCCAAGTTTTGCAAAGTGGAGAATATGTGTCATGCAAATTAGCAAAAAATCCCGTCAAAAGATGATGAGTTTGTTGTTCGTGGTTGTCGCCACTTTGTTGCTCGCCGCTCCGGGATGCGCCGTTTATTCAAATGGTATGACACTTCCGAATCCATATTATTTGAAAAATCATGTGCAGTATTTTCCAAAAGGTTCCGCTTTTCCGTATGAAAACGAGGCGGCACAGCTTCAATCAGGGCAGGCGGAACATTCTGGCCAGTATTGATCGCAGATTCAGGCTTTCCCGAGTGGGCACCAAGTTGGCGGCGGGTTTTGTTCCCGCAAATTCCAAACCTGCCAATCAATGACTCGCAAATGGAGTCGAGGATGTATTGACGGACGTAACTTGTAAATGTAGTATTTTTACTGATTGGCACATCTAATAGTTCACAAAGCAAAAAAGCAGACGCTGCAATTTGTTGGGTTTGTACATTCAAATTTGACAAAAAAGTGAATAAATTGAGGTGCCCTGATACTAAAATCCAATGAAATCAATATGGACTTGTCTCCTGCCGCCCAGTTGTGGGTCAATATAGTATTTGTGTGGATCGGATTTGGTGTCGTGGTCGGTCTTACTTCTCAGTTTTTCTTGCCCGCCGGAGAACCGCGCGGACTTCTTGGCACTCTCGTTGTTGGCATACTCGGAAGTTTTGCCGGACCATTTGCCGTCCTGCAATTATTAAGACCGGAGCATTTTAATCCGATTGGACCGGTCGGATTTTTTGCTTCAGTAATTGCAGCAGTTCCAATCGTTCTTTGTTATCGACTAAT
This sequence comes from Thermoguttaceae bacterium, assembly GCA_051649005.1. Taxonomy (GTDB): domain Bacteria; phylum Planctomycetota; class Planctomycetia; order Pirellulales; family Thermoguttaceae; genus WRKP01. The sequence goes on along the minus strand of JBOFGF010000182.1, from coordinate 3,862 downwards.
TGCGGCGATGATTCCCTCAAATCGACCAAATGGACATCAACAGAACGTCCAAAATACTGCGACGAAAAATGCTCTCGGAAATCAGATTCCCTCAAATTGGCAAAGATAGAAAATAACGGCGTTTTTTAGGTTTTCTCGCATTTCTCGTTTTCTCGTTTTTTCGCATTTTTCGTTGCTTCGTTGGTTTTTGCTGATTGGCACATCTAATAGTACATTTTCAAAAACACAGACTTTGCAATTCTCGGGGTTTTTGTGTTAAAAATTTGGCAATCTGTTAGTAAATTGATGTGGCTTGGTTTTTGTTGGATTGTCAAAACGAGAGACCACGACTTGCATGTTATAAAATTCTTCTGAAACATAAATTGGTTTTTTCATCGATTCAGAATTTTATCAACAATCAAATCTGCCTTTTTTGCGACTTCATACGGCTCGACTAATTCAGGCGCATGATGCGGTTTTCTTCTTGCATCAATCAGTAGTGGGCCGGTGCATCCCCAATGTTTTTGCGACGTAAATTCACCGAATCCATGCACATCGGTCGCCGGGTCGCTTTTCGTAAATGTCGTCCAGATAAAATCGGAAAATGATTTTGTTGCCGCATCTACATCATCGACAAGCACAATAAGAGGAAAGCCAGATTTAACTGAGTCAGAGAGCATTTCAGTATCAAAATTATTGTACAAAAATGATTCGATGCAAAGAATGCCGGGCAAAACGACGCGACATTTTTTTGCCGGAAACGCATTGTCTCGGTGAGAATTCTTGCAATGCAAATTATCACCGCAAGAATTATTATCGAGTGAATCAGCAAGTTTGCGAATTGGTTTTCCAGCGACGGCAATAACCATTTTGGAGCCACGATGCAACTGGGCACATGTATAATCGAGAGTATCAGCCGATGTTTTTGTAACGAAATGCGCATCGTTTTTCCAATCGACCCGTTCTAAAATATGACGAAAAAAGCGAGGAATATCATGTACATCGAGAGTCGAATCGTCCTCTTTTGCGGCAATGAAGAGATACTTGGCAAGTGATAATTGGCCGCATCCAAGAATCGCGTGTGCCAACGTGTGCAATTCGAGAGCGCGTCGATTTGGTTCCATCGGCAAATACTCTTCTCGTCCCAGTGCCAGCAGAAGCGGATGCACACCTGCGGCATCGACGGCATGAACCGCATGGACACCTAAAATGCGTTTTGAAATGGCATCTCCGGTCAAATAATGAATAAGTGATCCGAACATCGTGTCTTCTTGCGGCGGACGGCCCACGACAGTGAATGGAAAAATCGCATCTTTTCGATGCCACACTTTATCAATTTTCAGAACAGGAAAATCATGTGCGAGACTATAATAACCGAGATGATCTCCAAATGGACCTTCTAGTTTAGTATTTCGCTGCATTGTTCCACTGATACAAAAATCGGCCTGTGCATAAATTGGCAAAGAATCGTGTGTAATTTTCGTCATCGGAATTCGTTTTTGTGCCAAAATTCCGGCGACGATCAATTCACTGACATTTTCGGGAAGTGGCATGATTGCCGCGAGTGTCATTGCTGGTGCTCCGCCGAGAAAAATATTGACTCGGAGTGGCAAATCGTTTTCGATGGCCGCCGCATGGTGCATCGCAATTCCACGATGTATTTGATAATGCAGTCCGGCTTCGTGATTTTGTAAATAATCATTTCCCGAAATCTGAACACGATACATTCCGATATTGGATGCACTGAAACCTGCTCGAATCGGATGTTCAGTGTAAACTTGTGGCAAAGTTAAATATGCACCGCCGTCATCTGGCCATGAAACGAGCTGTGGCAATGACGAAAGTGAAGTCGTACATTCCAAAACAGGGGCATTTCTTTGTCGCACAAGTTTCGGTTTCGAATAATAAAAAGACGAAAGAGCGTGCAAACCGAGGGACACGATGGATTGCAGCGAGAAACGATTTGTCAGCAAAGCAATCGGATCGGCTCCCAATTCGAGAGATCGTTTCAGTGGCTCAATTCCGTCTCGAAAAATATAATGGACACGCTTTTCTGTTCCAAAAAAATTTGCCAGCATCGGAAATTCACACAGACCATCTGGTCGATTAGACAGCACAGATTTGGGACGTGTGAACAATACAGCAGGTCCGCCCGCCGCAAAAAGTCGCCGCTGCACAGCAGCCACTTCTAAAAACGGATCAATTTCTTCGTCGAACTGACATAATTCGCCGATTCGTTGGAGGTCTCTCACACAACTTTGCAGATTTGAATATCCCATTGGTCGCTTTGTGTCGTCTGTATATTACTGTTTCGTATTCGTTCACGGTTTTAGATTTTTTGCATTGCAAAATTCATGTTTGGCGAGCCGCCGACGTAAGTCGGCGGGTTTATTCTGAGGTTCATGAACGCCGCCGGGATTCTGAATTGCAATTTCAGGGCAATCGGATTTTAGCTGCATTTATGGAAATTTATGAAAAAACACACAAAACCTGTGAACGAATACACTGTTTCTTACTTGTAATGTCTAAGTTGATTTTAGATAAAACAGTCGAGATGTGGCAACTTGGGGCATTTCAAATTTGCGCGCCCAAAAATTGAAACTAATTTTGCACAAATTAACACCGATTCTTGTTTTACTGTGTATTTAGCGAGTTTTGTCGTTTGTATATTAGACAGTGCAATTACCATCCAGGCGGATTGTAAGAACGCGAAACTTCGTCAATTCCCATCACTTCGACTTCTGTCAAAGCGGCCCAGCCGGATTCGGCAGGAACAAAATCGGTCAGTCGCAGCCACTCAATTTTCTGTGGTGGAAAGCAAAATAGTTGCCGATTCGCAGTTTTTTCAAGCGAAATTTTCTTTTTGAAACCATTCGAACATTCGATGACGCACTCTTTCCAAAACGTGTCATGCGGAAAGTCGGCGCGAATCCAGATTGCCACTTGGTCGACAAGAACGGATTTGCCGAAATCGACGTTCCAGTACAAATTCTCGACATTTTGATCTGGTCCCCAACTTGGAAATGCGTCGCCGTGTCCTTTATTTGCTGTGTTTCCATTGATGCAATTTGAAGCGGCAAATGCTTTTTCGCCGCGACAAACGCTGTTACTAGAAGCAGCGGGAAATTGTTTTGATCGTTCATCAGCCATCCAAAATCGCTCCCATTCTTTTTCACTTTCACTCATTTGGCTGGAACTGACTTGGCTGGAACTCACTTGGCCGGGTGAATTTTTGATATTTTCCCCTTCTTTAATCTCTTTTGCATTTGGATTGTATGCCAAATTTCGGTAAAAATTTCGATACAATTTTTCCTGATCTGTTTTCTGGACTGTTTGTTTAGTCAAATTTTTGTTTGCATTTTCATGAATGGCGATTCGACTTGTTTTATCGAGTTCGGCCATATTTTTCTTTTTCGTTTCATAATAATGATATTTGGAAAGTTCTTGTTCGTTCCACGAATTGGCCTCAAAATAATCGCCGCAAAAAGGAACGAGTGCATCAATCCAAAACGCAATTTTGTCAAGTGCTTCGCGGCTCAATTTGACATCATGATGTGTTTTCCCATTTTGTGCTAAATGAGGATCAAACATTGTCAGAAGCGACGATGTTGCCGCCCCCGCTTTATAAGGAGAAAGCATTTCTGGCGATTCTTGCACGTTAATCCAATTGACGACTGGAGTTTGTTTTCCTGCAAATCCCACGTTTTCGTTCAGTTTCGTCGAATTGGTTAAATTCAAATAGGAACGAGACCATTTTCGTTTCGCATGAATATCAATGACTTCGTCCCCTTTCAAACTGAAGACATCAGGTATTTCATTTTCATCTGTGTTATTGGATTCTAAATCGTTTTTATGCAGCGTCCATATTCCCAAATCGAAACCT